>CALBME010000222.1 GCA_937896295.1 uncultured Micavibrio sp. | reverse complement strand
GGTGCTGCTGTACCGCGCCATCGGCCCGCTGCTGCCCGAGGGCCTGGCCGAGGGCGCCGCGTTGTGGGGCGTGTGCCAGTTGGCCGCCAAGCACCAGAGCGCGGCCATCCAGCGCGCGGGCATCGGCGCTGGCGCCAAACATCCCACGCAGGTGGCCGAGGCGCTGTTCGAGCGCGAGACGCTGACCGCGCCCGAGGTCACCATGCTGATCGAGGGCCGGACGCTGCCGCCGATGCGCGCGCGGCCGCGGCCGGTCAGCAGCTCGGCGGGGACGGTCAGATCGGCCAGCATGAGAGCCTGGTCGCTGTAGCCGAAATTCATGAGCGGCCCGTAAGGGACATGATCGGGCGTGGGCCAGAGCAGGTCAGAGACCGCGTATCCCTGCGGCAGGTCCCATTTGATTTTCATGGGTTCGCCGGAATCGCCGGGATTCGTCCAATAGGTATGCCAGCCCGGGACGATCAGCTGTTCGATGGCAAGGCGCATGGTGGTGCCGGGAACGGCCGCGTCGCGGTCGGCATGCAGGCGCAGGAAGACCCGTTTTGCGGCGCCCTGCTGGGCCGCGTCGTTGGTTGCAGGTGACGGCGCCATCATGTCCTGGGCGAAAACAGGGGCGGCGGCGAGAAAGAGGGCGAAGAAAAGGGTCAAGAGGCGCATGGCCCCTAATATAGGCCCGTTTGGCCCATGGTAAAAGCGGGTCTTAGGCCGCGCCCAGCTTTTTGATCGTATTGGTGGTGGAGAAGCCTTCCTCGAGCGGGATCAGGACGACCTTGCCGCCATAGGATTCGACGAAATCAGCGCCCACGACCGTCGCGGCGGTGTAATCGGCCCCTTTAAAGATCATGTCGGGACGCAGGTGTTTGATGAGGTTCAGGGGCGTATCGCCTTCCTGTTCATCGGCACCGAACAGCACCACCGCGTCGATAGAGCCGAGCGCCGCGATGACGCGCGCGCGCGCCTGTTCGCCGTTGACGGGACGCGTGGGCCCTTTGAGCCGGCTGACTGAGGCATCGCAGTTGAGGCCGAGAACGAGGCGGTCGCAGGCCGCGCGGCAGCGGTCCAGCATGGTGACATGCCCCTGATGGATGAGATCGAAGCAGCCATTGGTGAACCCGATTTTCTGGCCGCGCGCGCGCCAGCGTTCGACCTGTTCCTGCGCCTGAATCCACGAGAGGACCGGCGCAATGGTGCGGCCATGCGGCGTGCCCGACAGCAGATCGACATGATGGGTGTTGTCGTTGAGAAAACGCACGATGTCGTCGGAACGAATGGCGGCGGTGCCGACTTTTTCAACGACGATGCCGGCGGCAATATTGGCAAGGGCAGCCGCCGAAACCATATCGGCGCCCGAGGCAACCGCGGCGGCGACGGTCGCAATCACCGTATCGCCCGCGCCCGAGACGTCATAGATTTCGCGGGCCTGTGTGCGCAGATGCGTGGGTTCGCCGTGGCCGACCAGCGTCATGCCATCGGCCGAACGCGTGGCAAGAACCGCCCTGATGCCGCATTCCTTCATGAGTTTTTCGCACGCCTCGACCACGTCGGAGTCGGAGCTGGCGGCGGAGCGCGTGGCGTCCGCAAGTTCCTTGCGGTTGGGGGTGATCAGGGCCGCGCCCTTATATTTCGAGTAGTCGAACCCTTTCGGATCGATGAAGACCGGAATGCCGGTATCGATCAGCGCGCGGATCAGCCGGTTACCGACGACGCCCTTGCCATAGTCGGACACGATGATGACATCGCAGCCCTTTGCCGCCTTTATGCTGGCGGCGATCAGTTCGTCTTCAAGCCTTGTGGACAAAGGCGCGGTGCTTTCTTCGTCCACGCGCAGCATCTGCTGGCCCGTCGCGATAAAGCGGTCTTTCTGGATGGTGGGGCGCGACGCATCGGAAATCAGGGTGGCGTGAATGCCGCCCGCCTCAAGCGCGTCGGACAGGGCGCGCGCAGGCGCGTCGTCACCGGTGACGGAGACCAGCCGGACGGTGCAGCCGAGGCCAGACAGGTTGGCGGCCACGTTGCCCACGCCGCCGGGACTTAAGGATTTGCGTTTGACGGAGAGGACCGGGACCGGCGCCTCGGGGCTGATGCGGTCAACCTGACCATATATAAAGCGGTCGAGCATCACATCCCCCACGGTCAGGACCGTGGAACCGGTCATTTTCTCAAGAAGCGGGAGCAGCTGGGCGGCGAGGGTCATACCGGCATAGGTAGCTTAAATCGTTGATACAGGCAAGGAAGTGGCCGTTTTCGGCCTTTTTGGGCGCGATCGCGTAAAATTGCGGGCGATTTTCATAAATTACTAAACCTTGCCCCGTATATTTGGGGTTATGCGAAGCCATACCCCTATTTCGGGTGTGACCGGGCAAACGGCAGAAGTAACAACACGTACACGGACTTAAGAATGAAAAAAGAAAACAATAAATCGGGTGTGTTCGGGGCTTTTAAAAAGCTCATGTACCAAAACCGCCTCGGCGACCTTCTGGTCGGCAAGGGGCGTATTTCCGAAGACCAGTTGCATCAAACCCTGCTTCTTCAAAAGCAAAAGGGCGGCACGCTCGGCAGCCTTTTGAACTCGCGCATCACGTGAATATCATCGGCTTTCGTGAGCCGGGATATCTTTGGAGACTTGGCATTCCCTGGTTCTGGGGGCCGATTGCCGGGGCCTCGATGATTCCGTGGCCGTATCTGGCATTGATGAGCCCGTCAGAAAGATTTCGATGGGGATCGCGTAATATTCTTAATGCCTATCAGATCCGCATGAATCGTCGTTGCCGTAGGGCTGCGCGTCATGCGCAACACATATGGGCCGTCACGCCGGAGGATTGCCGGATGGTGAAGGAGGCATGGGGGTGCAGGGTGGAACCGATGCTGGAAACCGGTGCCTCGCCCGTAGATGGCATTACGCCGCGAACGTGCG
>CALBME010000221.1 GCA_937896295.1 uncultured Micavibrio sp. | reverse complement strand
GGAGCCGTACACGACGCTGGAGATCGAGCATATTCTGCCCGACACGCCGACCGACGAGTTGCGCGCGGCATGGGCGGCAGGAAACCCCGATGCTGTGTATGACGACTATAAAACACGCCTTGGCAACCTGACTCTGCTGGAAAAGCCCCATAACATCATCGCGGGCAACAATTTCTATACCGAGAAACTCAAAATCTACCGCGATTGCAACAACTACCTGACCCGTTCCATGGCAGAACTGGCCACCATCGGGCAAAATAGCTCCGTGTCACGGATCAACGAAAAGCTGGCCGCGTTCCCGACATGGGACGCCGCCGCCATCGACAAGCGCCACGCGCTGCTCATGGCCCTGGCGCAGGATATTTGGAAAACCAACGCGATCGATGCTTAAAAATAAGAAAGGCCGAGTATACGCGGAAACTGGAGTCTTCAAGCCTAGAATTTAACGTGACCTATCAAAGTCTGTCGCGTAGCACACGGGCGATGCCACATCCACAGGCCCATCATCTTCTTCAGAAAGATTGAGGAGATATTTCTTCAGGACAAGGGCGTGTGTATGTTCTTTGTCCTTTGCGCCATAAACAAGAACCAGTTTCTTGCGGCTAGCACGATGCAACAGGGCACGGGCTGCAGCTGCGCAGCTCGTTAATTCATGTTCGTATTTTTTCTGAAACTCTGCCCAGCGTTCCGGCTTGTGACCGAACCACTTTCTTAATGCTGGGCTGGGTGCAAGTTCCTTACACCATTCATCCAAAGCAGCGCGCTCTTTCGTCACACCGCGCGGCCAGAGCCTGTCCACCAGAACGCGATAACCTTTCTGGTGGACACCGTCATAGACTCGTTCCAACAGGATGGTGCGCGTGGCCATTGGTTACGCCGCCCGTTCAAGCTCCTGACGCGGGCCGAAGAACTCAAAATGCACCTGTGACGCAGGAATGCCCCATTGCATCAGGCCATGGTAGAGCGCAACCATGAACGGCTGGGGGCCGCAGAAGTAATAATCCGCATCGCGCCCTGGCAGCAAGGATTCCAGGTATTCCGCCGTAACAAAGCCGGTGCTGGCGTTGCCGGTGCGTGTAACACCGGATTGTGGCGCATCGCTGTAACGGTAATAGGCTTTCAGGTTTTTGTGTTTCTGCGCAAGCGTATCAAAGCTGGCGCGGAAGGCCTGCACATCCTCATTCAGGCTTGCATGGACAAACACGATTTCACGCTCTGGGAAGGCATCGAGAGCTGCCAGCAAGATACTGTGGATCGGCGTGATGCCAACACCCGCCGCCAACAAGACCAGCGGACGGGTGTGTTGTTCGGTCACATCGAGGAAGAACTCGCCGCACGGAGGTGCGATCTCGATGGTGCTGCCCACGTCAATCTGGTCATGGAGCATATTGGAAACATATCCAGCGGGTGTATTGGCCTCTGGCGGAACCTCACGCTTGACGCTGATACGGAAGTGATCCTGCCTTGGCTTGTCGGATAGGCTGTAGTTGCGCATGGTGGTCGATCCGTTCGGCGTTTGTGCGCGGACGGTGATATATTGCCCAGGTTTAAACGCGGGCAGCGGCGCACCGTCGGCGGCAACCAGATAGAACGAAGTGATATTGCTGCTTTCTTTTTCTTTGCGAATAACGCGGAAAGACTTGAAGCCTTCCCAGCCTCCTGGCTTCTTGGCGTTCTCATCGTAAATCTGCTTTTCACGACCAATCAGGATGTCGGCCAGAAAGCCATAGGCCTCAGCCCAGGCGTTGATGATGTCATCGGTTGCGCCTTCGCCCAGCACCTCGCGGATGGATGCCAGAAGGTTTTCACCGACAATCGGATAATGCTCCGGCTTGATCATCAGCGAGGCGTGTTTTTGGGCGATCAGCTCAACCGCACCGCCCAGAACCTCCAGATTATCGATATTGGCGGCATAAGCTGCAATCGCTCCTGCCAGTGCGCGTTGCTGCTTGCCAGCGGTCTGGTTGGTGGGATTAAAGAATGGCGCAACTTCAGGATTATGGCTGAACATGCGCTTATAAAAATGCTTGGTCAGGGTTTCGCCATGCTCTTGCAGAATGGGGGCGGTGGATTTAACGATTTGGATGGTTTTCTCGTTGAGCATGGACGTTTCTCCTTAATATGTATCTATCATGCATATTATAACCTATGCTATGAGAGTCAATAACAGAATGATCGGCTTTTTATGCAACTGACCATCTTTACAGATTACGGCCTGCGCAGCCTGATGTACCTCGCCGCTCATACCGACCGACGTTGCAGCGTGCGGGAGATTGCCGAGCATTACGGCATATCGCGCAACCATCTGGTCAAAGTCGTGCATCACTTGGCACAGCTTGGTTATATTGACAGCAGCAAGGGCAAAGGTGGCGGCGTTAAACTGGCGCACCGCGCAGATAAGCTGAAGCTGGGTGATCTGGTGCGGGCGCTGGAGCCGAACATGGATATCGTCGAATGTTTCAACAAAGACACAAACACATGCCGCATCGCCAGCGCCTGCCAGCTCAAGCATTATTTATTTGATGCGAAGCAAGCCTTTCTGGCCTCATTGAACAACCATACGCTAGCCGACACAGTTAAACACAAGAAACTATTTACATTATTATAAAGTCAGTAGACCCGATGCAAAAGTCTTGGGATTGCGTTGAATCTTTGTTAAGGGTACATAACCACGACCTCAGCCGTTTCCGCGTCCGCGTCAAGCACAGCATCGCCAAACTCAAATCTTTCAGGATGTTGTCCGAGCGCTACCGCTAAGTACCCAGCTTATGGCCGGAGATGCATGACCATTAGCATTTCAACCTAAATATGGGTTCTTTTTAATCTTAATGCGTTTGCAATCACGGAAACAGAACTGAGCGCCATCGCCGCTGCCGCAATAATGGGACTGAGCAACAGGCCGAACACGGGGTACAGCACGCCAGCGGCCACCGGCACGCCTGCTACGTTGTAAGCAAACGCGAAGAACAGGTTCTGACGAATGTTGCTCATCACAGCTTCTGAAAGGATTCGTGCCTTTGCTATGCCCATCAGGTCGCCGCGCAGAAGCGTGATGCCTGCGCTCTCCATGGCAACGTCCGTGCCTGTCCCCATGGCAATACCGATGTCGGCGGCAGCCAGAGCGGGAGCGTCATTCGTACCGTCACCAGCCATGGCGACCACACGACCTTTGTCACGCAGCTCTTTGACGATGCGGCTTTTATCTTCGGGCAATACTTCCGCTTCCACTTCGTCAATCCCCAGCTTACGGGCAACAGCCAAGGCCGTTGTTTTATTATCACCCGTCAGCATCACCACATGAATTCCGGCAGCCCGTAATTCCTTGATGGCTTGCGGGGTCGTTTCCTTGATCGGATCTGCAATAGCCACCAATCCGGCAGCCTTGCCATCCAAAGCAGCAAAGATAACGGTTGCACCATCTTGTCTCAGCTCGTCGCCCTGTTTTTCGAGATGGGAAACATCGATCTTCAACTCGGTCATCATCTTGATATTACCGAGTGCCACGGCACGGCCATTCACCTTGCCGACAACGCCTTTTCCTGTCGGAGAATCGAAGT
>CALBME010000220.1 GCA_937896295.1 uncultured Micavibrio sp. | reverse complement strand
TTGCTATCAAGGATCAGCCCGACAAAACGCGGGACGCGCTGATAGCAGACATGGCAACGGGCGGGATTTTAAACAGCGCCGGTCTGGTGACGGAGTTTTCCAAGGGGTATCTGGGCGATGTAAGCCTGACAGACTGTGCGGACGCTTTAAAGGCCAAAGCCAAGGCAGTTCATGGCGGCGATTTAAGGAATATCGAAACCCTGCTGACAACGCAGGCGCTGGCACTGGACAGCATATTTTCCTCTATGGCGATGCGGGCAAAATTGAACATGGGAGAGTACATGAACGCCGCCGAAAAATACATGCGGCTGGCGTTAAAGGCGCAGGGACAATGCCGCGCCACGCTGGAAACTCTGGCGGCAATCAAGAACCCCCAGCCCTATATCCAGAATAACAAGGCGCAATATCAACAGGTTAATAACGGGATAGCGCCTTCCGAGGGGAATAATCCGACAAGTACGCGCACGCACGCGCACGCGGGAAAAAATCCAGAAAATACGAACGGACTATTGGAGGACAAAACCCATGAACAAGAATGGCTGGACACCGGAGCGCCGCAAACGGCAGGCGGAAATGATAAAGAACTGGAAACCGTGGGAGCATAGCACCGGCCCTAAAACGCCGGAGGGGAAGGAAGCCTGCAAGCTGAACGCCGAAAAGCACGGTATGCGGGGCTTTAAATGGCAGTTTTTAAAGCAGGCTTTAAGGGAGCAAGGCGAGTTTTTGGAAGGGAGGAACGTATAACATCGGTTTCAGGATTTTTTAGCTGTATAAGGAGAAAATTGCTATTGAATCAGGTCAGGATAGGGTTTAAGATGACTATAAGTATCTATCAAAATAATTGTAATCGGGAAATCTATGTTAAGTCAGGCGCTTTATCAGGATAATCGTACTCAGGCATTTTACACAGATGCAGATGAGATACGTTATCTAATGATGGAGCTATTGGGGGATGTCAGCGGTAAAGATATTTTAGAGCCATGTGCAGGTCATGGTGCTTTTATAAAAGACTTAATAGGAAAGCCTCATTCTGTTGATGCAATAGACGTTGACGGTAATAGCATTCAAGTTTTACAGCGCACATTCGGTAACAATGTATTTGTTAAGCATGGCGATTTTATTGATTATTTTATTAGTGGGGCATTCAGCAGTCCTATCAGTCTGAAAAATAAATATGATGCTATTATTTGTAATCCTCCTTACGGTCTGAGATTTTCAAAAGAATATAGGGCATTAATTAAAAGCCAATATCCCGATCTTTACGCAAGGGAATCTTACGGTCTCTTCATGTACTTTGGCGTTAGTTGTTTGGAGGAGAAAGGTAGGTATGTTTTTATTGTGCCCGACACATTTCTAACGAGTCGTAATCATAGGCCGCTACGGGAATTTCTGATTAAACAAGCACGGCCTACAGAGATAGTACAAATTGCATCCTCTCGTTTTGAAACTGTTAATTTTGGTTACGGTTCACTCTGCATAATAGCTGGGCAAAAAGAGCCTTTGAATAAGAATCATGAAATTTTTTGGTATGATGCACGTGCGGCGGCCTCTCCATTAAATTTGGAAGCTACTCAGAAATCAGAAATTATTTTGGGAGACTATTTAATTAACCAGTTTTCTGATGGCTGGACGCATCCGAAAACATTCTCCCAGCTTCCTAGCGGTAAGAATTTTGTTTCCTTGGGCGAAATTGCGGAGTGCCGCACAGGTTTTTATTCAGGAGATAATGAAAAATTTTGTGGTTATTGTACGAAAAACCCACCGCGACGACTTAATGGGCACGGCATTGAATGGGATGAAATAGTTTATCAAGGTGCGCTGACAGATGCTGAAAAAATCAATGGCATTAAGGGAGAAAAATACTATGTGCCTTTTGTGAGGGGAGGGCACAGGCAGCCTTTTGAGAAAACATTTTCTGCTGTTAATTGGAGTTTGGAGGCAATTGCTTATTACAAGTCAGACTCGAAATCGCGATTTCAAAATGCAGGTTTTTATTTCAGAAGGGGGCTAGCAATTCCTATGGTCACCTCGGGAAGAATATCCGCATCCCTTATGGAAGACTCCGTATTTGATCAGGGTGTAGTTGGCGTTTTTCCGCACGAGGATAATCTCACTGATTTCCTACTAATTTATTTGAATAGCACTTATGTTTCTAAGCTTAAAAAAGCAATAAATCCGGGCGCAAACAATTCAGCAAATTATATTAAAAGAATACCAGTCCCGGTTTTAGATGAATTACTAAAATTAGAGGCCACAAAAATTGTGGAGCAGGCACGTTTAGAGGGCTGGGAATCTTCTTTGTCAAAAAGGGAGGATTTCGTAGAAAGGATAATCGCGGAGGGCGCTACCAATTTAAATATTTACTAAGATCAGAGAGCTGCGCTCCCATATCATTCCAAAAACTAGCTGATAAATCTGATTTAAAATTTATCACATCCCTCCGAATTTCAATCATTGAAGAACCCGTAAGTTCATCAATTGCTGCGTATGCGGCATTTCCGCAACGTACGTCCCACAATCCCGCTTGTTGTATTACTCGCAGATAGTTGTTGTTTTCGTCTTGGCGAACTAAGAACAATAATCGTGTATCTGGATTCCAGAGCTTATATGCTTTGCCAACAGTTTGAAGGCGAATCATGTTTCCTTTTTCATTGGAGCCAAATCCACTTTTGAAATCTATAACATGAGGAACGCCATTCACGGTGAACACTTCGTCCTCAATCATGTTAATTTCGCCAACAAGTTGTAGGAGTGTATCAACATCCTTTAAAACATCTTCGCGCTTAGGCATTGCCGCTGTGGCTTCGACAACGCGAGTATGTAGTGCGCGAGCAACGTCAGCAAATTGCGGCGGAGCCATTCGCATAACATTTTCTCTAGAAGGATGATCCCATGCCGAACAGCAGAATCGTTCCCAAAGTTCTCCAACTCTTCGAGAAAGAGCCATATACTCATACGGCCAGACACTATGACGATATTCTAGGCTCATAACAGAAGTACAATATTCCAAAACTAACAAAGCCTGCTGCTTAGAAACCCCATTGTCTCTGTTAAGCAATGCGTCACGCAATTTTTGTCTATGCTGCGCTATTAATAAATTTACTTCTTTAGCCTTTTCCTGATGACTAATGGCTTTCTTTGCAATCGCAGAAACTGCATCTGGGAGATTGGCGCGGTAATCGGCCAAAATTTCATTTTTTAAATTCACAAGACTCATTTTCGCTTTTGCTCTTTAAGATTAGACAGCAGAAAGTCGGGAGAAACAGAAAGAGCCTCAGCTATTCGGCATATATTAATTAGGCTGACATTTCGCTCACCGCGTTCAACGCCACCGATATATGTTCTATCCAGATCAGCGCGTAACGCCAATTCTTCCTGTGACAGCCCATTTGCCTTACGAAGTTCACGCACATGATCGCCAAATAGATTTTTTATTTTCTGTTCATTCATAAATAAAATATGAACAGTTAGATGCTTATAAGTCCACGGACTCTAAGTATCTTTTCTGTGCGTGGTCGGAGCAAAATGATTGACTCAAAAATCGTTTAGTTTATACTAAACACCATAGAGGCAATTTTTAGCCAGTTTAGGTGTTTTAGGTATGAGCCGAATAAAAAGCGATATTTTGGTAGAACGGCAGCAGGCGGTGATTTATGCCCGTGTGTCCTCCAAGGAACAGGAAAAAGAGGGCTTCTCTATCCCAGCCCAGTTGCGCCTTCTGCATGATTACGCCAGCCAGAACCGCTTGAGCGTTACCAAAGAATTTGTGGACGTTGAAACCGCCAAACAGTCCGGCAGGACGGGCTTTACTGATATGCTAGCTTTCCTGAAAGCGAATACGGCAATCAAGGCAATCCTTGTGGAAAAAACAGACCGGCTTTACCGGAATATCAAGGATTGGGTAACGCTAGATGAGCTGGGGTTGGAAATACACTTTGCCAAGGAAGGCGTGATCCTGAGCCGTGAGTCCCGGTCTTCGGAAAAATTCATGCACGGTATTAAGGTTCTCATGGCGAAGAACTACATAGACAATCTATCCGAAGAAACCCGCAAGGGCATGACGGAGAAGGCGGAGCAGGGCATATGGCCGTCCAACGCGCCGCTGGGCTATCTGAACGTAACCGGCAAGGATTGCAAGAAAACCATCGCTGCAGACCCTGAAACAGCGCCGCTGATAGCCAAAGCCTTTGAATGGTACGCAACCGGCAATCATTCCGTAAAGGAAATCACGGCCATGCTGAAAGAGGCGGGGCTTGTTTTCAAGA
The DNA here is from genome assembly GCA_937896295.1 of uncultured Micavibrio sp. GTDB lineage: Bacteria > Pseudomonadota > Alphaproteobacteria > Micavibrionales > UBA1664 > UBA6145. The sequence continues at coordinate 11,605 of CALBME010000220.1, read as the reverse complement.
AAAGCAAGGACAGCGTTCCCCAGTCTAGCATCCACAAAATCCTGCGGAGCCGTATCTATACCGGTGAGTTTGAATGGGACGGCAAAGTCTATAAGGGCAAGTATGAGCCGATTATCACGCTGGAATTGTGGGAGACCGTACAGGATATTTTTGACAACCGTTCTTCCGGGCGGCGGAAAGTCCGGAAGCATGACTTTGCCTTTTCGGGCCTTATCCAGTGCGGCTATACGGGCGGTTCCCTTGTGGGGGATTTGAAAAAAGGAAAGTATGTTTATTACCGTGCTATTGGCGCAAAGGGCATTCCCTACGTAAAGGAAGAGGAACTGGAACGGCAGTTTGGCGAAGCTCTTAAAAGGCTGCGTTTTGACGATGATGTTCTGGACTGGGTATGCCAAGCCCTGAAAGAAAGCCATGCAGACAAACGGCAATACCATGAAGAAACCCTGAGCCGGTTGCAGGGCGAATACAAGCGGCTGGAAACCCGCATAGACGGCATGTATGTGGACAAGCTGGACGGCAAAATTTCAGAAACCTTCTTTGAAGAGAAGGCTGGGGCATGGCGGGAAGAGCAGAAAAAGATACTGGCGAAAATGGAAACCCTGCAAAACGCCAGCCAGACCTATATCGAAGAGGGCATTCAATTACTCGAACTTGCCCAGAATGCCGGATTCCTCTTTATGAAGCAGTCCGCGCACGAAAAACGCCGCCTTCTGAACTTTTTACTATCGAACTGCATTTGGAAGGATGGTTTGCTAACCGTGCAATTCAAACAACCGTTTGATACACTTGCAGAATTTATATCTGACTTGGATAGCAATGAATCGCTGGAAAGTGAAAAAACAGGCGGATTTGAAAAATGGCTCCTCGAGCAGGATTCGAACCTGCGACCAATCGATTAACAGTCGATTGCTCTACCGCTGAGCTATCGAGGAATAGCCGTGAATAATCAGGCCTATGGGATAATTGAAGACCGGGCGGATTTCCAGTCTTTTTTTATTTCGGTCCACTGGCCGGTCCAGCCGTGGATTTCTGCCGTTTTTCCCGGTATGCGCCGAAATCGGCGATCTGGCCGGGCTGGATGGGGGGCGTTTCCTCGATCAGGCCGCTGGCGGTGTTGGCCAGGGCCTTTTCCAGCGTCATAAGCTGCCCATAAGGGCCGCGCAGCCCGGCAATATTGGTCCGGGGCTGGCCCTTAAGCTCAAGCATCATGCCGACCATCTCGATCTCGCTGGGCCGTATGCCCTTGATCTCTTTGTGGCGTTGGGCGCGGGTCCGCAGGGCCACGATGTCCTTGATGGTCATGTCCTTGATTCGCTGGACGCACGGGTCGATGGGGAATTCCGGCATCAGCCGGTGGCACGCCACCAGGATGGCCCGGGCATTCAGGTAATCCAGATGGAAACAATGCGTCATCGCCGGGTGGGGCGGGGGCGCGATCTCGCAGTCATTGACGTAAATGACCGGGTGTTTGAGCTGGGTGGTGTATGTGATCGGGAACAGGGACTCAGTCAGTTGTCCGACGATGTTCGACTGGTCCACAAGGATGACGGCATTGTCGCGCTCGGCGGCGTCGATATCGTTTCCGTCCGGAAAGCTCTGTGTCACCAGCACGCGGCGACCGATGCGTTTGGCGATGGTGTGCACCAGCGTCTTTTTTCCCGATCCCGACGGACCGGTCAGCAGGATATTGGTGCCCGTGAAATCTTTCTGGCGCAGGAAGTATTCGATCTGTTCGTGGAAATCCGCGCCCTTGGGGTTTGCGGCCGCGAAGTCGAACTCCGGACTTTCTTTCAGGATAACCGGCACGGGGCGCATGCCGCCGTTGTTCTGACGCTCTATCTGCGAAAATGCCTTGTACAAAAGCCCGACGATGTCCTCATCCCTGACCGGCACACCGGCGTCGCGCTGCATCTGGATATCGGCGCGCACGTCTTCGATGCACGCATCGATCACGCCGACCGTGTGCGCGAACCTGCCGGTGATGTCGTCGATGATACGATCGTCGAAATCAAAGCCCGCCTCGCGGCATTTGCGCGCGACCAGCGCAAAGCGCGCGTCATAGGGCTGCACGCTCAGGAAAATACCGGGGCCGACGCGGCGCGTGATGTGTTCCTGTCCCTGGTGCGAGGCATTGGCAAGCAGCAGGCACGACGTCTGCAGGTTCAGCAGGTGATGGTTGATCAGGTCCTTGATGCCTTCTTCTGCCGACGATCCCGTCAGTTTCGGGTTCATGAAGTCGCGGTCGGCCTCGTCGATGATAAGGATGACCAGTTCGCCCTTTTTCTCGCGGATGACCTTGGCATTCATGCGTGCCGCGATGACGTCGGCGGTCTTGTGCGCGTAAACCCGGTCCTTGCCGCTCAGCTGTTCTTTTTTCATGCGGCCATAGGCGTCGCGGTCGGTCGCCATTGCGACCAGTACCGTTTTGACGGTGACATCCATGCCGTGGCGTTCGTTCAGCACCTTTTCAGCCTCGCGCGCGATGACATCGGACAGCGTGTTTTTGCCGCCGCCGGCGGGGCCCGAGATACTGCGTCCCTTGCGGTCGGCTTTTTCTGGTTGCAGCAGGCCCTGTACCATCACGGCGGTAACACGGCGGACGTCATCGGCGACATAGTTGAAGTTGTCGGCCAGCGTAAAGGCGTTGCGCGGGTTGTCTGCGCCCAGCAGGGCCTGGATCAGTGAACCGACATTGGAGCGTTCCGCATTCAGCGCGCGCATCGTCGGCGCCGGAATGTAGTAATCGTCTTCCAGCGGCAGGTCGACCGATGGGGTAAAGATATCCTGTGCGGGATCGCCTTTCCTTTCGTCCTTTTTCGGTTCGGGCGGCATGGTCTGCACGATCAGGTTGGCTTCGCGCACCTGCGCGTCCAGCGAAAGGGCGTTCTTCGTTTCTTCGGCGTCATATCCGACAAGAATGCCCAGATTGCGGTGGAAATCGTTGCCAAGCCATACGTAACCGCGCATCGCCGCGAATGTGTGGCGCAACGGGCCTTCGCGCGCTTCCGCGTAAAAGGTCAGCACGGCCTTTTCCACCGGCGACAGGCTTAAGATTTCGCTCAAGGTGTCGATGTTGCGCAGGACAGGGTGGATGGGCTTGTCCCTGCCAAGACGTTTTTTCTTGGCCGCGATCGCGCGTTTCATGGTCGCAATCGTGACGTCATAGCGCGACTGGACGAAGTTCAGGATCAGGTTGTTGGCTTCGCGCATGCGCTCTTTGGGCACGTTCAGGCCGTCGCGTTCGCGTCCAAGGCCGAGATTCCAGCGTATTTCTTCCAGCAGGCGGTCCTGGCTGTCGCGTTTTTCGGTGCCGCCGCGCGCCAGCGCAACCTCCGGGTCCAGCATCGCGCGCAGGTCATCAAGATAGGATTCAAACTGTTCGCCGCGCTTGACGGTGTCGGCCTTGATGATGTCGTCCATGTAGGCGCGGACCTGGTCGCCCACGGCGCTGGGAATCTGCCAGCCGATATCGGGGTGCACCTCGCGCATGATCTGCGAAAACTTTTCGGTCAGGGCCTTGCTGGCCTTGTGTGCCTCCGTCTGCGGCAACTGGCCCAGCTGGCCGATGGCGGACTTCAGCTGGTTGAAGCTTGGAATGGCGGTCGGCTCAAGGCCAAGATATTTGGGGGCATCGGCGGCAAAGATCTGGATGATCTTGATGGCGCGGCTGTCGAACGGCCCGATCGACTGCAGCGCGCGGTACATGCATTCCAGACGAAAAATCTGAATACTGTTGAATTCGGGTGTGACGTCCAGAAGCCGCATCCCGTATTGTGTAAAGTACCCAGACAGGGCGGTCAATATGACAAAGCGTTGAGGTCGTAGGGCGTGCCCTGGTAAACCATGTTGATCCAGTTGGAAAACAACAGGGTCCGGTGCGCCCGCCATGTGATTTTGGGGGTATTGGCGGGGTCGTTGCCGGGGAAATAGTTAAAGGGCAGGGCCGTGTCCATGCCCGCCTGCGCGTCCCGGAAATATTCGGCCGACAGGGTGTCGGCATCGTATTCAAGGTGATTGAACATATAGACCCGCCGCCTGTCCGGCTCATAGGCAAGGCACAGGCCGGTTTCATCCGCCTCAGCCAGGATCTCAAGGCCCGCGACCTTCGCGGCGTCTTCATGCTGGATTTCGGTGTGGCGCGACACCGGGACGGGAAAAACATCGTCAAACCCGGCAATCAGCGGATGGAACGGCATCAGAATGCGGTGGTCGAAAACCCCGAAACGCTTGGCCGGAACATCGCGCTTGGGCACCCCGTGATAATGGTAAAGCGCCGCCTGCGCGCCCCAGCAGATGAAAAAGCTGGAATACACATGGCGTTCCGCCCAGTCCAGAATGGCGGTCAGTTCGGGCCAGTACGTGACCTCGGCGTAAGGCAGGTGTTCGACCGGGGCGCCGGTCACGATCAGCGCGTCGAATTTCTGGTCCCTGATCTCGTCCCACGTCTTGTAAAATGCCAGCAGGTGGTCTTTGGACGTGTTTTTGGAATCATGCGACGCAATCCGCACCAGTGTCATTTCCACCTGCAAGGGCGTGGCGCCCAGAAGGCGCAAAAGCTGGGTTTCCGTTTTGATTTTATTGGGCATCAGGTTCAAAAGCGCGATGCGAAGCGGGCGGATGTCCTGATGCGCCGCGCGCCCCTCCCGTATCAGGGGAATGCGCTCCGCCTCAAGAATGGCGGCGGCGGGCAGGGTATCGGGAATTTTGATCGGCATGCCTTTGTCCTAAAGCTTAAGGCGATGCGTCCGCAACCCTAAAATCCGCGTACCGGATGGGCGTGCTTGCCCCGGCGTTTCAGCGATTTGGCCCCTTTGGGCGGGGTCGACGCCTCGCGCGACAGGCGGTGCGCTTCGCCCATGCGGGGGTTGCTGTCGCTGGTGAAGGTGATCTGCACGTCAGACATGCGCTTTTTCTGTGCGACCGCCCGTTCGAACGCGCCTTTGACCGCCGGCATGCCCATGTGTTTGGGCGACAGGCGTTCGGCGTTCAGGGCATCGACGACATTGCGGCAATCCATGTGGACATGGACCAGGCTGCCATCGGGCAGGGGCGCAAGCGCACCCGCAAAGGCGCTGAATTCCGCCACGTCGGACCCATGATTGTGGGAATCCCGCAAAGGCGGCAGCTTTTCGGACCGGGTTTCGGTCTGGCCGCCGTCATGGGCCCGGACCCAGCCAAAGCCGATGGTGCGGTGCTCGGACCGGTAACTGCCGTCGCACCAGATCTGGATGTATGTCTTAGTCGTCATAAAACTGGGATATATTATGTGAACACGGATGGCCAGTACTTTTTGTTGGATTTTCAGCGACCTGCGTGTTAACCAGACGCCCTGTAAAGAGTGTGTGGCGCGATGGCCGAGTGGTGAGGCAGAGGACTGCAAATCCTTCCACGCCGGTTCGATTCCGGCTCGCGCCTCCACCCTTTGCGGCAAAATAACCGCTCGGTAGGGCTGGTTTTCACGTCCTGCCCGCGCTACTTTCGCTAACGTAGTTAACGTTCTCTCGAAAAAGTTCCCATGACGACTGACTTTTCCCGCGCGCGTCTGAATATGGTCAACGCGCAGATTGCGACCAATGGCATTCATTCGGCGGCACTGATCGACGCTTACAAGGCGCTGCCCCGCGAAAATTTCGTGGGCGACGACCTGCGCCCCTATGTCTACATGGACGAGGAAGTCGCGGGCGCTAAAGGCTGGCTGCTCGAACCGATGACAGAGGCACGCATGGTTCAGGAAGCGGTGCGCGGATCTGGCGCCACCGGGCTGTTTTATGGTGCAGGCAATCTGCCGGCGGCCGTGATGCTCGCGCAGTTCCTGAAAACCGTCACGCTGGTTGAGGCGGATGCCAGCGCCGCATCCACCGCGCGTACGCGTCTGGCCGATGCCGGCATCTCGAATATCACGGTCGTGGCCGATGCCGGGCAGGGCGGCGCGTATGACGTCGTTTTCATTCCGGGCGCCGTGTCGCGTATCACACCGGAAATGACGGCGCAGCTCGCCGTCGGCGGCGCGCTGATCTGCGTCTTGCGCGAAACGCGCCGCGCGCAGGGACGCATTGTCGTCGCGCGTAAATCCCATGACGGCGCACTCGACATCACCACGGGCGCGGACGCATCCACACCTTACCTGGCGGGTTTCGAACCGGCCGCGGACTTCGTATTCTGATGCGCGCTTCGATCCGATCCTCCCTGATGATTGCCCTTCTGGCGGGCGTTTCGCTCCCCGCGCTGGCGCAGACCGAATACAGCGTCACGTCGCCCAGCTCCGGCATCACCACCACCGTGCGCTCGGCTGAACTGCCGAAGGAAACCCCGCAAATCACGGCTACCGCCACAACATCTGCGCCGGCGCTGCCTGCACCCGTGCCGGCCCCCGCCACGCCCGCAAAGGGCATGGCGCCCATCCTCTCGGACAAGGATCTTGCGAAGGACGCCGCCAAAAAACCTGCTGCGCCTCAGGCGCCTTTGGTCGTCACCGCGCAGCCGCAGGCTGTGCCTGCAGAACCGGCACCTGCCGCACCCGCGATGGCCGCACCGGAACCTGCACCGGCTGTTGTGATGCCTGTCTCCGAACCGCAGCCTGCCGCGACAAGCGCAGCCGTACCCCAGATATCTGGCGCCAAAATCATCGATATTTTATCTAAAGCCTACACCGACAGCCCGGTTCTGCGCGCCGAGCGCGAAGTGCTGCGCCAGCAATACGAAAACGTCTCCATCGCTGAATCGCTGCGCCGTCCCGGCGTGACCGTGAACGGCGGGGTCGGCGTTTCCAACATTGAAAACGACCCGGGCGGCAAAGACAATCTGACGCCGTATGATATCGGTATCACCGGCACGCAATATCTCTATCGCGGCGGCCGCACGCTGGCGCAGATCGAACAGCAGCTCAAACTCTCCGACGCCGCACTGGCCGCCTATGACGCCGCGACGCAGGACGTGCTGATGAACGTCGTAACCGCCGCGATGGATATTCAGCGCGCGCGTGTGACCATCGAGCTGACCGAACAGAACCGCACCGTCATCGCCCGTTCGCTCGAAAGCGCGCGCAACGGTTTCCGCGTGGGCGAACTGACCCGCACCGACGTGGCGCAGGCACAGGCACGCCTGTCCGGCGCCGATGCAACGCTGGTTGCCGCGCGGGCTGATTATTCATCCGCGCTTGCGCGCTTCATGCAATATGCAGGCATGGACGGATCGGCCTTGCGCGTATCCGATGATGCGACCCAGGCGGTCATTCCGGGCACGCTGGATGCGGCCAAGACGCTGGCCAATGATGTTCATCCGCTCATCCGTTCCGCTGTAGAACAGGAAAAGGCATCGCAAAGCGGTATCGAACTCGCACGCGGTGCGCTGCGTCCTGACGTCTATGCGCAGGCCACCGCCGGCAAGGCATGGGAACAGACCAGCCTGATCGACTCCACTCGCGATGCCACCATCGCGCTGCGCGCCTCGCTGCCGCTTTATGACGGCGGCGCTTCGCGTGCCCAGATCCGTCAGGCCAAGTACCAGCAGATGGAAAAACGCGACCGTATCGACGATGCCCGCCGCGCCGTGACGGGGCAGGTGGCCACCGCCTGGAACAATTACGAGGCCGCCATCGCCCAGATCGGCGCCCGCGAACAACAGGTCGAAGCCGCCAACATCGCCCGCGAAGGCGTCTATAACGAACGTCAGGTCGGCACGCGCACCGTGCTGGATACCCTGAATGCCGACGCCGAATTGCTGGATGCGCAGGTGGGTCTTGTCTCCGCCCGCCGCGATGCGGTGGTCGCGGCCTTCGCGCTGCAGGCCGCCACCGGCCAACTGACGGGGGAAAAACTGGGTCTGTTCAGTACGGATTCCGAAAAAGCCCAGCGGGACAAGGCACGAAAAACCTGGCTTTCGACGGATGTTCAGCCGGTCCAATAGTCATCGGCCTAGTCAGCCGACCGGACGGATCTTCACAATCCTCTTAATAAGTTTTAATCGTCCCTGATGACCCTTTGACAAGGTTTTGATATTCTTCTCTAGTTGAGTCTGGATATCTAGGATTACGTCACCAATGGCCGAAGCCCGCAGCGATCAGGAACCGTCAATCGAGGAAATTCTCGCCTCGATCCGTGAAATCATCTCCGATGACGATGCCGCCGAGAAAGAGGCGGCAGCAGCCATCGAGTCTGTCTCGGCTGAGCCCGAGCCGGCCCCGGCGCCGGTCGATCTCGACATGGGCGCGGGCGAAAAAACGCGCGATGCATTTGATATCAACGCCGACGACGATATTCTCGATCTGGCCGCCTTTGCCGACGATCCGAAGGAAGAGCGCCGCGATCCGCTGGCCGGTATCGACCTGTCCAAGACGGACATGAACCTTGCCTTCACCGATCCCGAAGTGGCTGCGCCTGAGCCCGCACCGGCCCCGGAACCCGAACCCGCGCCTGTCGCCGCCGCGATGACGCCGCCGCCGGCCACGGACATCATCGACACCGAATCACTGCTGAATCAGTCGGCCAAGGCCGCTTCCGTCGATGCGCTGAGCCGCCTGGCCCAGAACATCGCCATCAGCCGCGCCGGAAATGGAGGCACCTTGGAAGACATCGTCCGCGAAATGATCCGTCCCATGCTCAAGGACTGGCTCGACCGCAACCTGCCGCCGATGATCGAACGCATGGTCGAACGCGAACTGGAACGCATGGTCAAGGCCGCGATGGATCGTTGATCCGTCTTATGCACCGCACCAAACAAAAGGCCCCGGCAAGGGGCCTTTTTTGTTGAATTGCACAGGGTGCCTTTCGTAGTCTTTTCAAAGATCAGACGCCCGGCAAACGGGCGCAGATGTACTGAACAGGACCATGAGCGACATCAACCTTCCCACCCTTTACGGACATAATTCGTCGCGTGGCGTCTTTACCGACGCGGCCAACGACAATCGTTTTGAACGCCTGCCGGCCACCTTCAGCCGCCCGCTTTTCAACGGTTACAACCCCAGCGGCCGGGCGGAGGATTTTCGCGTTGTCAGCTGGTCCGACTGGGTTCCCAACCATGGCTGGCGTCACGGCGTAGGGTTTTTGTTTGAACGCTGGCCGTCCGGTGCCCAGACCCGCATGGACCAGACGCCGGAGGTGGTGCTGTGGCTCCACGCAAACCTGCCCACGCGGGACGAGGCGGACGCGCTGGGCGCAAGCCTTGCCCGCAATAACGTCTTCTCCATGATCCGGGAAAAGGTCGCGGCGGGGGATAACAACCCGATCTGCTCGCGCCCCGAACATTTGCCCTTTGCAAGACCGGAGTATTGGCGTGACCGTCCCGCTGGCGGTCCCGGCCCGGCGCAAAGCGTCAAATAAGCTTGATTTTCGGCGCTTTATGGCTGAAAAACGCAGGCATGACCCTCGAAAAAACATTTGATCCCGCCGCCATTGAATCCCGCCACTACGACGCGTGGGAGCAATCCGGCGTATTCGCCGCCCAGCCCCAGGGCAACGGCCAGCCTTTCACCATCATGATGCCCCCGCCGAACGTCACGGGCAGCCTGCATATGGGTCACGCGCTGAACATGTCGCTGCAGGATATCCTGACCCGCTATTACCGCATGAAGGGCCGCGACGCGCTGTGGATGCCGGGCACCGACCACGCGGGCATCGCCACGCAGATGGTCGTTGAACGCCAGCTGGAGGCGCAGGGGCTGAACCGCAAGGAAATGGGGCGCGAAAAATTCCTCAAGCGCGTCTGGGACTGGAAGGCGGAATCCGGCGGCACCATCACCCGCCAGCTGCGCAAGCTCGGTACCACGCCGGACTGGAGCCGCGAACGCTTCACGATGGACGACGGCCTGAACAAGGCCGTCTTGAAAGTCTTCGTGCGCCTGTACAACGAAAAACTCATCTACCGCGACAAGCGGCTGGTGAACTGGGACCCCAAACTCCAGACCGCGGTTTCGGACCTTGAAGTCGAAAGCCGCGAAACCAAGGCCCATATGTGGCACATCGCGTACGAGGTGGAAGGCGACCGCGCGCGCACCATCACCATTGCGACCACGCGTCCCGAAACCATGCTGGGTGACAGCGCCATCGTCGTGAACCCCAACGACGAACGCTTCAGGGACCTGATCGGCAAGAACGCCATCGTGCCGATCGTCGGGCGTATCGTGCCCATCATTGCCGACGATTACGTCGACATGGAAACCGGCACCGGCGCGATGAAGGTCACGCCTGCGCACGACTTCAACGACTTCAACCTGGGCAAGCGTCATAACCTGCCCATGATTTCTGTCATGGATAAATTCGCCAAAATGACCGGCGAAATTCCCGAGGAATATATCGGCCTCGACCGTTACGCCGCGCGTAAAAAGATCCTGGCCGAACTGGAAGCGACAGAGGCGCTGGTCAAGGTCGACGACCACATGACCAAAATCCCCTACAGCCAGCGTTCCGACGCGGTGATCGAACCGCTGCTGACCGACCAGTGGTATGTCGATGCGCAGACTCTGGCCAAACCCGCGATCGAGGCGGTCGAGACAGGCAAAACCAAATTCGTGCCCCAGCAATGGGAAAACACGTACTTTGCGTGGATGCGCTCCATCGAACCGTGGTGCATCTCGCGCCAGCTCTGGTGGGGGCACCAGATTCCGGCATGGTACGCGCCCGATGGCACCGTCTACGTCGCCGAGACGGAGGAGGAGGCCCAGGCCCAGGTCGGCCCGAATGTGAAGCTGACCCGCGATCCCGATGTGCTTGATACGTGGTTTTCATCGGCCCTGTGGCCGTTCAGCACGCTGGGTTGGCCCGAAGAAACCCCTGAACTGAAAAAGTATTATCCGGGCGATGTGCTCATCACCGGCTTCGATATTATCTTCTTCTGGGTCGCCCGCATGATGATGATGGGCATCCATTTCATGGGTGATGTGCCGTTTAAGACGGTCTACATGCATGCGCTGGTCCGCGACGCCAAGGGCCAGAAAATGTCCAAGACCAAGGGCAACGTCATCGACCCGCTGGAACTGACCAAGACCTACGGCGCTGATGCCGTGCGCTTCACCCTGTGCGCCATGGCGGCGCAGGGCCGCGACATCCGCATGAGCGACAAGCGCGTTGAAGGTTATCGCAATTTTGCGACCAAGATCTGGAACGCGGCGCGCTATCTTGAAATGAACAATGCCAAGCCGGATGCGTCGTTCGACTATACATCGGCCCGGCATGTGCTCAATCAATGGATCGTGGGCGAGACGGACAAATGCCGCGCGGGTATCGAAACGGCCTTGGCCGAATACAAATTCAACGCCGCCGCTGACGCGATTTACGATTTCGTCTGGGGTACTTATTGCGACTGGTATCTGGAACTGGCCAAGCCGTTGATGGATACGGACGCGGCCGATGAAATCCGCAAAACATCCGCATGGGTTTTCGACCAGATCCTGCTCATGCTCAACCCGTTCATGCCCTTCATCACGGAAGAGCTGTACGCAGGCATCACCGCCCGCAACGACACGAAACTGATCGCCGCGCGCTGGCCCGAATATCCGGGTGCCCAGAACGCCGGGGCTGAGGCTGAAATCAAGCAATTGCAGTCCATCATCTCCGACATTCGTTCGGTCCGCACGGACAAGATCGGAAGAGCACACGTCTGAACTCCAGTC
>CALBME010000219.1 GCA_937896295.1 uncultured Micavibrio sp. | reverse complement strand
GACGAACGCGACCAGCATCTGGGCAAACTGCGCGAACTGACCTTCCGCATCGAAAACGGCGAAACCAACGCTGAAATCATCCGTTTTTCCATCGACAACACCAATCTCGACCAGGTGACGGCGGTGCGCGTGGCGGAAATCTACCGCAACGGTTCGGAATGGTTCCTGGTCAAGGCCGGCGACCCCATTCCCGGCGGTCTGGCCCAGGCTGCCCGCCAGTACGGCATTCAGATTTCCTCCACGACGTAAAGTTTCGGACCCCCGCGACACAAAGGTTGGTGTGGCGGCTGGCGGCATGGGGCTTTACACAAACAGGCGAAGCCATTAATTGAAAACATGGCTTCCCACGATCACATCCTCATTCTCGATTTCGGCTCCCAGGTCACCCAGCTCATCGCGCGGCGGGTAAGGGAGGCTGGCGTTTACTGCGAAATCTGGCCCTTCAATCAGGCCAGCGACGAACGTATCCGCGCCTACAACCCCAGGGGGGTCATTCTCTCCGGCGGGCCATGCTCCACCACGGATGAAGGCTCCCCCCGCGCGCCGCAGATCGTGTTCGAAATGGGCGTGCCGGTTCTGGCCATCTGCTATGGCCAGCAGACATTGTGCATGCAGCTCGGCGGCATGGTCGAATCCGGCCACCACCGCGAATTCGGCAAGGCGATGCTCAAAGTACAGGACGGAAACGCCTTGTTCGACGGCGTCTGGACCAAGGGCAATGAATACCAGGTCTGGATGTCGCACGGCGACCGCGTCACCAAAATTCCAGACGGCTTCAAGGTCGTGGCGACCTCGGAAGGCGCGCCCTTTGCCGCCATCGCGAACGAAGACAAAAAAATCTACGCGTTTCAGTTCCACCCCGAAGTCGTGCACACGCCGGACGGGGCGAAGCTTTATAAAAACTTCGTGCTCAATGTCTGCGGCTGCTCCGGCGACTGGACTATGAAATCCTTCCGCGAGGAAGAAATCGCCAAGATCCGCGCACAGGTGGGCGATGCCAAGGTCATCTGCGGCCTGTCAGGTGGTGTCGATTCCTCCGTCGCCGCCGTGCTGGTGCACGAGGCGATCGGCGCGCAGTTGACCTGTATTTATGTCGATACCGGCCTGATGCGCGCGGGCGAATCCGAACAGGTGGTGAAGCTGTTCCGTGACCATTACAACATCCCGCTGATCCACGCCGATGCGTCGAAACTCTTCCTCGATGCGCTTGATGGCGTCTCCGACCCGGAGGTGAAACGCAAAACCATCGGCAAGCTGTTCATCGATGTGTTCGAAGAAAAGGCGAAGGAAGTCGGCGGCGCCAAATTCCTGGTTCAGGGTACGCTCTATCCCGACGTCATCGAATCTGTGTCCTTCACCGGCGGACCCAGCGTCACGATTAAATCGCACCACAATGTCGGCGGCTTGCCCGAACGCATGGACCTGAAACTGGTCGAACCTTTACGCGAACTCTTCAAGGACGAAGTGCGCGCGCTGGGCGTTGAACTCGGCCTTCACGCCGATTTCGTCGGCCGCCACCCGTTCCCCGGCCCCGGCCTTGCCATCCGCCTGCCCGGTGAAATCACCAAGGAAAAACTCGAAATCCTGCGCAAGGCGGACCTCGTCTATCTCGACGAAATCCGCAAGGCCGGCCTGTACGACAAAATCTGGCAGGCCTTCGCCGTGCTGCTTCCCGTCAAAACAGTCGGCGTCATGGGCGACGGGCGCTCCTATGATTACGTCTGCGCGCTGCGCGCCGTCACCTCGACGGACGGCATGACCGCGGAATCCTACCCGTTCGAACATGCTTTCCTCGCGCGCGTCTGCACCCGCATCATCAATGAAGTCCGCGGCATCAACCGCGTCGTCTACGACGTGACGAGTAAGCCGCCGGGTACAATTGAGTGGGAGTGATTTGAGGTGACTCAGACATTCGATCAGCACTTTGAAGATTATAAAAGACAGCATGAGTTCATGGCTGATCTAGGGATGGCAAGCTTAAAGGCGCTAATGATTATGAATGGGGGCGCTTGTTTAGCTCTCCTTACCTTGCTCGGACATTTTGCAGATAAGACCTTAACACAAGAACCTTGGCTTTTTATCGCGGCTCTTTATTGCTTTAGCTTGGGCGTATTGGCTACGGGGCTGGCATATTTTTTTAGATACACTGAGCAGTATCACTCCGCTAAGTCTGCAACTCTCATACCTGCAGCGATTGTAGACGAGCATACAAACATTTCAGATTTGTTTGCTGATTGTTCCAATGTTTGTGTCGTTAACGCTTTTTTGGGCTTTGTCTTCGGAATTGCGACATCAGGTGTCGCCTTTAAGGCTCTCTTTTGATCCGTGACACAAACCTTCACCCGCATTTTCTGGAAGCAGTTGTATTATCCCGGCGCGGCGGCGATCCTCGCGCTGCTGGCGTGGACCGCGTGGGGCGAGGGCGGGCTGGTCTATCACGGCGCTGCCGTTTTTCTTGCCCTGTGTGCGCTCATTTCCCTCTGGCAATTTATCGTCAACATTCGCGAGCCACATGTCTTCACGCTGGGCGATGACGGCATCACCTTTCCCGGTGCGGGCCTGACCCCGTGGAGCGCGATCCGCCGCATTCAGAATATTCCCGCCACCAACATCGTCTTCTTTATCGACGGGCAGGGCGCGGACATCCCCCGCGCGCGCAAAACCCGTGGCGGCCTGTATGAGAAAAACTGCACCTGCCGCGGCATGAATGTGCCGGTCGGCATGGCGATGCACGCGTTGCAGGAATCGTATCGTCGTTATCTGATGCGCATCGGCGCGGACGATCAGGCGCGCAAAATATCCGCGATGTTTGCGCGCGAACCGCTGTTTTAAACGCCGCCGAACAGGGACCAGCGTTTTTTCTTCGTCTGCGCCTCGGCCTTCATCAGGGCGGCGAAACTGTCGATATCGCTGGCCTTTTCACCGGTCGCGCTTGCCGGGCTGCCCTCGGCCGCTGAGCGCACGCGCGCCTGCATCCAGTCCGCGGCGGCGTTGAACGCCTCCGGGTTCAGGGACAGGAAATGGTCGCGGCCCGATTTGCGGCGCGTGACCAGTCTGGCGCGCTCAAGAATGCGGATGTGCTTGGACACGGAATTGAGCGACATGTCATAGGGCTTCGCCAGGTCGGTCACACGCGCTTCCCCGGTCACCAGGCGCTCAAGGATATTCCGGCGGGTGGCATCCGACAGGGCCACGAACAGATCATCAAGGGTGGGATCGTCTAAAACCATTCACCAATTCTGGTGATAATAACGGCGCCTGTCAACCGGCTTTCGACCATCACCCCAAATGGTGATGTTTACTGGCTGGTATCCCGGCCCAGCGGTTCCTGCTTGCGGCCATAAATGGTCTCGCACCCGCCCGGGTTGCCCTCATAGGTGATCTTTTTGATGATGCCGTCATAGGTGGAGGCACGGATGACGCAGCTATTGGTCACGATACCGGCCCACACGACATCCCCGCCCAGAATGCGGTGACCGCCATTGGTGACGTTCGACCCAAAGACGCTGTTGGCTTTATAGTCCTGCCAGACATAGACGATATTGGCTCCGTCCTTATAATGGCCGTCGGCGTGGTGGCCGAGCATCAGGTCGGCATCGTTGACCGGCTTGCCTTCCAGCTGGCGCAGGTGCTGGTCGAAGCTCATCGGTCCGGCACAGGCGGCAAGGACAAGAACGGCGGTAAGGCAGGTAAGGGACAGGGCTTTCATGATGGGACCTATGGAATGGTGGACGCGTCCAAGGTAAACGCTTTGACGCGTCTGGCAATTCCCTTAAAGTTTCAGCCATGAAATATCGCTCCACCCGCGGCGGTCAAGCCGACGACTCTTTCACCGATGTCCTGATGCAGGGCTTGAGCCCTGACGGCGGCCTGTACGTTCCGGATCGCTTTCCGGTCCTGCCCCCACTTGAAAAGGGGCTGTCCTATATCGATGTCGCTCAGATCGTCCTGACCCCCTTCGTCGATCCGGACATGACCCCGGCGGAGTTGCGTACGGTGCTGGAGGCGGTGTACACCCCCCGGCCTGACGGCTTCTCAATTCCCGCCGTCACACCGCTGGTCAGGCTCGACGACCGCCTGTCCGTACTCGAACTGTTCCACGGTCCGACCCTGGCATTCAAGGACGTGGCGCTACAGCTTCTGGGTCGCCTGTTCGACTGGCAGCTAAAGCGTACGGGCCGGAAAATGACTGTACTGGGGGCGACATCCGGCGATACCGGCTCTGCCGCCATCGAAGGGTGCCGTCATGCCCAAGGTGTTGAAGTCTTTATACTTTATCCACACGAACGCCCTTCTGACGTACAGCGCCGGCAGATGACTACGGTGGGCGCGCCCAATGTTCATGCCATCGCCGTACAGGGTAATTTCGATGACTGTCAGGCCATCGTCAAAACCCTGTTTGGGGACCCAACATTCAGGACCCGGCACAACCTGTCGGCGGTTAATTCCATCAACTGGGCCCGCATCATGGCCCAGACTGTTTATTACGTACATGCCGCATACACGCTGGGGACGGATATCAACGTGGTCGTACCGACCGGTAATTTCGGGAACGTCTATGCCGGCTATGTGGCCAAAAAAATGGGGGCGGCCATCAACCGGCTCGTGGTGGCCTCCAACCGCAATGACATCCTCGCCCGGTTCCTGGAGACGGGGTCCATGACCAGGCGTACGGTTGAACCTTCGCTTTCCCCCAGCATGGATATCCAGATCTCCAGCAACTTTGAGCGCCTGCTCTTCGACCTTGGCCAGCGCGATGCGCGGGCCCTGCTCGCCCATATGGACGCCTTCACCCGCACCGGGTCGTTCGCGGTTGACCCCGGCACCCGGGACATGGTCGCCGATACTTTTCTCGGTGGCCGGGCCGATGATGCGCAAACACTGGCGGCCATCGCCCGCTATCACAGCCAACACGGTTACACCGCCGACCCGCATACGGCGGTCGGTCTCCACGTTTACGACCAGCTCAAAGACCGGCTGGACGGCCAGACCGTGGCGCTGGCCTGTGCCCACCCGGCCAAGTTTCCGGATGCGGTCGAAAAGGCTACGGGCCAGCGGCCCGCATTGCCCCCCGCCATGGCCGACCTGTTCGACCGCAGGGAACGCTTTACCGTCCTGCCCGCGGACGCGGCGGCGGTGGCGAATTTCATATGCACCCAAAACGGTGAATAACTTCCGCCACGCTTGTTGCCGCCGCGCTGCGATCTATGTCATGCTGAATGGACATGCACCCCATTCTGCGCGCCAATGCCAAGGATTCAGACACCGTGACCCCCAACGGAGGCACATGGCTGACGGGCAAACTGCTGGCTGCCATGCCGGTCATGTCCGATCCGCGCTTTAAAAAGGCGCTGATTTTCATGTGCGCCCACGATGCGAACGGCGCCATGGGCATCGTCATCAACAATGAAATGACCAATGTCCCCATTTCGCTGCTGCTCTCGCAGCTTTCCGTCCCGACGGGCGATGATTTTGCCGATTTCCCTGTCCTGCAGGGCGGCCCGGTCGAAAGCGCGCGCGGCCTGCTCCTGCATTCCGCCGATGTGCTGAAAACCGAATCCATCGTGATCGACCGCGATTATGCCGTCACCGGCACTGTCGAATCCCTGCGCGAAATCGTGGCGGGCGCAGGCCCACACGACAAGATTTTCGCACTGGGCTATGCCGGCTGGTCCGCGGGCCAGCTTGAACGTGAAATCAACGCCAATGCGTGGCTGACGGTTGATGCCGATCCCGATCTCGTCTTCCGCACGCCCGCCGACCAGAAATGGGACAGGGCGCTGCGCAAGCTCGGCATCGATCCCGCTTTCCTCGCGGCGGACGCCGGACACGCCTAGCCTTTACAAATCAATATATTCCATGCGAAATGGCGACATCATGAGCGCCCAGAATCCCGTCCCTCCGCGTCTGCACCGTTTTGGTAACGGCTTCCTCGATTTAAGCGAAACAATCGGACATTCGACCATCCGCTTTTTTGCCAGCGTCGGCCGCCTTGCGGAATTCGCGGGCCGCGCCATCGTCAACCTGTTCACCCCGCCGTGGTTCGGCCGCCAGATCGCCCGCCAGTTTGTCGATATCGGTTACTATTCGCTGGCTGTGGTCGGCCTGACCACGCTGTTCTCCGGCATGGTTCTGGCGCTGCAATCCTATACCGGTTTTGCCCGCTTCAACGCCGAAGGCGCCATTGCCAACGTCGTTGCCCTGTCCATCACGCGCGAACTGGCGCCGGTTCTGGCCGGCCTTATGGTCGCGGGGCGTATCGGCGCGTCCATCGCCGCTGAAATCGGCACGATGCGCGTGACCGAACAGATCGACGCGCTGACCACGCTTTCGGTCAATCCGTTCAAATACCTGGTGGTGCCGCGCATTCTGGCGGGCACGCTCATCATGCCGGTGCTGGTGCTGATCGGCGATATTATCGGTATTTTTGGCGGCTTTCTCGTCTCCATCTACCGCCTTGGCTTTAACGCCCATCATTACGTCGACCAGACGATCCAGTTCCTGGAACCGATCGACGTTATCTCCGGTCTGGTCAAGGCCGCGGTGTTCGGCTTCATCGTGACGTTGATGGGCTGCTATAACGGGTATAATTCCGAACGCGGGGCGCAGGGCGTCGGCGCGGCCACGACCAACGCGGTCGTCTCCGCCTCGATCCTGATCCTGATCTTCAACTACCTGCTGACCCAGATCTTTTTCTCATGACCGAAGCATTCGCAAGCCAGCAGGAAAAGACGCCCAAGATCGAACTGCGCGGCGTAAAAAAATCATTCGGCTCGAAACACGTGCTGAACGGTATCGACCTGAGCGTGCCCAAGGGGTCCAGTCTTGTCATCATTGGCGGTTCGGGCACCGGTAAATCGGTCATGCTCAAATGCGTGCTGGGCCTCATTCACCCCGACGCGGGTGAGGTCCTGATCGACGGACAGGACACATCCCATCTGCGCGGACGCAAGCGCGACGCTGTCATGGGTAAATTCGGCATGCTGTTTCAGGGCGGCGCACTGTTTGACAGTTTGCAAATCTGGGAAAACGTCGCCTTCGGCCTTATTCAGGGCAAGGGCGTGTCGCGCAAAGATGCCTATGACATCGCGATTGAAAAACTGCGCGCCGTCGGCCTGCCGTCGCGCGTGGCGAAACTGCTGCCAGCGGAGCTGTCGGGCGGGATGCAAAAACGCGTCGGTCTGGCGCGTGCGATTGCGGCCAATCCCGAAATCATTTTCTTCGACGAGCCGACAACGGGCCTTGATCCCATCATGGCGGACGTGATTAACGATCTTATCATCGAAACGTCCAAGGGCCTTGGCGCGACGACCCTCTCCATTACCCACGACATGCACAGCGCGCGCAAAATCGCCGACGATATTGCGATGATTTATAAAGGCGAAATTATCTGGCACGGCAAGGCAGCGGATGTTGACCACTCCGGCAACCCTTACGTCGAACAGTTCATCAAAGGCTCCGCCGAGGGGCCGATTAAAATGGAAATCTGAGGCTCCCCGTGACCAAGGACAAAACACCGCCCTCCGATAAAAAAGAACTGCGCGCAGATCGGAAGAGCAC
>CALBME010000218.1 GCA_937896295.1 uncultured Micavibrio sp. | reverse complement strand
TGGACCACCTGTACACCCGGCAGGTGCCCATGGGCGTCGTATCCAACAAGCGTGGCGAATTCCTGCGCCGCGAAATCACGCATGCCGGCTGGGATCATTTTTTCCGGGCCGTGATCGGGGCGGACGATATTCAGGGTCCGGGCAAACCCGCCCCGGATGGTGTGCTTCAGGCGCTGAGCGTCCTTAACATGCCTGCCGCAGGCGTGTGGTATGTTGGGGATACGGAAAATGACATCAGCACAGCCCATGCCGCGGGTGCCGTTCCCGTCTTCATTGAAAACCTGACCATGAACACGGCGGACGAGATTGCGACATTAAAACCCGCAATGACCTTTAAAACACCACGGGAATGCCTTGCTTATCTGGTGACACTGGGCTAATTAACTGGGCAAAATAATAATACAAAAACGACTTCAGGATTTGAAACAAATGAGCGAAAAAGGCCAAAACGTTCAGGATGTATTTCTGAATGCCCTGCGTAAGCAGAAAGTTCCTGTCACCATCTTCCTCGTCAACGGCGTCAAACTGCAGGGTGTGATTACCTGGTTTGATAATTTCTCGATGCTCCTGCGCCGCGATTCCAGCCCGCAGCTGGTTTACAAGCACGCCATCTCGACAATCATGCCCGGCGGTCCAGTTAAACTGCATGAAGACGGCACGACCAATCCCGAAGGCGACGTTGCATAAAACTGCAAAAGACGGACTGACATGCGTCATTGTCCATCCGGTGCTGAAAGGCGTCGGTGTCAAGACGCGCGATCCTGACGCCCAGCTGGAAGAGGCCATCGGCCTGGCCGCAGCCATCAGCATGGAAACCGTTGACGGCATCATCGTCAATATTTCCACCCCCAGTCCCGCGACGCTGATCCCTAAAGGCGGCGTCGAACGCGCGGGTCTTTCGATCGAGGCGCACAAACCGTCCGTCGTAGTGGTCAACGGAACCCTCAGCCCGGTGCAGCAGCGTAACCTCGAAAAGGAATGGAACGCCAAGGTGGTCGACCGCACCGGTCTTATTCTGGAAATTTTTGGGGAAAGGGCGCAGACCAAGGAAGGTAAACTCCAGGTCGAATTGGCGTCACTGACCTATCAGCGCTCCCGTTTGGTGCGTTCATGGACCCACCTGGAACGTCAGCGCGCCACCGGCAAGACCGGCGGCCCCGGCGAAACCCAGATCGAACTTGACCGCCGTATGATCGCCGACAAAATCGCGCAGATCAAAAAACAGCTGGAACATGTCCGGAATACTCGCGACCAGCAACGCAAGGCGCGCGAAAAGGTGCCGTTCCCGCTGGTGGCTATTGTCGGCTATACCAACGCGGGCAAGTCGACCCTGTTCAACCGCCTGACCAAGGCAGACGTCCTGGTCAAGGACATGCTTTTCGCCACGCTCGACACCACCACCCGCGCCCTGAAACTGCCCGGCGGGCGCAAGATCGTTCTTTCAGACACGGTGGGCTTCATCACCGATCTTCCCACCCAGCTGGTCGCTGCCTTCCGCGCAACACTGGAGCAGGTGACGCAGGCGGAAGTCATCCTGCACGTACAGGATATCAGCGACCCGGAACACGCGCAGCGCCGCAAAGACGTTCTGGAAATTCTTGAGCAGCTGGGCGTCAGCGCCGACGCTGAAAACATCATCGATGTTTATAATAAAACCGACCTTTTGCCCGCCACGGAAGCCCGCGATCTGCGCCTTTCAGGCCGGGGCGTGGCCGTGTCTGCCGTGACGGGCGACGGCTTGGACGCGCTGCAGGATCGTATCAAGGAATTCCTCGACCATGACCGGACGGAATACCCGGTGAAACTGCCCGTCAGCGATGGAAAATGGCTGGCCTGGCTGCACCAGCATGGCGAGGTTGTATCAAACCGCACCCGCGGTGAATTCCGCCACCTGAAAGTGATGCTGGGCAAGGCGGATTTCGCCCGCTTTAATCAGGCCCGAAAAGCGAAGGGCTAGCCCCCCCCTCACGCTATTCACACCAGCTCCAAACCCAGGCGGGGGGCGGCTTTGCGGGCGATAGGGGGCTTTGACAGACCCGGGCCCTTTTATGACCCGCTATGCGGCGTCTTTCTCAGCCTTTTTGACGGTATTCCAGTGGGCATCCATGTCTTCAAGGCTTGCCTGTCCCAGTTTCTGAGAGTTTTGTTTAAGCAAGTCTTCTACTCCATTGAAACGTCGAATGAATTTGTTATTCGCACTACGCAGGGCGCTTTCGGCATCAACCCCGAGGTGTTCAGCCAGTACACAGCTTACAAACAGGATATCCCCAAGCTCTTCCTCAATGTGTTTTGCATCGCCCTGAACCGCAGCCGCCTTCAGTTCAGCGATTTCTTCGTCCATTTTGGCAAAAACGTCTTCGATCCGGGGCCAGTCAAACCCGACCTTGGCCACCTTGCGATGAATTTTCTGCGCACGCATCAGGGCAGGGAGCCCGCGCGTAATGGTATCCAGCAGATAGACCGCCTTATCCTTTTTCTCCTTGTCCTTCTGGGCATTCCAGATATCCATGACGGCGGACGCGTCCCTGGCCGTCTGATCACCAAACACATGCGGATGGCGGCTGACCAGCTTGTCGGCCTCAGCCTGCGCCACGGCATCAAAATCAAATATGCCCTGTTCGGTGGCCATCTGGCTCTGGAACACCACCTGTAACAACAGGTCGCCCAGCTCCTCCTTGAAGTCGGCCATGTCGCCGCGCTCGACAGCGTCGGCAACCTCGTACGCTTCCTCAATCGTATACGGGGTGATGGACTGGAAGGTCTGCTCAAGATCCCATGGGCAACCGCCGTTAGGGTCGCGCAGTTTGGACATAACGTCGAGCAGGGACTGAATGCCGGTTTTGGGCTGGGTCATGCCGGAAGACTAGCATGCCGGCGGAACAGAAAAAGCCCTACATGCGTTGTCTTTATATGAGCACGCCTTTCAAGCATTCCTATTCGTACAAGCTGGGCTTTTACATCCTCGTTCTGGCGCTTCCCATGCTGATCATGGCCGCGGTCGAAACACTGGCCGCGGGCAGCGCCATTTCCGTCTCGAACGGCGATCCCACGCGCTTTGTGGCGTTTCTAATCTATTTCCTGCCGGGGTTGGTCGTTACACGCAATGTCACGGACAGCTGGTGGCGCACACTGGGCGTCGGCATCGCTTATGCGTTGATTTCACCGGCGTATTACATCGGTGCGCTGCAGTTATCCTGCAACATCGGCGGAAGCTGCGTTTCGGTCTGATCTCAGTGATGATGCGCGTGCGATGATGCATCGCCGCCGCTGCCGATGGGCGCGCCGTTGAACTTCACTTTCACGTCGCCCGCGTTCTTAAAGCGCAACGTGGCGTCAAAGCTGGAATCTTCCTTCACGGCGCTGGCCAGATCCATGAACATGATGTGCGTGCCATTCGGGCTTAAGGCGGCCTGGCCGTGGGCCGGAATTGTTAACGCCTCAAGCTTGCGCATTTTCATGGCGCCGCCATCCATGGTCATGGAATGGATCTCGGGGCGCTTGGACAAACCTGGTGCTTCAACGCCCAAAAGAACATCGTCCGTATTGCCATTGTTCTTGATGGTCATGTAGCCGACGGCGACCTTGGAACCCGGCGGCGTCACATTGACGGCCGGATGATCGATGAACAGATCGCCCGCCGTATATTCATGCGCGGACGCGGCGGCGGAACACATCATGGTAAGTGCGGACAAAAGAACAAAACCAAGGCGCATGCGAAAGACTCCCGATAGGATTGATGTCAGGTGATGTTGTAGGCGCAGATTGCGACACTGGAAAGGCCGAATGAATGGCTCAGGAAAGCCGGTTACAGGCCGGAAACACCCCAAGGCCACCTATTCCCATTAATTCCCATAATATACATTATCACTCTTTTATAGGGTGGGAAAACAGTGTGGCCGGGCTCGTTTCAGCATATCCCCTTACTGTCGCAAAACCTTAGAATTCCCAGTTCTGCAGGCCGAAGCGGTCCGCGATATCAGGCGCAAAGGTCAGGATATAATCCGCCGGCGCGTAATTGTGCGCAGCGCCGACACTGGCGGCGATGAAGCTTTGCGGGACTTCGATACCCGGCGCAACACTGACGGTCGCAGGCGTTGTCATCGACGCAGCAACTGCTGCTGCCTGCGGCGCACGCACCACCGTATTCGGCAGGCTTGTATCACGGTAAGCCGCCACGATTTCGGCCGCGGGCCCGTTCGCGAACAGGAAACCGCTGCCGCTGACCGGCAGGTTTGCGCAGTTGTTATAAGCGCAATTGAACGTACGGAAGTCATAAGCCAGCCCGCCCATTTTTGACGTCGTGGAATCGTTGCTGTAGATCAGCCAGCGGCCCGCGCTGGAACTCACGGCATTCGAACCACTGTTGTTAATGAAGTTCTGCGCCACCAGCGTAGCCCCTGTCGCGCCCCCAAGCGTCACGCCTGCGCCAATGGTCAGGTTGCGCGTGGCGATCAGGCTGGCGGTCGATGTGGACGAGACACTCTGGTTCAGAGTGATGTCACGGAAGCCCAGCATCGTGATCAGTGAAAGGTTCGGATTGACGGTTGTGTACGTGAATTTCGATGCATCAAAGACAAGATCAGGCCGCTCAAGCGTGCCGGCATCATAGCCTGATATAAAATTCGTTCCCAGCGTACTGCTCAGATTGAATGTACCGTCCAGGCGCAGATACCCGGCGTTTTGCCAGTCACCGCCTGCTGCGAACATGATCATGCTGTTTGCGGGGCCGGTCTGCATATTCACGCCGCCATTCACGGTAACATTGCGCATGCCCAGAACATCGACATATGCGTTCGATATGAAATTGGATGCAAAGGTGATGTCACGGAAGCCTCTGAAGCGTGACCCTCCAAAATTTCCGGACGTCGTTGACACCTGAACATTGTCGAAGACAAAGTCTGGCCGCCATCCGGCCGTATCCTGCCCCGTGATCAGTTCCAGTTGGGACCCCTTGGCAACAACGCTTCCATTCAGGGTCAGAATACCAGTCCCGTTGACATCCCCATTGGCGGCATGCAGGAAGAATTTTTTATTATTCGTCGTCGCGGTCATGGTAACGCCGCTGCCCAGCGTCAGGTTTCTAAGCGCGCGAATAATGATTTCATCACCCGACAGGATATCACGCTCGATCGTAATATCCCTGAAACCCGATACGGTGATCGGCCCGACGTCAGAACTTTGCGTTTCCCAATGTGATGTATCCCATACGAAATCATTGCCTTGGGTAACCGCATTGGCGCCGGCAGCAAGAACAGTACCAAGGCTGCCGACCCTGACCAGCCCGTTATTGGCAAAGACACCGTCCTGAACCCCTGTCGCACCGCCCGCACGCAGCGTGGTGCTGGAGGCCGCGCCGCTGGCTATCGTCACGCCATTCCCGATGGTCAGGTTACGTTCGGCCACGACGCTGATATTGCCCGTAGAAATGAAATCGGTGTCGAGCGTGACATCGCGGAAACCGGATATGGCAAGAGAACCCGCCGTAGCCACCTGCATGGCAAAATTCCCGGTATTCAAGGCAAGATCCGTACCGCGCTGCCCCATACTATCCAGACCGGTACCAAGCGTTAGCGTACCGCTGCTGCCAAACGTCACCTTTCCATTCAGGTTCAGGGTGCCGATATTGACGCCGGTCGCGCCCCCTGCCCGTAACAAAAAGCTGCTGATGGGACCAGCCGCAAGCGTTACGCCTGAGTTGACGGTCAGGTTACGCTCGGCAATGGCGCTTAAAACACTGCCGAACGTAAAATCAGACGCAAACGTAATATCCCGGTATCCGGAAATGGTCATGCGGCCAATCTCGGACCCCGTCATCGCGAAACGGGTATTATCCAGCACAAGATCCTGCGTCCGCGCCCCGGTCGAATCCGTCCCCGTAGCCAGCGTCAGCGTGCCGGTCGTACCTGCCGTCAGGACGCCGTCAATAGTAACCGCCCCCTGGTTCACCGATGTCGCACCACCAGCACGCAGCGTCATGCTGATGCCCGTCCCGCCATAGGTCAGGTTGACACCGCTATTCACGTTAACGTTGCGCTCGGCAACCGCCGTCAGCGTACCGTTAAACATGATGTTCCGGGCAAACGTCACATCGCGGAAGCCTGTAAGGCTCAACGCATTCATACTCGGACCCGTCAGGGTGAAGTTACTGTTGCTGAGCGTAAGGTCGCTGCGCGTGCCGTCGGCATTGACACCGCTGACAAGTGTGACCGATGCCGCGCCGGTCGTAATATTCCCATCGATCTTAAGCGCGCCGATATTGTTGATGTTGTTGCCCGCCGCGCGCAGAACAAGCGTGTTGATGTTCGTCGCCAGCGTCGCCCCGGAAGCAACGGTAAGATTACGTTCGGCGGTAACAGTGCTCGACGCGCCGATCGTGATATCACGGGCAAGGTTGATATCACGGAAACCGCTTAAGCTCAGCGCGGTCATGTTCGCGCCCTGGAAGCTCAGATTGCCGTTATTGAGCGTCAGATCCGTGCGGTTGCCCGATCCATCCAGACCGCTGACCATGGTCAGCGCCCCTACGCCCAAGCTGATGGAGGCGCCCGTCATGTCGAGCGTGCCGGTATTCGCAACAAATCCACCGGCGGCCCTGAGCGTAAACGTACCGGTCGAGGCTGCGGTAAGGCTGACACCGGAATTGATCGTCAGGTTGCGTTCAGCCGTAAGGTTCGTAGTGCCGGATGTAAGGTTGCGGGCGACCGTGACATCGCGGAAACCTGTTACTGAAAGCGCGCCCTGCACCGCACCCTGATACGTCATCAGGTTGCCATCGAGCAAAAGATCCTGCGTCCGGTTGCCGGAAAGATCGAGACCGCTCAACAGTGTGGTGCTGCCAGTGCCGGCGTTGACCGTACCGTTGATGGACAGGACGCCCTGGT
>CALBME010000217.1 GCA_937896295.1 uncultured Micavibrio sp. | reverse complement strand
GGGCGGTGAGGGTCAGGAGGCGGGCCAGGGTGGGCCCGGCGGGAGCGGAAACTGCAGCATCGGTCACGGCCGGCAGTCTACCCACCTCAACCACCCCAGGCTGGCGAGGTGCTTTGCCCCTGCATGACAATGACAACTTCACCGCTTCCGACCGGCCCCACAAGAGGCCAGGATCCCGGCATGTCCCACACCCCTTCGGCCCCGGCCACCCTGTCGCCCGACGAGCTGGCCGCCCTGACCGCACTCACCGACAAGCTGCGGCGCAGCATCGAGGGCTGATGTCGGGCACCACGATTGTCTGGCTGCGCGACGACCTGCGTCTGGCCGACAACCCCGCCCTGTCCGCCGCGGCCGCCACGGGCGCTCCGGTCGTTCCCCTTTATATTCATGACGAGCCCGGCATGGGTGCCGCTTCGAAATGGTGGCTGCACCATTCGCTCAGGGCGCTGGACTGTCCCATCGTGACGCGCGAAGGCAAGGCCGCGGATATTCTTAAAAACGTCATCCGGGAAACAGGCGCAGAGTCCGTTTACTGGAACCGCGCCTATGAGCCGGGCACCATCGCGCGTGACAGTGACATTAAAAAAACGCTCAAGGCCGATGGGATTGATGCGCAAAGCTTCAAGGGCTCCGTGTTGATCGAGCCCATGGAGATCAAACAGTACAAGGTGTTCACGCCTTATTACAAAGCCGTGCTGGGCATGGAAGATGCGATCGGCCCAGCCTTGAAGGCGCCCGCCAAGATAGCATGGCACAGCATTCCATCTGATACGCTCGAACTTCTGCCCAAAATCAAATGGGATGCCGGCTTCAGCGATCACTGGACGCCGGGCGAAGACGGCGCCTATGAACGCACGCGTTCCTATATCGAAGAGCTGATGGGCGATTACAAGGACGACCGTGACTTCCCGTCCAAGGACGCTACTTCACGACTTTCGCCCCATATGCATTTTGGTGAGATCAGCCCGCGCCAGATATGGCACATGGCCAGCCCGCATAAAGGCAGTGACGCATTTTTGCGCCAGCTGGTATGGCGTGAGTTTTCCATCCAGCTGTTGTTTCACAATCCAAACCTTCCCACGCAGCCGCTGCAGGACAAGTTCGAATCCTTCCCATGGCAAAGGGATGAAAAACTTCTGCGCGCGTGGCAAAAGGGCATGACCGGTTACCCGATCGTCGATGCCGGCATGCGCCAGCTGTGGCAGACCGGATGGATGCATAACCGCGTGCGCATGATAGTCGGATCATTCCTAGTCAAACACCTGCTGCAGCCATGGGTGGACGGCGAAAAATGGTTCTGGGACTGTCTTGTGGATGCGGATCTGGCCAATAACGCTGCCAGCTGGCAGTGGATTGCAGGTTGCGGCGCAGATGCGGCGCCGTATTTTCGCGTCTTCAACCCTATCCTTCAGGGTGAAAAATTCGACCCCGAAGGCACGTATGTGCGCCGCTTTGTCCCCGAACTGGCCCACGTGCCTGATAAATTCATTCATAAGCCGTGGGAATCCGGGCTTTCCCTGAACTATCCGGCCCCCATCATCGATCATCAGGCGGGCCGCGACCGGGCGCTTGAGGCGTTCGCCAAAATAAAGAACAATAAGGCATGAGCCATTTTACACCCCTGCCGGATGGCGGCACCATTGCCATCGTGGCCCCCTCATCCCGCGGCCAGCCGGATCTTGACGGTGTAAGCCTTCTTGAAAAGCGCGGCTTCCGCATCAAGGTTCATGCGCAGAACTTCCTGACCGACAACCAGTCCGCCGGCAACGCCGCGCAACGCGCGATGGCCTTGTCGGAAGTGTTTTCAGACCCCGGCGTTCATGCCGTGATGGCCGCGCGGGGCGGCAACCGGTCGATGCATACACTGCCCCTTCTGGATCTGAATTTTGTCAAAAACAATCCAAAACCCTTCATCGGTTTTTCCGACAGCACGGCGATTGCCAATGCGTTTTGTGCACGCGCAGGCGTAACCGCCTTTCACGGGCCGACATTATCGCGCATCACCAAATCGCAGCCGCATGAACTGGACCAGATGATCGCGGCCTTACAGGGCAAGACCTGCACCCTGTCATGGGATGATGCCGTTTGTCTGCGCGGCGGCACGGCGGCCGGCCCCATGATCGGCGGCAATCTGTCGATGATGGCGTCTTTGTGCGGGACCCCGTATATGCCGCCGACAAAGGGTGCGATCCTTTTTCTTGAGGATATCGGCGACCAGCTCAGCCGTTACGACCGGATGCTGGCGCAGCTTCGTCTTGCAGGCGTGTTCGATCAGATCGCGGGACTGATTTTCGGTCGCATGATCGCGCAGGGCGATTCATCGGTCACACCCTTCGGCTTTAGCGATGACGACATCATTGCCGAACACACCCGGGATCTGGATATTCCTATCGTCGCGCATGCGCCGTTCGGTCATTCCGGCCCGTTATGCACCCTGCCGGTGGGCGGGCATGCCACGCTGGATGCCGACGCGCTGACGCTTACTTTCTGAAGCGCGCGAAAATGCTTTTCTTCGGGACAGGCGGAACACTGTCCCAGTGGTCGATGATCGACACGATCTTGCCGTCCATTCCGAACATCAGCTCGCTCACGCCGGACAGGCCGTGGATCTGACCTTTCTGTGACGTCACCAGCCGGTCCCAGCGCAGATAGACCGTATGCCCGTCCATGCCGCGCGCGCGATCCGTCACCTTGATCTTTACCGCGGCGGCATCGTCGAAGATGGACATGAAAATGGCGGTCACGGCGGCCAGACCAGCACCTTCCGTCAACGGCGTGCGATAGCGCACGTCCTTTGCGACATGCATGCCCAGCCTGTGAACCCCGGTTTTTCCCAAGGTTTCAAACCAGCGGACGTAATCATCGGCCAGATCCAGATCGTGCATGTTACCCTGTTTTTGCCACAATAATTCAGTTAGTGTTAAGTATAAATCATGCCCGTATATCTTCCTATCGCCGAAATATCCGTGAATGCCGGGACCATTGTTTTCCTGGGCGTCGTCGTCGGTTTCTTTTCCGGGCTTTTCGGCGTGGGCGGTGGTTTTCTGACCACACCGCTTTTGATGTTTTTCGGCATCGCGCCCACGGTGGCGGTTGCGACGCAGACCTGCCAGATCGTGGCATCATCAGCCGCCGGCGTCATCAGCCAGTGGCAACGCCGCGGCATCGATGTGAAAATCGCGCTGCACATGCTGGCGGGCGGCGCGGGCGGTTCGCTGTTCGGGCTTGGTGTTTTCCAGCTTCTGCGCCGGTTCGGCCAGATCGATCTTGTCATTTCGGTTCTTTATACCCTTCTGCTGGGGACGATCGGCATTTCCATGCTGATTGAAATCGCGCGCGCCTATTTCATGCGTCATAGCGGGGGCAAGTCGCGCGAAAACCGCGTCAATACATGGCTCAAGACCCTACCCTACCAGACGGAATATCCGGCATCGTCCATTCACATCAGCATGATCGGGCCGATGAGCATCGGCTTCGTCAGCGGCATTCTTGTCGTCATTCTGGGTACCGGTGCCGGGTTCATGGTCGTGCCTGCCATGATCTATTTTCTGGGCATGCCCGCGTTGATGGTGACCGGCACATCGCTTTTACAGCTGCTGTGTCTGGCCGCGCTGTCAGGCCTTATGCATTCCGTCACGTCGCACAGTATCGACCTTATGCTGGCCGCGCTGCTGATCCTGGGCTCCGTCATCGGCGTGGTCCTGGGCCTGCGCGCGACCAAGTATATCCGCGGCATGCCCGCGCGGCTTCTGCTGGCGGCCATGATTATTTTCGTCTGCCTGCGCATGGGTTACGGGCTGGTGGTTCCGCCGGACAATCCCTACTCCATCACGGTGGAGCATAGATGATGCGCGCGCTTGCCCTCGCCGTCCTGTTTTTGACCGCGTTGAGCGCGCCAGCCCGTGCACTGACCGTCGACGTATCGGACGAAACAATCCGCGTCACCACCGGTTTCACCGGCGCCAACCTGACCGTTTTCGGCACGCAGGATCAA
The DNA here is from genome assembly GCA_937896295.1 of uncultured Micavibrio sp. Lineage (GTDB taxonomy): Bacteria > Pseudomonadota > Alphaproteobacteria > Micavibrionales > UBA1664 > UBA6145. The sequence continues at coordinate 22,060 of CALBME010000217.1, read as the reverse complement.
AAGGGCGATGTCGTCATCGTGGTCAAGGGCCCGCCCCGCAAGATGACCGTGCGCCGCAAGACCAGCGTCGGCGGCTTATGGACCAACACGTCTTCGCGCGAGTTTAAGGGCGTTCCCAGTTTTTATGAAACGGCAGCCGCCAGCACGCTTGATACCATCGCGCCCGAGGCCGTACTTCGGGAAAACAGGATCGGCGCGGACAATCTGGTCATTGGCCGCACCGATGACGAAGGCAAGGAACCCTATGTCGACGCCCTGTTTGAAAATCGGGTCGATAAAAAACTGTTCGTGCGCGACGTCGTGCCCCTGACCTATCCGGGGCCCAATCTTTTCAAAGCCCGCTTTGCCATTCCCGCCAGTGTGACGGCTGGCGAATACACGGTTTTGGCCTATCTTTTCGAGAACGGCAAAATCGTCGCGCAGACCAGCGTGCCCTTTGAAATCGTGCCGGAGGGGCTTTCGGCGGATTTACGCCGTTTTGCCACCCAAAACGGGTTCCTGTATGGTTTGGCAGGCATGGCCATGGCCATCGTGGCCGGCTGGCTTGCCACGGTGCTTTTGAAACGGGACTAAAACATGACGGAAGAAAACAAAAGACGCGAAGGCGATGGCGGCACGTATCTGGTGATTGCCGACGAAACGCAGGAGTTTACCGTCGCGCTGAATTACGCCGTGCACATGGCCAAGCTGCGCCGCGGGCACGTGGCCATGGCACGCATCATCGAGCCGGTGGTCTTTACTGAATGGCAGGGCATCGAATCCGCCGCGCGCGAGGAAGCGCGCATCAGGGCCGAAACCGAAATGGAAACGCTGGCGGCGAAGGTGAACCTGGAATCCGGCTTCACCCCGTCCCTCATCATCCGCGAGGGGCACAAGCATGACGAGATCGTCGCGATTGCAAAGGGCAATCCGTCGCTGGCTGCGATCGTGCTGGGGGCCAGCCTTGAACGCGGCCATCCGGGACCACTGGTGAATTACTTTACGGCCAAGGGTATTTCGCAGATCACCGTGCCGGTCATCATCGTGCCCGGCCATTTGAAAGACGAAGATATCCGGAAGCTGGCCTGACACCCTGCTTTCACCGGAAGCTCTATAGGATTATTCAGTCGCCCTTGCCGGGTTCGGGAGAAAAGACGGTTTCGAACTTGCCGGTCTTGTCTTTCCAGTCATCGGCGTCCGCAGGTGCCGCCTTCTTGCGCGTAATGTTGGGCCAGATGGCCGAATAATCGCGGTTGATGGCCACCCATTTATCGGCACCGTCGATGGAGTCGGGCTTGATCGCGTCGATGGGGCATTCCGGTTCACACACGCCGCAGTCGATGCATTCATCAGGATTGATGACCAGCATGTTGTCGCCTTCATAGAAACAGTCGACCGGGCACACCTCGACACAGTCGGTGTACTTGCACTTGATGCAGATATCGGTGACGACGAAGGTCATTATACCCTTTACGCGGCGTGTTCTTTACCCGGTTGCGTATATGTCACCGGATCGTCGGTTTGTCCAGTTTCTTCCCGTTCGTCCGCCTGAGTCGGGGCGGTTTCGAGAATCGCGTCCTGAACCAGGTGGCGGCGCTGGCGGGTTTCCCGCCACAGGATGAACAGGCCCGAGGCAATGACCACGCCCGTTCCGGCCAGAACGTTCCAGGCAGGGACGGAATCCCAGATGGCCCAGCCGAAAAAGGCACTGAAAATAATGGCCAGATAGCCAAACGGGGCGACATAAGCGGCCGGTCCTTCCGCATAGGCCTTGGTAATAAAGACCTGCCCCACCCCGCCACACAGGCCGGTGCCGACCAGATACAGGAAGGATATGAAGGTCGGGGGCGACCAGTACCATGGCAGGAACGCCCCGCACAGGATCGCCCCCCAGACGGAATAATAAAACACGATGGTCAGGGCATGTTCGGTCCGGCCCAACCGGCGGACGATAATCATGGTACAGGCCGTGGTGAAGGCGGAGGCCAGCGCCACCCCGATCCCGAACCAGTTGGTATCGCCCCCGGTCGGAGCGGCCATGATCAGAACGCCGATGAACCCCACGATCACGGCGCCCCAGCGCCACGGGCCGACCACTTCCTTGAGCAGCGGCACGGACAGGGCCGTCAGCATCAGGGGCATGGCGAATTGCAGCGAGGTCGCATCCGCCAGCGGCAGCAGGGCAAAGGACCAGAACACCAGCCCCATGGACCCCGTCCCCACCGTGCCGCGCAGGATGTGGCCGAAAGGACGGCGGGTTTTCAGCAGGGCAAAGCCGTCGCGGTGTGCCTGTATCAGCATCAGCACCGGCAGAATGGCCATGGCGTTGCGGAAGAACATGATTTCGACGATGGCGTGATGGGCAGCGGCCAGTTTTACGAACACGCTCATGCCGGCGAAGAACACCACCGAGAGGATGGAAAAAACAAAGATACGGACAGGATTGTGAACGGGTGTTTCGACCATGGGGAATTTCGGGCGCCTTTTCGTATCTGTTGTCGCCGATAAAGATGTTGTCCTGATGGCAAAAACCAATAAGTTTGAGCCATGAATATTTTATTGATCGGTTGCGGGCAGATGGGCTCGGCCATGCTGGCGGGTTGGCTGCGCGGTCAGGAGGTGACCCGCGTCGTCGCCGTCGACCCTGGCCAACCAGACCAGACTGATCCACGCGTCGTGATGCGCCCGGATATCGACGGCATCGACGGTCCGTTCGATGTCGTGGTCCTTGCGATCAAACCGCAGGTGATGAGAAGCGTGGCAGCCACCCTTGCCCCGCATCTGTCGCCAGACGTTCCGGTGCTGTCCATCGCGGCGGGTATTACCCTGTCCACGTTAAAGCATTACTTTGGCGACCGCCCCATCATCCGGGCGATGCCGAATACGCCGGGGGCGATCGGACAGGGTATTACCGGCTACACCTTGAATGAAAAAACCAATTCAAAACAGAATGATATAGTTGTCCATTTACTTTCAGTCTTAGGAAACGTGGTTCAAGTTCCTGATGAAGATATGATGGATGCCGTTACCGCCGTATCAGGCTCCGGCCCCGCCTATGTTTTTGCATTGACCGAAGCCTTAGAAAAATCAGCTATCTCCAGTGGCTTGCCAGATGATGTTGCCAAACAGCTTGCGCGTCAGACGGTGATCGGTGCCGCCGCCCTGATGGCCGCCAAAGCTGACACCTCACCCGATACATTACGTAAGGCCGTGACCAGCCCTGGCGGAACCACGGCCGCCGCCCTAGATGTTTTATTTCAGAATCGAAACCTCGACACCCTCCTCGAAAAGGCCGTTTTTGCGGCCAAAAAACGTAGCGAAGATCTGGCGCAGAGCCAGTGAATCCGGGGCTTTCAGGGTGGAAGGTGAGGATTTTATTGAAAAATCCTAAAAATTTTGTTAAGAATAGGGGCACCTAAGCTTGAATGGCTTGTATAAAAGTCGCGGTCCCCGCCGTGGCGGGCGGAGTCTGCCCTTTTGCAAGCCGACGATATGTGAGGCAGAGACGATGAAAAAAGCGAATAAAATCAAAGCTAAAGCAGTCAAGAAACCGGTGGTGAAAGCCAAACCGAAGATGACTGTCAAAAAAACCGTAGCGAAAGTGAAAATGGCTAAAAAAGTTAACAAGCCCGCCCCGAAAAAGGTTTCCGTCGTCAAGAAGGCCGCCCCGGTTGCCAAAAAGGCCGCCGCCCCCGTCGCTAAAAAGACCCCGCTTAAGGTTGCCCCTAAAATCGTCACCCGCACCATGACCCAGTCCGTCAAGGCAGCGCCTGTCGTCACGATGACCCAGAACACGACCGCACGCCCGAACCCGATGGCGCCGCGCATCGTTCAGCAGCAACGCCCCATGGGCGGCATGCAGGCCCAGGCCCATGCCCGCCCGATGATGGCCGCCCCCCGCCCCGGTGCGCCGGTGGCAGCCGTGCGTCCTGCCAATGACACCCCGATCGATTTCCGCGCCGGCGACTATGTCGTCTACCCGGCCCACGGCGTTGGCACCATCGAAGGCGTTGAGACGCAGTCGATCGCCGGCCTGACCGTCACGCTGTACGCGATCTCGTTTGAAAAAGACCGCATGCGCCTTAAAATTCCGGTCCAGAAAGCCCAGACCGCAGGTCTGCGCAAGCTGTCGTCCGGCGACCGCCTGAAAGACGCGCTCAAGACCCTGACCGGCAAGGCCAAGATCAAACGCACCATGTGGTCGCGCCGCGCCCAGGAATACGAAGCAAAGATCAATTCGGGCGATCCGGTCCAGATTGCTGAAGTCCTTCGCGACCTGCGCCGCCCGAAAGACGATACCGAGCAATCCTACTCGGAACGCCAGATCTATCAGTCGGCGCTCGAGCGTCTGGCCCGCGAAGTCGCGGCTGTCCAGCGTATCGCCGAAGCCAAGGCCGTCGAGCATCTGGAAACGGTACTGGCCCAGGCCGCTTAAAAAACCATTCGTTTGTGAAGAAACCGGCTCGCTAGAAATGCGGGCCGGTTTTGTTTTATGCGCCATTTCACCCCGGCACGCAGAAAGTTTGATTTTTCTTATGCATGGCGCTGGACAGAGGAATCGCGGGTCAGGCACAATTAGTTGTGGTTCGATCGAATCACTTCCCAATAAGTCCCTGATTTCCGGTTCAAATGTCCAAACCTGTCGTCCCTGTGGCCGCTTTTCAGCGCTCCGTCGATTTTCGTTTCGCCAGCCTCAAGGGCGCACGACGCGTCTGGACTATCCCCTCCATTCACGGCGAAGTGAGCCGCCTGCGCAAACTGCACGACGCACTGGTGCCGCAGATCCGCCCCGGCGATCGCATCGTCTACCTGGGCAACTACATCGGCCACGGGTCCGATTCCGCCCCGGTCATTGATGAAATCCTGGCCTTCCGCCGCATGGTGTTGGCAATTGCGGGCATGCAGCCCACCGATTTCGTTTACCTGCGCGGCCAGCAGGAAGAACTTCTGTCCCGTATTTTCCAGCTGCAGTTCGCCTCCACCCCGTGGATGGTGTACGAATGGATGCTGGATCAGGGACTGGCCGGCACGTTGGAATCTTATGGCATCGACATGCGCGAGGGCCTGAACGCCGCCGCCGCCGACCCCAACCGCCTTGCGCGCTGGACCCATTTCGTCCGCCAGATGGTTTATCGCCGCGAAGGGCATGATACGTTTTTCGGCAGCCTCAAACGCGCTGCCTTTACCGAAGACAGCAGCGACAAGCCCATGCTGTTCGTGAATACGGGCGTGAAGATCGACCTGCCGCTGGAAGACCAGGGCGATCGCTTCTGGTGGGGCGGCGATGATTTCCAGACCATCACCGATGCCTACGACCCTTATGCGCGAGTCGTGCGCGGGTATGATCCGCAGCGCCGCGGACTTTACATAAATTGCGTGACAGCCACGATGGATAATGGTTGCGGCTTTGGCGGGTCCCTCACCTGTGCGTCGTGGACCAAAGACGCCAGCGTCGGCCAGATCTTCGAAGCTTAATATATTATCCTTTAATAACAGCGTGCGACTCGACGCATCTTCATACGCGCCTATATCAGCTGTTACACGCCGTTCACAATTTGCCGCAGGCTTGCCCTGACCTGACCTCAAAATAATTCGATTTGGGGTGAAACCTTTGCCTTGTCCCACACGTAGGTTCCAGTGTCAGGCAAAGGAGTTCTCATGGCACATATCGACGATCCCCAAACACACCGCGCTAACCTCAGCTATATCAGGACGGCGATGGAAGTGCCCATGCTGTCGAAGGAAGACGAGCAGGCATATGCACGCGCGTGGCGCGACCACCGTGACGAACGCGCCATGCAGATGATCATTGGCGCCTATCGACGTCTGGTCGTGGCGATGGCCGGCAAGTTCCGTTATTACGGCCTGCCGCTGGGCGACCTGATCCAGGAAGGCAATATCGGCCTGATGGAGGCGGTCAACCGTTTCGATCCGGACCGCGACGTGCGTTTTTCCACCTATGCATCATGGTGGGTGCGCAGCTGCATGCAGGATTACGTCCTGCGCAACTGGTCCATCGTGCGCACCGGTACGACATCGGCGCAAAAATCATTGTTCTTCAACCTGCGCCGCCTGAAAGCCAAAATCGCGAACGATCAGGGTTCACCCTATCTGTCCGCAGAGGGCCGCGCCAGCATCGCCAAGGATCTTGGCGTCTCGGCCAGCGACGTCGAAAACATGGATTTGCGCCTTTCGGGCGGGGACCAGTCCCTGAACATGAGCGTCGGTGAAGACGGCGATACGGAATTGCAGTCGCTGATTTCCAGCGACGCGCCGAACCCGGAAGATGTCGTCATCGGCATGAAGGACCGCGAGAGCCGTTCGAAATGGCTGAACGCAGCGCTGTCCGAACTGTCGGAACGCGAGCAGCGCATCATCCGCGAACGTCACTTAAGCCACGAACCGGTTACGCTGGATGAGCTGGGCAAAGTTCTTGGTGTATCGAAAGAGCGCGTCCGCCAGCTGGAATCACGCGCCATGGTCAAACTGCGCGAAAGCATCGCCACCCATGTGAGCGAGCGCGACGAGTTGTTCCTGGAAGGGTAATTCGCTTTTACAAGCGGCTTTTCTTTCAGAACGCAGAAGCCCGGACAGGATCCCCTCCTTGTCCGGGCTTCATTTATCTGGGCCACCATGCCATTTCAAAATGGGATTACTTCGCCTTTTTCTGTCCCTTGCGGCGTTTGCCGAGGCCGATGTTCTTGGCGAGCTTGGAGCGTTTTTCGGCGTAATTGGGCGCCACCATCGGATAATCGCTGGGCAGGCCCCAACGTTCGCGGTACGCCTCGGGCGTCAGGTTATAGGCGCTTTTAAGGTGGCGTTTGAGCATCTTGAGTTTTTTGCCGTCTTCAAGGCATACGATGTATTCAGGCGTGACCGATTTCTTGATGCTGACGGCCGGATGCGGACGGTCTGCTGCCGCAGGACCGGCAGCGCCCACCGTGGTGAGGGATTTGTACACGCGCTCGATCAGCGCGGGAATAGCATCAGCGGGCATGGAATTGCCGCCCACATATGATGCCACGATCTGCGTGGTCAGATTCAGAAGTTCAGGATGTTTTGAATTATCGGACATTTCACACCTTTATTGTTATCTCCAAGTATTACGTCAGAGATTTACAATAATAAAGATCTATTCAACGATCCTGACGGGCTTTTTACGCCCGATGCTGACATCGGCGCCGCGCAGATAGACCGGCTCAGGCAGGCCGGAGTCCCCCGCCGCCGCGCCCAAAACGGCCAATCGGTCGAGCGGCACGCTTTTGATTTCGACTCTTTTGTTATTGCCGGGTGCGCGGTGGACCGCATCCCCGGTCAGAACCCATTCGGGTTTAAGGATGGTGGCCAGTTCATCCGGCGTCATGCATGCATCGGCATGGCCGGGTGCACGGACGTAAAAATCACTGCGCTTGGTTTCGATCAGGATACACGTGTTGTCGTCACCCCCGATAGCATCGAACGTGCCAATGCCCACCGCTGGCATACCCGATGCCTGCGCCAGCGCCCGCACCGTCGCCAACCCTACACGCAGGCCGGTAAAGGTGCCCGGACCCGAGGTAATGGCGTATTTGCCGATATCCCGCAGCGTGATCCCTGCCTGTGCCACGATATCGACGATCATGGGCATCAGGCGTTCAGCCTGACCACGTTCCATGTATTCGATTGTCTCAAAAAAGCGGCCATCGGCGGTTTTGACAGCAACGCCGCATGCATTCATCGACGTATCAACGGCGAGAATGTTAAGCGCCATCACAGTGCGGGTCGCACTTCCTGCACTTCGGGAATGAAGTGGCGCAGCATGTTTTCAATGCCGCTTTTCAGCGTGGCGGTCGAGGACGGGCAACCGGCGCATGCGCCGCGCATGTGCAGATACACGATACCGTCTTCAAAACGGTCAAACACGATATCGCCGCCGTCCATGGCGACCGCCGGACGAACGCGTTCGTCCAGAATGTCACGGATCTGTCTTACGATATCGCTGTCTTCTTCCTGTGCGCCTACGGGTGCGGCAGCCGCATCAACCGCCGGCAGGCCGGAGAGAAAATGATCCATGATCGCGGCAAGAACACGCGGCTTGAGCGTAGACCAGTCATCATCCGCCCCCTTGGTGACGGATACGAAATCACCGCCCAGATATACACCATTCACGCCAGCCAGTTTAAACAAACGCTGGGCGAGCGGTGATTTTTCCGCCGATGCCGCATCACGGAAGTCGTAGCTGCCGCCGGGGGCGACAGCCGGACCCGGAATGAACTTGATGGCATCGGGATTGGGCGTGGTTTCGGTCTGGATGAACATGGGTCTTATTTAGGCCGCTGCCTTCATTTTTGCAAGGATCGCAACCCCCGGCAGTTCCTTGCCTTCCAGCCATTCCAGGAAAGCGCCGCCTGCCGTGGAAATATAGGTGAAATCGTCGGTGACGCCGGCCTGGGCCAGTGCCGCGACCGTATCGCCGCCGCCAGCGACCGATACAACAGCGCCCGTTTTGGTGCGTTCTGCCACCCATTTTGCCAGGTTATTGGTGCCATTGGCAAAGGCCGGCATTTCAAAGACGCCTACCGGACCGTTCCAGAGGATGGTTTTGCAGTCTTCCAGTGCCTCCTCGATCAGCTTCACGCTTTCGGGGCCGATATCCAGCGACTGCCAGCCGGCCGGAATGTCGTTGCGGTCGACGATTTTTGTGTTGGCATTGGGCGCATAGTCATCCGCCGCGACGCAGTCCACGGGCAGAATGATCTGGCAGCCGGATTCTTCCGCCTGCGCGGTGATCGCGCGGGCGGTGTCCAGCATATCGGCCTCGTATAATGATTTTTGCGGGTTCCAGCCTTTGGCCGCAGCAAAGGTATTGGCCATGCCGCCGCCGAGAACCAGCACATCCATCTTACGCACCAGGTTGCCGAGCAGGTCGAGCTTGGTCGAAATCTTGGACCCGCCGACGATGGCCGCAACAGGGCGCGCCGGGTTGGCCACGGCCGCATCCAGCGCAGACAGTTCCGCATCCATCGTCATGCCCGCATCGGACGGCAGCAGTTTGGCAATGCCATGCACAGACGCATGCGCGCGGTGCGAGACAGAGAACGCATCGTTGACGTAGAGATCGCCAAGACGGGCCAGCTGCGCGGCGAAGCCGGCATCGTCTTTTTCTTCACCGGGGTTGAAGCGCATGTTTTCCTTGAGGACGATATCCCCCTGCCCTTCAAACGAAACATCCGTACCCCAGCGCTGGGACAGAACCGGCGCCAGAAACTGGAGCGAATATTTGGGATCGGGTCCGCCCTTGGGCCGTCCGAAATGCGAAAGGATGACGATTTTCGCGCCGCGCTTATGCAGATTTTCAATGGTGGGTTTCACGCGGTCGATGCGCGTGAAGTCCGTGACCTTGCCCGCATCATCCACAGGCACGTTGAGGTCGAGGCGCAGAAGGACGGTTTTACCCTTGATGTCTTGGTTGGCAAACATGGCTTGGTTCTTTCTTATCGTATCGAACGTGCGTTATCGGTTGCGGCAATCAGGCGGTCACGAATGGCCGGGTCCATGGCGGAATGACCGCCATCGGGCACGATCACGTAATCGGCTTCCGGCCACAATGTATGCAAATCATGGGCGGTTTTCAAAGGGGTAATCATGTCATAACGCCCATGGATGATAACGGCCGGAACATGGCGGAAATCCTCGATTCTGGACAGAAGGCTCTGGTTCCGGCCCCGGACGTGGTGCTTGAAATAATGGGATTCCAGCCGGGCCATGGCAATCGCGCGCTTGCGCTGGTCGTCCGAATACATGGTTTGAAAATGGGGATAGAGCGTGGCACACGCGCTTTCATATCCCACCCATGACATGGCGGCGGAGAGCTGCACCGCCTCGTCTTCACCATGCAGGCGTTTGTAATACGCATCCAGCAGGTCGTGCCGTTCGTCTTCGGGGATGAATTTGGCAAAACGTTCCCACACTTCGGGGAACACGGTGCGAATGCCTTTAAACCACCAGTCGTTTTCTTCGGGCGTCATCAGCCATATGCCCCGCAGGATAAGCGATGCGCACATATTGGCGTGTTCAGCCGCATATAAAAGGGCCAGAGTGGACCCCCACGATCCGCCAAAGACATGCCATTTTGCAATACGCAAGTGGTTGCGCAGTTTTTCGATGTCGGAAACCAAAAGATCGGGCGTGTTGTTGCGCACGTCACCCAAGGGTTCGGACCGCCCCGATCCGCGCTGGTCGAACATGATGATGCGATAGAAATGCGGATCAAAAAAACGCCGGTATTCAGGAATGGTGCCTGCACCGGGCCCGCCATGCAGCAGAACGATGGGCACGCCATCGGGATTGCCCGATTGTTCCCAATACAGCGTGTGAATGTCGTCGACCTGCAGGAAGCCGGTCGAATAAGGTCTGATCTGCGGATACAGTTTTCTGAACGCCATTTAATCCAGCACTTCGATCTGTTGCGGGTGACTGACCTCGATCATCGGGCCGTTCTTGGTCCGCACCCAGCCGCGCACACGGATGGTATGACCGTTCAGGCCCATGAGATTGATTTTTTCGCGCGAGAACGCAAGACGGCGTTCTGCCGGAATCATGATCGTGAAATCGGTGCGCCAGTCCTTGCTGAAATTGATGTAAAAGACGTTGTTGCGCAGGGCGGTTGAAAACACCTTGCCTTCGATAATGCGGTATTCATTGGAAAAGTCCTTGGCCTGCGTGGGTCTGAGCACATCCCAGCGCGCATCGGCCCACAACCCGACTTTGCGTTTGCGCGCATCCGCCTCGATCGCGTACATGCGCGCGGCCATCTCAGGATTGCTTTCCGACGTCATCACGGTAGCAAGACCTGCATAAAGCAAAATGCCCTGCAGCCACAGGCCGTCATCCCGTTCCACCTGCGCCACGGTCTGACCCAGACGATTGGTACGGCCGGGCCCCGGCGCGCGCGTCTGATACAGGCGCACGTAACGTCCCTGCGAAACCTTTTTCAAAAGCGCCATGGCCTTGCGCACGGGTTCGCCGGGTTCGGCATCGCTTTCCCATGGCACCCATATGCCGGCAAGCCGCACCTTCGTTTTGTCGTCGACCTCGATCGTAACGCCGTCCGGCACATCGGTGACCCGGGCCTTGGGCGTGGTCATCATCAACTGGCGGAAATCACCCATGATCTTGGGCATCAGCGGCCCTGCGGGCACATCTGGTCCTGACTGGGCCGTTTGCGCCCCTTCAGCCGCCGATTGCTGGTCCTGCGCGCGCACGGATTGACTTGCACAGGCGAGCATACAGATAATGAGGGCAACCAGATATCGACGCATACCGCATTAAAGGGGACCCCGTGACGATCCGCAAGTCTTTCGCTTTCCTGGCCTGCACGCTGGCTTTGGCCGGCTGTTCCACCAATGCCGCCACGGGCCGTAACCAGTTCACCGGCCTTATGAATACCGCACAGGAGAATCAGCAGGGCACCAAGGCTCAGGCACAGGTCGAACAGACCTATGGCGTTGTCGATGACGCAAGGGTCACCTCTTACATTAATGGGTTGTGCGCCCGCATCATCCCGCAACTGGAACGGCAGGATGTCAGCTATCGCTGCACGGTTCTCGACTCGCCGGTGGTCAATGCCTTTGCCCTGCCCGGCGGTTTCGTCAACATCAACCGCGGTTTGCTTGCCTATGCCGTGAACGAGGCGGAAGTCGCCGGCGTCATCGCGCATGAAATGGGACATGTCACCGCCCGCCACATCGCGGAACGGTACAGCCAGGCCACGCTGACGCAGCTTGGCGGCACGCTGGCATCAGCCGCCCTTGGGTCGAGCGCGGCAGACCAGCTGATCGGGCTTGGGTCCAACCTGTACCTGTCCACCTATTCGCGCAGCCAGGAAACCGAAGCCGACGACCTCGGTATCCGTTACCTGAACGGCGCCGGCTACGACCCCAATGCCATGGCCTCGTTCCTTGCGACATTGTCACGGGAATCCGCGCTTGAATCGGCACAGGCCGGCAAGGAATACAAGGAAATGCGCAGTTTCATGGCAACCCACCCCCTGACATCCGAACGGGTCGCGCGGGCCAGCCAGATGGCGCAGACCATTCCCGTCAAGGGTACGGACACAGGACAGGATCGCCTGTATGCCGCGATCGACGGCATGGTTTACGGCGACTCGCCCAAGGACGGCTATGTGAAGGGCAGCGAATTCGTGCACCCCGCCATGGGTTTCGCGTTTTACGCGCCGCCGTCTTTCACCGTGAAAAATTCACCCGAACAGATCACCGCACAGGCCAAGAGCAATACCGGCGCGGCCTTTGTCTTCAACGCAGCCAGCAAACCCGCCAGCCTCGACCCCGCGACCTACATCACGCAAGGCTGGGTTGCCGGCAAACAGGGCCTGACCAATGTCGAGTCCGTTACCATCAACGGCATGCGCGCCGCCACCGCCCAAATTCAGGGGACGATCAATAACAGCCCCGCGCTGATGCGCCTTGTTGCCGTTGAATGGAGCCCGACGCAGGTCTTCCGTTTCCAGTTCGCGATGCCGCAGTCGACGACGCCGGACGAGATCGAAACGTTCAAAAAAATCACCTATAGCCTGCGCCGCCTTACGGACGCCGAAAAAAACGCGGCGGCCCCGATGCGCATTTCAGTCTTTACGGCAACGACCGGCGATACGGTTTCAGGCGTCGCGTCACGCATGCCTTTTGCCGACAACCTGAACGAACAGCGTTTCCGTGCGCTGAATGCCATGAATCCCGGCGACCAGATGGTGCCGGGACGCAAATACAAAACGGTTCGTTAGTTTTTAAGCGCTCTGCAGGATCGAGTCCGCGAGGATCGAACTTGCCATGTCTTCGGTCATGGCGTCGTAGTACTTGATCGCCTTGCGCAGTTCCAGCGCGTCGACCGCCTGATCGCCGCGTGTCAGCGAACGCGACAGCAGGAAGAGTGAAACGAAGTTTTCCTTGGCGATACCCACGGCGCGGCTGGCCACGGCCAGCCCCTGCCCGCCGACCTGACGCATCAGGTCGTGAATGGTTTGGGCCTTCAGGCCCGTGCGCTGCGCCATCAGCGCCAGGAAGAAACGCACCTGCCCGCGGCGCAGGGTTTTCACCAGCATTGCATCGTTGATCCGTTCCAGATTGCCGTACTGGCGGGCCAGATCGACCATCAGCGCGGATGGACGCGGTTCCTGCGTACCCAGCGTGGTCGTATCGGCAAAATCTTCCAGGGCATCCTGCAGGGCCGCGTCTAAACGGTCTTTGGGGATGTTGTAATTCTTGACGATGAACTGACGTAAGTGCGCGGAGACGTGCCAGAACAGTTCCATCGCCACTTTCTGCGGCACTTCCTTGCGGGACAGAAGCGGCTCGGCCAGTTCATCCGAATACTTGGACAGTTCGGCAAACGCCTCGATCGCATTTTCTTTCAGCGCAATGCTGTCGTTCAGCAACAGATATTTGGCGGTGGTTTCATCGTTGCGGTCAACCAGCGCATCGACGACGCACGAATCCAGCAGCTTGCGCTGGGCAATGGCCTGCCAGTATTCAGCCGATTTCGACTGGATGATGTACAGCAGGTCCTGCTCGGTCAACACGTCCGAATATTTCAGGATGGGTTCGGCCACGGTGATGATGTCGTGGGCGAGGAAAAGGATAAGATCTTCCGGCGCATCTTCCATGATGCACAGACGTTCGGACAGGCTGGCGCGCAGGTCGGCTTCGGCCTGACGCACGAGTGAAAGAAGAATGTCAGCCACCATCCCGCGCTGGGCTTCGGTGACTTCGCTTTCAAGAATGTGGGCAACCGTATGAACGACGCGCTGGCGGGCGATGTCGCTGGTTTCCGTCTTGCTGGTCGCATATGTACGCTGTGCGTCATGCAGAGCGACAAGCATCTCATCCAGAGATGAAGCCGTTTTGACCTGACCGTACATGGCTATTGTTTTTTCCGACGCCATGAGGCGCTACCCCTGTTTTTCCCTGTTAGCCCTTAATTTCCCTAACTTTTGCAGGTATTCCGGGCTTTATTGTTGCTCTTAACATAAGCCTAAAGTATTACTTTTTCCTTAATACAGTTGCGCATATGGTTTTCATACCAGCTGCGCATGAAGGTTTAGACCTAAAAATTAAAGATTTTGTTAATGCTTTCAGGTCACAATTGAAAATGAGGCTTACAGTAAAAGGGTAGATATCGAATGGTCAGTGTTTCCAATTCATTAGGCTCAACCGCCTATACCAGAAGCGCGCAGCTGGGATCGTCCCGATCCGCAGATCCTGCGCCTTCGCGCCCCGAGATTAAGAGCGAACAGCGCGATTCGGGCGTGCGCCGCAGTGATTTTTCGCAGGAAGTGAAGCGCACCGACCTGCCGGAAAACGCCAAAGCCGCCAGCAACGACGCCAATCGATTCCGTGACAACGTCCCACAACCCGAGGACAAGGGCCCTGCCCCGCAGATTTTACGCGCCGAGGCGCAGCGCGGTTCGCTGCTGGACCTGGCGGTATAGAATTACCCACTCCCTCCCTTGGCGGAGGATGGTAAGAAAGAGGACAGTCCTTCACCGGACTGTCCTTTTTCTTTGTATTTTCCAAGGCAGGGTGCTAATTCATGCGCCTTACGAAAGGTTTCAGAACATGCGTGAGAAAATCATCGACGATCTGGCAGGTATGATGGGCGGCGCGGCCGGGCTGATCTCGGACATCCGCGACCAGGTGCGCGGCGACATGCGCGACCGCATGAAAATGGCGGCCGAACGCATCGATCTTGTGACGCGCGACGACCTGGCCCGTATCGAGGCGCGCCTTGATGCGCTGGAAGCCATGCTGAAACCCGCCAAGGCACCGGCCAGGACAAAAACCAAGGTCGCCCCGAAAAAAGCCCCCGCCAAGAAGAAAAAAGCCCGCAAATGAAAGATGCCGCCGCCAAAGATGTCCATGACGGGAGTTTCAACCCGCTGGACAGCTATGAGCGCTTTTTAAAAAGCCGCAAAGCCCGCTTCCAGAGACTGGATGCGGAATCGCTCGCGGTTGAAATCGACGGTTATTCTTTCGAACTGTTCTGGAACGAAGAGGACGAGGCGCTTTTGTGTTCCTGCGCCCTCAACATGCAATTGCCCGAACTGGTGCGCGATGTCGCGGCCCCGGTCATCATGCATATCAACCGCCGCCAGTGGCTGGGACATTTCGAAATCACCGAAGACGGTTATCCGTGCTTCCGTTACACCATGCTGTTCCACGGCAACATCGCCGCCGCCGATAACGATGTCATCGAAGAAATGACGGACATTGCCGCGCGTTCCTGCGATCAGTACGCCCCCGCCTTTTCGCTGATGGCGGCGGCTAAGGACCTGTCCGACTTCCCGCGCCTGTTCGATAACGACAACAAGCTCGCGCCGCTGGGCCTCGCCCTGATGGACACGGGCGGCCAGGGCTGATTTTCAAAATTTCCTGATTACTGGAACGCGACTTCGTTGAAAGAGCGCAGCTTGCGGCTGTGCAGTTTTTCGGGGCCCACCCCGCGCAGGATCGCCATGGCCAGCAAACCGATCTGCAGGTGCTGGTTCACACGATTGCGGTAAAAGGCATCGGCCATGCCCGGCAGTTTCAGCTGACCGTGCAGCGGCTTGTCCGAAATGCACAGCAATGTTCCGTATGGCACGCGGAAACGATACCCGTTGGCAGCGATGGTGCCGGATTCCATATCCAGTGCTATGGCGCGGCTCATGCTCAGCGGTAAATTCTGCTCGATCGACGGCTGCATTTCCCAGTTACGGTCATCAATGGTGGCGACCGTACCGGTACGCATGATTTTCTTGAGGTCGTAGCCTTTCAGGCCGGTGACATCGCCCACCGCCTGTTCGAGCGCCTGCTGGATTTCAGCAAGCGCGGGCAGCGGAATGGCGGGTGGCAAGTCCTTATCAAGCACGTGATCGAGGCGCAGATAGGCGTGCGCCAGCGCGTAATCGCCCAGCGACTGCGAATTGCGCAGGCCCGCGCAGTGACCCAGCATCAGCCATGCATGCGGGCGCAAGACGGCCACGTGGTCCGTGATGGTCTTGGCGTTGGACGGGCCGACACCGATGTTGATCATGGTAATGCCGGAGCCGTCGGCGCGTTTCAGATGATAGGCCGGCATCTGCGGCAGGCGCGGCGGCGGCTGCCCCACGGGCCATCTGGCATCGGGATTTTCACCGGCTGTATTTTTATTGAGTGTCACGACATCGCCGGGTTCGACGAAGGAAATATACTCACCCTGCTCGCCCTCCAGCTTCGGATCGAGGACGTTGCTCATCAGGTCATGGCAGATGCGCATGAATTCATCGATATAGAACTGATAGTTCGTAAAGATGACGTAGTTCTGGAAGTGACGTGCCGACGTGCCGGTGTAATGACGCAGGCGCAGAAGCGAAAGATCGGTGCGCGGCGCGGGAAACAGGCCCAGCGGCGCAGGCTCCCCCTCCTTCAGGCGATACGTGCCGTTCGCGATGGTGTCATCAAGATGCGTCAGATCCGGCTGGTCAAAGCACAGCGGCACCTGGCTCAGCAGTTCGGGCGTCAGGTCTTTTTCGACGTGGAAGTTTTCGCCCAGTGCGAAATGAATGGGGATGGGCGTATCACTGACCGAGATTTCAATCATCGCGCCGTGGTTCTTGAGCAGGTGCTTCATCTGCTCGCGGTAGTAATTGCTGAAGATGTCCGGGCGAGTCAGGGTCAGCGCATAGGACCCCGGCTGGCCGACAAAACCATAGGCCAGACGCTGGTCGGCGCGGCGCGATGCCATCACCTCGATCTTCATCTGGGGGTAATAGGCCGTTACACGTCCCGTGGGCACCTGCCCCTTGGAAAAGGCCTGAAAGTTCTGGCGCAGATAGGCGACGCCGCCATCATAGATTTCGGCGATGGCCGCAAGGGCTTCGTCGGCGTCATTGAACATGCGTGGAGGGAATAATTTGGGAATACTTACCATGCTTTACTGTACACGATTTTCGTTACCGTCGCATTAACGGCTTGATACCTTTACATAATTTGACACATGGTGTCGCGGATTGGTATATCCGCCCCATGAACCTGCGCGCCCTCTTTGAAAAACAGCATGAGCGGTATATCCGGCTCGACGGCACAGGCTGGCATGCGGGCGGTTTGAGCGCGCATTTCCAGTCCGCCGCCGTGCGCACTACGGCGACCAGCATGGCGACCATGACCGGACTTCATCTGCTGCATGGCTTGGCCGATGCAACCGACATATTTATCCTGGGCGTGAACATGGCGTTCATCGGCATATGCGGCCTTCATGCACGGACCCTGGATCAAAGCATCACCTCGCCGGCGGCGTTCTGGAACAGCTTTAACGGTTATGCCATCGACACCGAGGGCCGCGCCTTCCCGCCCAAGAACGAGCCCGCCCTGCTCCAAGATGTCGCGCGGGTACGCAGGAACGCCGGGCACAGCCTGCAAAAAGTTCTGCCGGTCAGCGCGGGCATGAGCGTTGTATTCGGGGCGGTTGCGGGTCTGTCCCCGATCGCATTCTTTCCCATTCTTGCGATGGCGCCGCTTTTTGTACGCGACGCCCTTCTCATCAAACGATGCGACAAGCTACTTCACAAAGATCACATCTATCGTTTTGCCGCGAACCCGCCCCCGGAACCTGAACGTCAGCGTTCTACTGCGCCCGCGAACGCGAAACCGGGGTTTTTCTAAACGGAACATTCCGTACCGCCTGTACGTTTATCACCGATGCAGGACCAGACAAAAAAACCCGATCTTATCCGTATCGACGGCACACCATGGCGCGCAGGCAGGCTGCGCAGCGCATTTGAATCCGTTTCGGTACGCGCCGCGCTTTTCGGCATCGCCGTGCTGACGGGGTTTGGCATCGTCCAGACGCACAGCCTGCCGATCTGGGCCGAAACACTGATCACTGTCAGCAGCATCGTCTTCATCGCGGGTGCAGGATGGGTCGGGCGCAAGCTTGAAATCGATATGTGTGAAATCTTCCACGAGAAAGCTGCTCCCCAAGGGATTCACCCATCGGCACAAAAAAACTTTCCGGATGACCGGTCGGACGGGTTTCTGGACCATATCCGCGACTTGCGCATACGGTGCGGCAACGAAGTGATTGAAAGCGGTTTTCGCCTTGCGGCCAGTATTCCGGCCGGGGCCGTGACCGCCGCCGCTGCGGGGTGGAACATCACGGCGTTTTCATTAATGCCCACGCTGGTCAGCATACCGGGTTTCGCGCGCAGCCTTGCGCTGCACAGGCGGTGCAAAAAGCTTCTCAAAAAGGCGCGCGCCAACGGCCACGCCGATCCGAAACCGTCTTAATTGAGCCCGACCAGCGAACGCGCGTAATCCCGCGCGGTAAAGGGCTGAAGATCGGCCAGCCCCTCGCCCACGCCGACGGCATGGACGGGCAGTTTAAACTGATCGGCCAGTCCCACGACCACGCCGCCCTTGGCAGAACCATCCAGCTTGGTCACGACCAGCCCGGTGATTTTGGCGATGTCGCTGAACGCCTGCACCTGCGCGAAGGCGTTCTGACCCGTCGTTGCGTCCAGCACCAGTAACGTGGCATGCGGCGCGCCACTATCGCCCTTGCCCAGGACACGCACGATTTTACCCAGTTCGGCCATCAGGTCGTTTTTGTTATGCAGCCGGCCGGCTGTGTCGACTACCAGCACGTCATAACCTTCTTTTTTGGCACGTTCATATGCCTCGAACGCGACGGCGGCGGCATCCGCACCGATATCTTTTGCCACCACCGGAACATGCAGGCGCTGGCCCCAGATCTGGATCTGTTCGACGGCTGCAGCGCGGAACGTATCGGCGGCGGCCAGCATGACACGGTGGCCCTGCTGCTGGATCTGGTGACCCAGCTTGCCGATGGTGGTGGTTTTACCGACACCGTTCACGCCCGTGACCAGAATAACGAACGGCCCGCCATGCGCAGGTTTTTGAATATCAAGCGGCACGGCAATCGGCGTCAGCATTTTTTCGATTTCCCCCGCAAGCACTTCCTTGATCGCGTCGGTTCCTGCATTGGAATCGAATTTGTGTTCGGAAAATCCTGCAACAATTCTGGCCGCCGTCTTCGGACCAAGGTCGGCCGTGATCAGCAATTCTTCCAGATGGTTCAGATCAGCCGCATCGAGTTTTGATTTGGTGAATACATCGGCCAGGCCTTGCGTGAAACGCGCCGTAGACCGGGAAAGACCGTCTGTCAGGCGGCTGAGCCAGCCACCTTCCTGGGTGTGATCGCTCAGCTCTTCTGCCTCGCGCGCGTCGTCGGTTGGGACATGTTCGGGCACGGGCGAGGTTTCAAGATCATCGACGGCGGCGCTTTCGCTTACATGCAGATCGTCTTTGGCCGGAACCGCCATGTCGTCATCATCATTCTGTGCGGGCGCCAGATCCGGATCGGATTTGTGATGCACCATGCGGTCGCCGTGCTTTTCTTCAGCGGCAGCCTTCTCGTTCTTTTTAGAGCGCCAGAAAATCATCGCCTTGATCTAGTTCTTTTAAGGTGGGCTTCGAGCCTTCGATACCACCTGTTTACAGGCGCAGCAAGCCGCGGGCTGCATGCGATGCGATGTTGCGGAACCGTGGAGGCGTATACGCGAAAAAAACGTTGGAACAAAAAACCCTTTAGTTTGAATGGGCTTAAGCACGAACTTACGATTATGATAATTTGTGCGTCACGCAGACGCAGCATTTCCGCCACTTTTTACTGGCCTGCCGCTTGGCTTTGCTGTCAGTGTTCTTACATTACAGATCTACTTCCTGAAAACCGTAAACAACAATGGGGGCGAACATGTTGTTAAATCATCCGTATGTTCACGACATGTCGATTGTGAACAACGCCACTCCTGACGGGTCGGAAGAGAGGGTACTGGTTGTTAAGACGCGTATGTGGTGGGCATCGGAATATTCCGTGTCCAACGACAACCGCCTGCTTCTGGAGTTGTCGGAACAGGTGCGGCGTCTCGAGCGGCTGGCTCAGTTCGGCATCATGGATTTCGACCGCGTAGACGTCGTTCCTGCCGATTAAAGCTTAAACGTTCCTTTAAACACACGCGCTACGGGACCGGACATCAGTATGTGTCCGTCACCCTGGCGGATTTCCATGGACAACGTGCCGCCATCCATACGGATGCGTGTTTTGCGCGGGGCGATCCCCTGCTCAAAAGCGGCATAGGCCGTGGCGCACGCACCGGAGCCGCACGCAAGCGTGACTCCGGCGCCGCGTTCCCATACACGCATGCGCAAAACATCGTCGCTTTCGCGGGATACAAATTCTACATTCGTGCGATTGGGGAAATGCGGGTGTTTTTCAACCATGGGGCCGAATTCGACGATATCGACCTCATCGGCATTGGGTACGATGAACACGGCGTGCGGGTTGCCGACATCGACCGTGAAGGCCTGCGGCAGGTGCGCGACCTTCAGATCGGCCAGACCCATAAATTCTGGCTTACCCATGTCGACGGTGATCAGGTTGCTGCCGTTATGGGTCGCGTTCAGGATGCGGTCGCCGACCTTGATGTCGATATTCTTTTTACCGGTTTCACGGATCACTTCGGCTGCCACGCAGCGGGCCGCGTTACCACACATCCCTGCGGGGCTTCCGTCGGCGTTGCGGATGATCATTTCAATATCGGCCTTGTCGGCCTTTTGCAGGACGATCAGCTGGTCGCATCCGATGCCGAAACGGCGGTCACAGGCCTCGGAAATACCACCCACATCGTTCAAAAAATCGCTAACATCTTGATTTCGCGCATCAATTACGACGAAATCGTTGCCACAGCCATGCATTTTCGTGAATTCAATCATGGTCATATCTATAAGCTTTTGTTGACTTTATGCCAGCCCCCCCATACAAACCGCTTAGAAAAATCCTGAATCACTGAATCTTTTCAGTGCCCATAGGTACCCCGCTGTCGGCGCTTACGCTCACAGCGGCCAAATTGTTTGAGGTCAGTTTTGTTTGAATCGCTGAGCGACAAGTTAGGAAATGTGTTCGACAAGCTGCGTGGCCGCAAGAGCCTGCAGGCCGAAGACGTTGAACTGGCCTTAGGCGAAATCCGCACCGCGCTTCTGGAAGCCGACGTGGCCCTGCCCGTCGTCAAGGCGTTCACGGACCGCGTGCGCGACCATGCCGTCGGACAGGCCATCATCAAGGATGTTTCCCCGACCCAGCAAATGGTCAAAATCGTCAACGATGCGATCGTGGCGATGCTGGGCTCTTCGGATGAAAGCGCCCTGAAACTCGACGTCGCGCCGCCTGCCGTCATCATGATGGTCGGCCTTCAGGGTTCGGGTAAAACCACCACCACGGGCAAGCTTGCGAAATTCCTGAGCAAACAAAAGAAAAAAGTGCTGCTGGCATCGCTCGACACCCAGCGCCCCGCCGCACAGGACCAGCTGCGCATCATCGGCGAACAGGTCGGTGTCGCCACCCTGCCTATCATCGCGGGCCAGAGCCCGATCGATATCGCCCGTCGCGCCAAAGATGCGGCCAAACTTGAATCCTATGACGTCCTGATCCTGGATACTGCCGGCCGCCTCGCGATCGACGAAAAACTGATGAGCGAAGTCAGCGACGTGCGCGACATCGCCAAGCCGACGGAAACCCTGCTGGTTGTCGACGCGATGACCGGTCAGGATGCCGTCGTCATCGCCGATGAATTCGCCAAGCGCATCGGCATCACCGGCACGGTCCTGACCCGCGTCGACGGCGATGCGCGCGGCGGCGCTGCCATGTCCATGCGCGCCGTCACCGGCAAGCCGATCAAGTTTCTGGGCACCGGCGAAAAAATGGACGCGATCGAGGTGTTTCACCCCGACCGTATCGCGGGCCGCATTCTGGGCATGGGCGATGTCGTCTCCCTCGTCGAAAAAGCCGTCGATACGATGGACCGCGCCAAGGCGGAAGAAGCCGCGCGCAAATTTCAGGAAGGAAAATTCGACCTCGAAGATTTCCGCGCCCAACTGCAACAGCTCAAGGGCATGGGGGGCCTTGGCGCGATGATGAAAATGCTTCCGGGCATTTCGAAAATGGCGCCGCAGATCGACCAGGCCAATCTTGACGAAACGGTCTTAAAAAAGCAGGA
>CALBME010000216.1 GCA_937896295.1 uncultured Micavibrio sp. | reverse complement strand
TGCCCTCCCCATCACGGCTCACCGCAGCGACGTGCCCGCAGACGACTTCGCCGCCGTAGCCGGTGACTTCGGCGTAAATTTTGGCGCCGCGCGCAAGCGCGTGTTCCAGCGATTCAACCACGACGACACCAGCGCCGCCGGCAATGACGAAACCGTCGCGGTTTGCGTCATAGGCACGCGATGCCTTGGTCGGGTTGTCATTGTATTTGGAGCTGAGAGCGCCCATGGCATCGAACATGCAGGTCATGGACCATGCGACTTCTTCACCGCCGCCGGCGAAGACGATGTCCTGTTTGCCCATCTGGATCATTTCAACGGCATTGCCGATGCAGTGCGCGGAGGTCGCGCAGGCCGAGGAGATGGAATAGTTGTAGCCGCGGATTTCAAACGGTGTCGCCAGCGTCGCCGAATTGGTCGACGACATGGTGCGCGGCACCATCAGCGGGCCCATTTTCTTCGGCCCCTTGCCTTCGCGGGTTGCGTCATGCGCGGCCAGCAGATCCTTGGTGGACGGGCCGCCGGAGCCCATGATGAGGCCCGTCATGTCGTTGCTGATATCGCCTTTTTCAAGGCCGGCGTCTGCAATCGCCTCCTGCATGGCGACGTAGTTATAGGCAGCGCCCTCACCCATGAAGCGTTTGACGCGGCGATCGACCAGCGCATCCAGATCGATATTCGGTTTACCATGCACGTGGCTGCGGAAATTCAGTTCGGCGTATTCCTGCGCGAATGAAATGCCTGATTTGCCCTGTTGCAGGGATTCCAGCACTGCCGCCTGACCGACGCCGATGCAGGACACGATGCCAAGGCCCGTGATGACCACGCGGCGCAGATGTTTTTGCACATCGGGCGAAATGTTGGATTTGAAATTCGGAAACTGGAAATTCGTCATGGAAACCTCAGTTAGGAACCGGTGTTGTCAAACAGGCCGACGCGCAGGTCGGATGCTTCGTAGATGGTCTGGCCGTCAGCGATGACCTTGCCGTCACCAATACCAAGAACCAGTTTGCGGTTGATGAGGCGCTTGATATGCACCTCGTACTGGACAAGCTTGGTGGCTGGCAGCACCTGGCCGGAGAATTTCAGTTCACCCAGCCCCAGCGCGCGGCCTGAACCCGGCGCACCGGTCCAGCCAAGGTAAAAGCCCAGCAGCTGCCATATGGCGTCGAGGCCGAGGCAGCCCGGCATGACGGGATCGCCGATGAAGTGGCATTTGAAGAACCACAGGTCGGGGTTCACATCGAGTTCGGCCTTGATGTAGCCCTTGCCGTGATCGCCACCCTCAAGCTGTACGTCGGTGATGCGATCGAACATGAGCATGGGCGGCACGGGCAATTTGGCATTGCCGGGACCGAACAGGCGACCTTCCCCGCAGGCGATCAGTTCTTCTTTGGTGTAAGACGATTTCGGAACGAAACCGGCGTCTTTTGGCGCAACCAGCGTCATATGGCGTTCTCTCCTGATGTTGGGTCCGTTTATAAAGACCTAACTAGGGCCGAACAAGCCATTTACACGCTTTTTCAACGCGAAACCCCCGCGTTTCACGGCGGGGGTCTCGACGCTCCAGGATAGAGAAATCTTAGCGGTGGCGCGTGAACAAAATCTCGGTCACGGGGCGGCCATAACCGCGCGGTTTAAAGGTCGCGCGGACCGGCACCATGACGGGTTTCATTTCGAAAATTGAGGAAATCAGCGCATGGATAAAGCCTGCCAGAATGTAGGACAGGCGGGAATGCAGGGACTTAAGGGACAAGGGATGCCTCGCTTGGACGTTGACCAGTAAGATTCAGGATAATGTTCAAAAGTTAACGCGTTATGAAATGAAACAGCGTTTTACATCCCCCTGCGGCGCAGCAATAAAAAACCCTCTGTTTCCAGAGGGTTATAAGATCAAAAAAATTTTTAGCCTTATGGTTTATACCGCCATCTTAAAGGCGCCCATCATGGCGCACAGGGCCAGCGGACGGGCCACGACATGTTCGATATCCGGCGATTCGCCAGCAGCGGCGACGGCGACCATGCGGCCTGCAGCCTTGGCCAGCGCAATCGCCTGATTGGTACGATCCAGAATATGGTGTTCTTCCAGAACGGTCAGGGCCAGCGGCTCGATCGAACGGATCAGGTCGGCGTTGACGGCCATCGGCATATCATTGGCCGGAATGCCGTGCAGCAGGGTGACATCCTCGGGAACGCCGTGGCGCACGGCTTCTTCCATCATGACACGCATCAGGTCATCCAGCGCCTTTTCAAGCGAGGCGGCGTTGGAGATACCGGCATCATACATCAGGCGCGCCTGATGAGACCCGGCAAGCGCCGAGAGACCCAGAATGCAGTCCGCAATGGTCCAGCGCTGGCCAGCGATTTTCACATCGATCGAACGGTCGCAGATACCGTGCGCGGTGAGTTCGTAGCAGACGGCCATACGCAGGGATTCCGCCATCAGCGCGTCGCATGCATCATCTGCACCGGCAAGACCGCGAATACCGCGGCCCACTTCGGTCAGGGCGTTGCGGGCGTTGAGCGACCATTCAAGGCCATCACCCAGATAAAGGCGCGAAAGCGTGCGGCCGAGTTCAATGTCCTGTTCGCAGGCCGAGGCGGAACGCAGGGACGGTGCCATCCAGTCATCGGGACGGATGGTGATGCCGATTTCAGCAAGGCAGTCTTCGGCGGCCTGATCCGGCGCCTCGTAATCCAGAAGGCATTCGGCCAACGCGCCACCCCACAGATTGATAAGGCGCAGCAGGTTAACGGACGGCCCTTCCTGGCACAGGTCGCAGGCCTGTCCGTAAAAGGACTGGGCGATATCAAGATATGACGGCAGTGCGCGGGAGATCATTGGAAGTATTCGGACCTGAGAGGGAAGTTACTGATTCGGATGGATGATTCGATTCACTTAGGCGGGTTACTTGAATCAGGATTACTCCGATTCCTCGTGTTCGTAAACGCCCCACAACGAAGACTTCAACAGCCATCCGTCATAACCGCTTGCGGACACCTGACACCAATTGTCTGCGCATTCGTTGAGTTTGGCAACCACCCCGGTTTCGATCTGGGCGACCGGACGGGCGCTGGAATCCGCCTTTTTATATAGGGTCATTACCTTATCGCCCTGGACCAGGACATGACGCGTGCCGGACAAGAGCGACTGGTGGACCCAGCCTTCCTCGCCGTCCACGTCCCTGATCTTGCGCCAGGTATCGAATTCCTGGATCACCTGCAGCGGGTAGCCGCGGCGTTCATACACCCATTTGACCGGGTAACGCATGCCGGGACCGGCGCGGACATAGACCGTGTCCGAGCGCAGCGAGACATAGCGCGGGACTTTCAGCCCAGTGACGGCGCCGACATCGCCGGACTGCGCGGGAACGGGCGCATCTTCCGCGCGGACAGGCCCCGTCAAAAGAAGTGACAGGGCAAGGACGGAAAGGTTAAAAACGGTGCGTCGCAACATCGGGAACGAGTTTATAAACCACATGCAGACAAGCAACTACTTTCGTAACGCCGTTATCCTCGGCTTAATCACGGCCGTCGGTCCTTTTGGCGTCGACATGTACCTGCCTGCCCTGCCCGATATCGGCACCGACCTCTCGGCCGCGCCCAATGTCGTGATTTTAAGCCTGACATCCTATTTCATCGCCTTTGGCGTGTTCCAGATCGTGTTCGGCACGCTTTCGGACATTTATGGCCGAAAAGCCCCCCTGTATGCGGGCATCGGCCTGTTCATCGCGGCCACGATCGGCTGCGCCCTTGCCGCCGACATCACCACGCTGGTCGTGCTGCGGTTTCTGCAGGGGCTCGGCGGGGCCGCCGGCATCATCATTCCCCGTGCCATCGTGCGCGACATGTACA
>CALBME010000215.1 GCA_937896295.1 uncultured Micavibrio sp. | reverse complement strand
CCCGACGCTGTCCCCGTTCGATGAATTCCAGCGCTTCAAGCAGCACCCGATGATCCGCGAGGTGCTCGAAGGCGGTAAACGCCTCTCCTATGGCGCGCGCGCGATCACCGAGGGCGGCTGGCAATCCGTGCCGAAGCTCTGCTTCCCCGGCGGTGCGCTCATCGGCTGCTCGGCGGGCTTTGTGAACGTTCCGCGCATCAAGGGCAGCCATAACGCGATGCTCTCCGGCATGCTGGCGGCGGAGCACATTGCGGCGGCGCTGGCCGAGGGCCGCGCGCATGACGAAGTGACCGGCTATGAAGCCGCGTGGCGTTCGAGCGAAATCGGCAAGGATCTCAAGCCGGTCCGCAATATGAAGCCGCTCTGGTCGCGTTTCGGCACCTGGATCGGCATTCCGCTCGGCGCGGTCGATATGTGGACGAACGAGCTGTTCGGTCTCTCGTTCTTCGGCACGCTCAAGCATGGCAAGCGCGATTGCGACAGCCTGAAGCCGCTCGCCGAGGTCAAGCCGATCACCTATCCGAAGCCCGATGGCGTAATCTCGTTCGACAAGCTTTCGAGCGTGTTCCTCTCCGGCACCAACCACGAGGAAGATCAGCCGATCCATCTGACGCTGAAGGATGCTTCGGTGCCGGTCGCAAAGAACCTGCCGGTTTATGGCGAACCGGCCCGGCTTTATTGCCCGGCCGGCGTCTACGAGGTGGTGTATGGTGACGAGGTGGCAAAAACCGATCCGCGCTTCGTGATCAACGCGCAGAACTGCGTCCACTGCAAGACCTGCGACATCAAGGACCCGAGCCAGAACATCACCTGGGTCGCGCCGGAAGGTGGCGGCGGGCCGACCTACCCGAATATGTAACAGCGAAAAGGCCGGGATTTCCCGGCCTTTTTGATTCACGTGAAATAATGATCAGTCGTTGAAGGACGATGTGCTGTCCGACGATGTGCCGCCGTTGCGGGCGGGCAGGGATGCCGGGGTGCGTTCGCGCATGCCGCGGGTGGGATAGGCGAAGTGTGAAGGCCCTTCGTTGCCAGAGGCAGCGGGTTCAACCATCGGCGCAGGCTGGGCCACGGGAGGCTGCTGCGGGGCATAGGCCATTTGCGGTGCGGCCGGGGGTGCCATCATGACGGGTTGCTGCATGGGGGCGGGCATATAAGCCGGGGCCATCGGCATGACGGACGTGGTGGTCATGGTCTGCACCTGCTGGGGCACGTAAGGGGCAGGGGTGTTGGCACCTGCGCCGTTATTGCCCGATTTCCAGTCGCGCCATGCCTGAAGCTGGCGGTCCTGTTCCGCATTGCCGCCCATGCCGCCGTTCAGTGCGGCGACCTGCGAGGGCATACCCTTCGTCTGGCCGAGCGTGCCTGCATCGGCACGGACGTTCATCGGGCTGCCGTCATCATTCAGGGGTGACATCTGGCCAACCGTGGTCACCGCCGTCGGGGCCGCAGTGGCCGCCGGGGTCGTGACCGAGGTAGTGGTTGTCATCATTGCCATCGGGGCGTCGTTTACGGGCAGGGAGCGGGAGACACCGGTTTTCGACGCGGTGATGCTCGGCGCGCCAAGGGGTGCCATAACCGGAACCGTTACGGGCGGTGTGGTGATGGGGGTGGCAACGGGCACAGGCGGATTGGTCGGCACCTGGGTCGGCATGGCCACGCGTCCGGTGGTGACGGTGCGGGTCAGCTGGGCGCCGCCATTCACCTGCGAATTATAAAGGGCCATCTGGCGTGCGCGTTCGCCGTCATCCATGGCGTGCGCGGCGGTGGCAAGGCAGGCCACGAAAGCGGCGCTTATCAGAATTCTTTTCATTTTGGGTTCCCCGTTGGTTATTCAAAGTCCGTTTGTGTAATAGGCCTGTAAGGCAGCATTGTGTCAACGGCAGAGACGCCTCAGGCGGCGCGGGCCATGGCGGTTTTAAGCAGAATCTGCGCCGTCAGGGTTTCGGCGGGCATGGCGGTCTGCTTGGTCTGCGCCTCTACATGGCCGAGTGCGTTCAGAAGGTTTTCAATGCGCGGCCGCGGCCAGCGGCGCAGCTGTGCCATGAACTGGTCCTCGTACTTCCAGAACACGGGGGGCTGCAGCGACTTCATAGCGCCCTTGGCGTCGGCACCGTCTTCCATTTTCAGGTGCACCTGATAAAGACGGCGGAAATGCCCCTGTACAGTGCGCAGGATGGCGACCGGCGCGGTCTGTTCACGCATGAGCGCCGCGAAGGACGCTGCCATGCGATGCGCATCACCCAGGCCGACGGCGTTGACCAGTTCGTCGAAAGTGCGCGAGCGGACATCGCCCTGACATGCCTCGACGTCCGCAAGACGGATGGTTTTGTCGGTATCGGATAGTTTATAAGTGATCAGCTTTTCAAATTCGCCGCGGGCGACGGCGCGGTCGCCCACCAGTGACCCGGCCAGCGCCGCCAGCGCGTCGCGGTCGATTCCATAGCCCGCGTCCTTTGCTGCGTTCTGCAGGAAACGGGTGAGGTCGCGCTCATCCTCGACATAACAGGGCACTGCGGCGGCGTTTTCAGCCTTTTCGGCCAGCGCCCGCAGGGATGATTTCGTGCCGAGTTCGCCGCCCTCGACAATGACCAGCGTGTCGGACGAGGGGGCTTTCAGGTATTCCTTGAGCAGGGGGGTCAGGGAATCCGCGCCGTCGCGGATGATGACCAGGCGGTTGCCCCCCATCAGGCTTTGCGCAAAGGCTTCGTCGTTCAGCCGCACCGGGTCGTCCAGCAGCTGGTCCGTGGTCAGGATCACGACGTTAAAGGGGTCGGTCAGGTCCGGGACGGCGGTCCGGCCCATGATCGCGCTGCGTTCGGTTACGAGGCCGGCGTCCGGGCCATAGACGACAATCACACGCGCCACAGGATTGGGCCGCGCCACAAATCCTTCAATGTCGCGGAAGGCCAGTTTCATGAAACAAAACGCCTGTCGTTATTTGTGGTTGTCTTCGATATCGCCGCGCGGGTCGATGACATGTTTGGATTTTTTATCGTCTTCCGCAATGGTTTCCGGCGACGGGAAACGGGACGGATTGGTGAAATACAGTTCCAGCAGGGTGGCGATCTGGTCGGCCATGTCCTTGATGACCTGGTCGCGTGCGTCCTGTTCGGTGACGAGGGTCGTGTATTCGCTGGCCAGCGTGTCGAAGCTGGAAACGGACTCGACCTTGCGCGTGATCAGCGGGGTTGCCTCGGCATCGCCGACGCGGGTCAGGGTGAAGGTGGTGTACAGGCGGATTTGGCTGCGCGTGGCGGTCGCGTCCTTGGCGATACCCAGCCCGTAAATGCTTTCGACCGGGTTCGCCACACGCAGGCGGTAGCGTGCATCGATCAGGTTTTTGCGGCCCGTCTGGTAAAAGCGGTCCATAAGCGTGTTGCGCAGTTTCTGGCCGGTGCGATCGGGGATCGAGTCGATATAGACCTGGTCCAGCTGGGCTGCGACGGCGCTGTTTTTAGCGCTGTTGGCGTAGGTGCCGTAGACGGGCGTAAGACCGCACCCGGTCAGGGCGAAAAGGGCTGCACCGGCAATCAGGACGAGGGAGAATTTCGGGCTCATACCCAAGACGCTAGAGGCGCCCCGCACGGCTGTCAACCGCGCCGGGGCGCCTTTCGCACTCTCCCTTGTTCTTCTCTTTATTCTTACTTAGGCGGCGCGCAGACCCAGGCGGACCGGTACACCGACCTGTGGGACGGTATAGAGGGGCTGGGTTTCTGCGGGACGTTTGCGGATCGTGGCGATCATCGGGACGGTCTGGCTGCCGAGAACGCGCGAGCTGGAATTCAGCGCCACCACGTTCGTGTTCAGCGGCACGTCAAACAGCTTGTCCCGGACCAGCGCAGTAAATGCCGGTTCCTCTGATGTATGGCCATGGCCATATTCGACCGATATGTCGCCAAACAGTATACGCGCCTCGCTGCCGTCGCGCAGTTTGCGGCGATCATCACGCGACAACCACAATTTCACGTTGCTGAAGGGCTCGTCGACTTCGATGACATGGGTCGTATCGGGAACATCCGCGATGTGTTTGTCGATATCGGAAACCTCTTCAAAAATGCCGCGCTTGATCCAGTCTTCACGCGCGGAGGGGGTGGCAAAGGCAACCAGCGTCTGTGGCAGGACCTGAAGTGAACGAAACTGGCTGTTGAGCGAGTTGGTGTTCGCACCGCGGAACAGTTTCTGAATACGTCCCTTGAGGTATGAAAGTTCGAGTCCGTTGATCGTGCCGCCGGCATACACATTGTCACCAAGGTCGGCGTAGTAAAAGTCCGACCGGTGATTGTTTGTGGTGCCGTCTTCTTTTTCAGCTGGCGCGCAGTTGTGCGCGATCAGGATACGATCGGCGCGTTCGGTGTTATGCACTAGTTCGGATGCGAAGACGCCGATATCGAGGGTGTTGCGCGCCGCCTCAATCTGCAGCTGGTAATCGCGCAGACCATGGGTGCCTGCATGCTTTGCATAGGCGGATGTCAGTTTACCGCGTGCATTGCGGTCGGTTGTGTCCGTGATCTGGACGATATGAGTGGACGTATACGGTTCGGTCATGGGAATCCTCTGTCAAAAATGTCATGTGTTCAAATGTCGGATAAGCGTCGGGAAGCGCGATCGCGGCTTCCACTTCGATGCGACAGGATGCGGGCAAAAAGCCTTAAGCGATCCTGTCGCCGCGCATGGACATCATGAAAGATGAGAGAGGCGTCAAAAGACGCGGAGGGGCGCTGGAAACGCAGGTGATAAACATGTCTACTGCTCCTTGTTTTAACGGATAAAGGGAAGGTCCGGGAGGCTGCCGCCGCCTCCATTCCATTCTTGCGGCTATCAAAGAAATAGCCCCGGTGCGGGGCTATTGTCAAATTTCCGTATGTGCTTTGGGATTTCTCAAGCAGCCGCGACGATGTTGACGATGCGGCCCGGCACGACGATGACTTTTTTCACCGACAGGCCCGCGATCGCCTTCTGTACGCCTTCTTCCGCCATCGCGGCGGCTTCGGCGTCTTTCTGGCCTGCATCCTTCGGCAAGGTGATGGTCGCGCGCAGCTTGCCATTGACCTGTACCGCCAGCGTGACGGTGCCTGATACCATCAGCGTCTGATCGGCCACCGGCCACGGCGTTTCGGTGAGCAGGACAGGATTGCCGAGCGTTTCCCACAATTCCTCGCACAGGTGCGGGATCATCGGGTTGGCGACGCGCAGCAGGATTTCCCATGCCTCGCGCAGCGCCCATTTATCGGCATCGTCCTTTGCGTCAAACGATTCAATCGCGTTGGACAGTTCGCGGATTTTCGCCACGGCCTTGTTCATCACGAAAGCCTCGATGTCCGAAGCCACGCCCTGGGCCGTCTTGTGCGCCTTGCCGCGCAGTTCCAAGGCACTTGCCGAAAATTCCGCCGGTTGTTTGACGCCCGCCAGTTTCACCTGCGGCAGGTCGTCATGCAGCATGCGGTGCAGCTTGTTGATGAAGCGCCATGCGCCCTCAATCCCGCCTTCGGTCCATTCCAGATCGCGTTCGGGCGGCGAGTCGGACAGGATGAACAGGCGCGCGGCGTCCGCGCCGTAGGTCTGCAGAATGTCGTCGGGATCGACGACGTTCTTTTTCGATTTCGACATTTTCTCGACCCGGCCAAGCGTGACCGGCGTGCCGTCCGATGTTCTGGTTGCGGTGCCGTCCGCGTTCATCGTGACTTCGGAGGGGGTCAGCCACTTGCCGTCCTTGTCCTTGAACGTGATGTGCGTGACCATGCCTTGCGTGAACAGGCCGGTGAAGGGTTCGTCCGGTACCGCATAACCGCAGTCACGCAGCGCGCGCATGAAGAAGCGAGAGTAGAGCAGGTGCAGGACAGCGTGTTCGACGCCGCCGATATACTGGTCCACCGGCATCCAGTATTGCGATTTTTTCGCATCGAACGCGGCACCCTCGTTTTTCGGATCGAGATAGCGCAGGAAATACCACGACGATTCAAAGAACGTATCGCATGTATCCGTCTCGCGCACGGCCTTGGCGTTGCATTGCGGGCAGGTCGTGTGCTTCCACGTGGGATGACGGTCGAGCGGGTTGCCCGGCGCATCGTAGTTGATGTCGTAGGGCAGTTTTACCGGCAGGTCCTTTTCAGGGACGGGGACGATACCGCATTTTTCGCAGTGGATCATCGGCACCGGGCAGCCCCAGTAACGCTGGCGGCTGACGCCCCAGTCGCGCAGACGCCATTGCGTGACGCCCTTGCCGCGGCCCATCTGTTCCATTTTTGCGATGGCGGCGGCCTTGGCGTCTTCCATCGACATGCCGTCGAGGAAGCCCGAATTCACGGCGCGGCCGGCATCGGTAAACGGTTCTTTTTTGACATCGATGTCTTTGCCGTCGGCTGGTGCCACCACCTGAATGATGGGCAGATTGTATTTGGTGGCGAAGTCATGGTCGCGCTGGTCATGACCGGGGCAGCCGAAGATGGCGCCGGTGCCGTAATCCATCAGGACGAAATTGGCGATGTAGACGGGCAGCTTCACGTCCGGCTGAAACGGATGCTGGACGAAGGCGCCGGTGTTGAAGCCGATTTTTTCGGCCTGTTCGATCGCGGCTTCCGACGTTCCGGCGGCCTGGCACTGTTTGATAAATTCGGCATAGCCGGGTTTGTCGCCCGCCAGTTTTTTGGAGAGCGGATGATCCGGCGCGATGGCGGCGAAGGAAGCGCCGAACAACGTATCGGGGCGGGTGGTGAACACATCCAGCGTGTCAGTCGATCCGACCACATCGAAGGTGAATTGCAGGCCCTGCGATTTGCCGATCCAGTTTTCCTGCATCGTGCGGACCTTGTCGGGCCAGCGGTCGAGCGTCTTGATGGCGTCGAGCAGTTCCTGCGCGTAATGGGTGATCTTGAAAAACCACTGGTAGAGTTTGCGGCGTTCGACCGGTGCGCCGGAGCGCCAGCCGCGTCCGTCGACCACCTGTTCGTTGGCCAGCACCGTGTTTTCAACGGGGTCCCAGTTCACCACCGACTCTTTCCGGTAGGCGAGACCCTGTTTGAAGAAGTCGATGAACATTTTCTGTTCGTGTTTGTAATAGTCGGGGGCGCAGGTGGCGACCTCGCGGCTCCAGTCGATGGCAAGGCCCATGGACAGAAGCTGGTTCTTCATCTGGGCGATGTTGGCGTAGGTCCAGTCCTGCGGGTGTGTGCCGCGTTCCATCGCGGCGTTTTCCGCCGGAAGGCCCAGCGCGTCCCAGCCCATCGGGTTCAGGACGTTAAAACCCTGGCTGCGTTTATAGCGGGCGACGACATCGGACAGGGTGTAGTTGCGGACGTGACCCACGTGAATGCGGCCGGACGGGTAAGGCAGCATGGCCAGCACGTATGCCTTGGGCCGCGTGGTGTCTTCCGTGACCTCAAACGACTTTTTATCCGCCCATATCTGGCGCCATTTGGATTCGGTTTCACGGATGTTGTAACGATCGGCCATTGATTTCCCGCCTATTATTGCAAGCCGCTATTGATAAACGGCGCAACGGGAAGGTCAAGGATTTAAGGGTTTACTATCTCACATTCGGGGCTGGTGTCGCCGGCTCTGCAAAAGTATGTGGCGGCCACGATGCCGCGTTCATTGATGCAGGTGGCGGACGATTCCCCGCGATTTTTGACGACCGCCGTATAGGCGAGGGAAAAGCATGACTGCAGGTCGGGCACGGCGGGGAAGCGGATGGCCTTGATATTCTGTGGATTGCCCGGCGCCGAAACGGTGATGATCGCCTGACTGGTGTCAGCGCGGGCGATATCACCGGGCGCCAGAAAATCACGCGCCTGCAGGGATGCCGTGGTCACAAACACGGCAGCAAGAGCAAGCAGCAGGACGCGTACGCTTTTCATGCATGATCCAATGCACGGCACGGTGCGGGCGTTCCGTGCCGTAAACCGTCAATTGATATAAGGATATGGTCAGTCTTCGGATTTCGAGGCGATACGCAGTTCGCGGGCGCGGGTCAGGATGGCGTCCTCGATATCCGTGTTGGTTTTCGGATCGACCGCGACGTCCTTGCCGTTACGCTGTTTGAACATCGATACCTTGATGCCGTCGGAACGCAGCTGGCTGCCCATCACGAAGATGTTGAGTTTATAGCGTTCGCCCGGTTTTTCGGGGCTGGTATACCAGTCGGTCAGGATGACGCCGCCGAACGGGTCGACATTGGCCAGCGGCATGAAGTTCACGGTATCGAGGGCCGCGCGCCAGAGATAGGCGTTCACCGTGATGACGTCGGTCGAGGCGCCCTTGCGGTCCTTGCCGAACATCTGCAGGCCGCCTTCACCAAAAATGCTGTCGCCTTTGGAATAAATGTCGTTGCCCGTGCGGGAGCGTTCAACCCCGGTCGGGTACTTGGCTTCGGACTGGATGCCGTTGCTGCAGGCGGCCAGAACCAGAGAGGCGGTGATCATTACCAATGAAAACAAACGCTTAGTCATTTCGAAGCCCTTCAAAAATCTATCAGATCAAGGATTTAGCATTCGAATGTGGCAGGCTCAAGCCCGGTATTAGTTGACATAATGAAAGCTGATTTTTTATAAGGTCTTATGGCAATAAATCCCAACACGCATCTGTTTACCGAGCTGGACGCCGTGCGCATGCACGGTCCGGCCGAAGTGCCCAAGGCGCTGGTCGACAGGCTGGGCCTGATCCGCGGTGACAAGCTGATCATCGAGGCGATCGAACAGATGCTGGCGATGAAGGATCCGACACCGGACCAGTTGCGGGATGCGGGCGGCGTTCTTTTGCAGATGTTTTCAAAAACGCGGATGAGCGAAGTCGCTGCCGTACAGGCGCCGCCGGGTATGCGCGAAGGCGCCGTCACCGATTTTATCCAGAAGCTGGGCGTCGAATTCCGCGAGGCTTTCAAGCGCATCCCGCGCAACCAGATCGATGCGCTGGCCACCATCCTGATGGCTACGGGCGATATCGGCCCGCTGCTGATGCAGATCGAGATGGAGCAAAGCCTGGCCCCGCCGCGCCTTGCCAACACATTGAAAGAGCGTGCGGCACAGGGGCCGCAATCCCCCTTGGTTCAGATCATTCCCCATACCGTGCCGGTATCAGCGCCTGCGCCCATGGATACCGTGCTGCCTACCAGAACTGAACGCATGGTCGAACAGATCCGCGCGGCCTTTGTTGAAACGATCGACCGTATTCTGGATCCGCGTCCGAACCTGCGCGCAGGCATCGACGTCATGGCCCTGCGCGAGGCAAGCTCGCATGGCAAGATCCGCGACAATGCACGGGCGCAGATCCTGCGGCCGGGGCTTACACGCAAGGAAAAGCGCAAGCTTCAGCCCCTGTTGCAGGCGATGGCCGTGCGCACCATCGAAGCGCAGGGCGAGGTGCTGAGCGCGCTTGCGCCGGAAAAACGCGAACAACTATATGAACGCCTGCACGTCCTGTCCGCCCTGCCGTTCCTGGTGGATATGGATCGCGGCGGCGACCTGAACTGGCCCGCCCCGCTGCGCGCAGAGCTGCGGTCATTCGATGACCGCAAAGCGGCGCAGGGTCCACATATTCAAAAGATCTCGCCCGGTGACGGCCAGCTGCCCAGCAAGAGCGAACAGATTCTTGAAAACCTTGTCCGGTCGATGATCGCGCACAGGGACAGCGACGATGCGGCGCGGCTCCAGAACCTTGCGGGTCAGCTTGCCTATGTCTCCAGCGAGGATTTCCTGCGCGATGGTCCCGCGCTGCCGCCAGCAGACTTTGATAAAATGCTGGTGCAGCATAAGAAGACGCATGAGACGGTGTTCAGCCGCTTTAGCCCTGAACAGCGCGTGCAGCTTTTCTATGCCATCCATAAAAGCGGTGCCGCGGATACATTCAAAAAAATAATCGATGACGGTAAATCGGTATGGCCGCCTGCCGTGCAGAATGATTTCAGGTCATGGATGGCCGCGCGGGCGCCTGACATACGCGCTGCCGATATAAAGGTGGTGGCGGTCGAACGTCTGCTGCCCCCCGGGGCGGAGACGCCGACGGATATTGTGCATCGCCGCCGCACGGACGCGGCAACCCCCGTTTTTGCGGGCGCCGAGCCGCGGGTCGAATGGCTGATCGAGGGACTGAAGGCGGACGGCTTCCAAGCGCGTGACATGGTGCTCTACCGGGAAAAGCCCATGGGTCCCGATAAGGCGCAGCAGGCTTATGTCGTCCTGGCGGTAAAGGGACAGGACGCGTCCGGCAAGGCCCATGATTTTCAGATCGCGGTCTGCCCGGTCAAAGGGCATGCGACCTATATTCTGCGCCGTCCGGTCGATTTCGAAACCCAGACCCGCACCATTGCCGAACTGAAGGCGGACGATACTGTCTTTCAGAGCAGCTGCTATACGAAGGAACAATGGCTGCGCAATGTCCGCAGCTATGCGACGACCGAACTTTCCGATCTGCAGACCCAGCTTAAAACCCGGATCGGCTGGCATGACAAAAAGGACGCGCTGATCGAATCCTTCCGCGCGTTTTCGCAGGAGACGCGCCAGATCCCCCTGACCCATGACAACGGCATCATCGAGCATGGGCCGCTGGCCAAACGGGCGACATGGGCGCGGGCCTATACCGCGCTTCAATCCAAAAGTATCGCTGGGCTGGAGCATGTGCGGACGTTCAAGGATCTTGCCGGTCATGTCCTCAACGCGGGCACGGTGACACCGCGCGTGCGGAAAACCGGCCCCGCCATGCCCATGAATGCGCAGGCGCTGTTCAACGGTCTTGTCACATTCCTGAGCGAGCAGCCGGAACGCATGCCAGCCAATGATGACCGCATCGCCGGCAAGCGTGTGGCGGATATCAACCGGTCTTTCCGTGATGGCAAGGTCAGCGGTATCGAGCAGGTCCTGCCCCCGCAGAACGGCCAAAAACCGTCATCGATTCAGGAATTCATGCTGGCCGTGGGGCTGGCCAAAACGGGCGAAAACGGGTCTGTTTCTGCCGTTACTGCCCCGATGGTATGGACGATCAAGCGTCTGATCCACGGCTGATGATTTTTCTTGTTTTTCCATTGATTTCAATTTGTTGTGGTATAAAATAGCCACCACCGGGCCGTTAACCTTTGGCCGGCGCTGTTGCAAAAATGCAACGGGCATCCAAAAAATGACTCAAATCCGCCAGTCCGGACGTGACCCGCACCCGTTC
This sequence comes from uncultured Micavibrio sp., assembly GCA_937896295.1. Lineage (GTDB taxonomy): Bacteria > Pseudomonadota > Alphaproteobacteria > Micavibrionales > UBA1664 > UBA6145. Next base: position 21,451 of record CALBME010000215.1, on the reverse strand, counting down.
TTTTGAGATTTTCTTCCGCAGTGCCCCGGTCCGCCGGGGTTGTCACAAACAACTTCTGACTGCCGATCTGACAAGGGTTACGCTGACAGGGGTTTATGGAGGAACTACAATGAAGAAAATTTTGATGAGCACGGCCGCTATCGCTGGTCTGGCTTTCGTCGCTGCCGCTCCGGCACGCGCTGATGAGCCGGCACTGCAACTCGGCCTCGGCGGTTATGTCAGCGGCTACGCTGTTTACACCGACCAAGACGAACCGGCTGGTACCGAATACCGTGAATTCGACTTCCGCAAGGACACCGAAGTTCACCTGAACGGTGAAGTCGCTCTGGACAACGGCGTTACCGCCGGCGCCCACATGGAACTGCTGGCTGACCGTGGCGATGCCACGACGGTTCAAGAGTCGTACATGTACCTCTCCTCCGCCTGGGGCCGCGTGAACTTCGGCGAAGAAGACGGCATTGCCTATCTTCTGCAAGTCGGCGCTCCTTCGGCTGATGACAAAATCGACGGTATCCGTCCGGATATCGCCGTGTTCGGTTTCAGCGGTCTGAGCACCACGGGCGGCGTCACCACCCCGTTCAACCTGAACGGCACCCTGGACTACGCTCAGGATGATACGGGCTACAGCAACAAGCTGACCTACATCACCCCGGTGTTCAACGGCTTCCAAGCCGGTGTTTCGTACACCCCGACCGTCGGCGACACCAACGCGCTGACGGGTGCCGCGGTCACCAACACCACGGGCGTCGGCACGGTCATTTCTCCGGCCATCGCTTATGAAGATGCATGGGAAATCGCTGCACGTTACGAAGGTTCGTTCAACGCGATCGATCTCGCTCTGGGCGCTGGCTACAGCCACCTGAGCCAGGTTGAAGACACCCTGGGCACCGACGATCTGGACAGCTGGAACGTTGGCGTTAACCTCGGCTTCGGCGCATTCGGCGTCGGCGGCGCGTATGTTAACACCAATAACGGCCTCGATCCGGTCACCGGCGGCGACGGCGACACCGATACGTGGGTTGCTGGCGTTGACTACACGACGGGCCCCTACAAACTGGGCGTGTCGTACCTGAACCAACAAACGGACGCTGCTGCTTTCGCAGGTACGGATGATCAGGAAGCTGATCGCTGGACCGCCGGCGTGATCTACGAATGGGGTCCGGGCATGACGTTCCGCGGCGCCGTTCAGTACCAAGACGTCGAGAACATCGGTGGCGTCACCGGTGCCGACACCGATGGTACGGCTGTCACCCTGGGCACCCAGCTCGAGTTCTAATCCTTACGGATTGGAAACAAGAATTCAGAGGCCGCAGAAATGCGGCCTCTGTTTTTTTAAAGTCGCTCTTGCAACGTGGCTGCAGAAATGTGGCCTTTCCTTTTTTAAGTCTCTGATCGCAACCGGGTCGCAGGAATGCGGCCTGTCTTTTTTGTGCGTTGTTTATTCGTGGCTGCGGCAGACGGACACAGGGCAATGCTAAACTTACCCCATGCGTTTTTTCCTGTTGCTCGTCATTTTGTGCATGCCCGGTGCGGCGTCTGCGGCCACGCCGCTGTCGCACGCTTTGTTTGCTGGCGGTAATTTCTGGGCGGTGCAGGAGGTGTTCGACCAGACCGCCGGTGTCGATCATACCATTGCGGGTTATACCGGCGGCATCATCGCCAACCCCAGTTACCTGCAGGTGTCGCGCGGGGATACCGGCCATCGCCAGGCGGTCATGGTTTTTTTCGATCCGCGCATCGTCAGTTACGAAAGCCTGCTGGCCACGTACTGGCATAACATCGACCCGATGAATGGCGAGGGGCAGTTTTGCGACAAGGGCTTTGCCTTTACGCCCGCCATTTATTACGAGGGCGTGACTCAGCAATATGCCGCTCTTCAGTCCAAAAGCCTGATCGAGGCCGACAGCGCGCGCATGGGCGACAAACGCGCAGCGGTGCAGATCCTGCCGGCCGGGGCCTTTTACCCCGCCGAAAGTCACCATCAGCGGTATTACGAGAAAAATCCGTTACGGTATCGCTTTTACGTCAGCCGTTGCGGGCGCAGTCAGCGCCTATTCGACCTGTGGGGGCGTGAGGCCCAGGACGGGAATTAACGCATCCAGCCCGTTGAACAGCAGGTGGTTGGAAAGCGCATCGCGCAGCAGGGGTTTTGACTGAAACCCAACGCCCAGCCCTGCCGTCTGCAGCATGGGCAGATCGTTGGCGCCGTCACCTATCGCCACGGTCGCCGACAGGGGAATACCAAGGCGGGCGGCGCTTTGCTCAAGGCAGTTTTGCTTGAATGTCTTGTCCAAAATGGGCTCGCCGACCGTGCCTGTCAGCAGGCCATCCTCGATATTGAGGATGTTGCCGTGATTTTCATCAAATCCCAAAAACGCAGCAACGCGGGACGTGAAGAAGGTAAAGCCTCCTGAGACCAGGATACAGGTGACATTGTTGCGCTTTAGGGCTGAAAGCAGCTGTTTTCCGCCCTTTGTGAAGGTCATTTTTGCTGCGGTCTGTTCCAGCGCAGTGGCGGAAAGCCCTTTTAGAAGGCCCACACGCTCGCGTAACGCAGCATGAAAATCCAGTTCCCCCTCCATCGCGCGTCTGGTGATGGCGGCAATCTGGTCCTTGAGGCCCACGTAACCGGCCAGTTCGTCCAGGGTTTCCTCCTCCACCATGGTTGCGTCCATATCGGCGATGAACAGGCGCTTGTGACGGTGCGCCGCATCCTGGCAAAGAATGTCGACCGCGAATTTGGCGCGGACATCGTCCATGAGCTGCTTTGCCGCAGGGGTGTCGGACTCAAGGTCCAGCGCCGTGCCTGTGGGTTTGCGTTCGCGGCAATTTAAGTTTTTCTGAACATGGGCCGCGGCCTCCAAAATGGGGGCTTGGCTTGGGGCTATGAGCGTGATGACATAGGGCACTTTTGAAACCTAACAGGTGATCCGATCCATGACAACGAAGCCGACCGTAAAACCCCAGAACCCGATGTTTTCGTCCGGCCCCTGCGCCAAGCGTCCCGGCTGGACGCCCGAGGCATTGTCCGGCGCGCTGCTGGGCCGTTCGCATCGTTCGGGTCCCGGTAAAAAGCGGCTGCAGGCGGTCATCGAAGGACACCGCACCCTTTTGGGGATTCCGGCGGACTATAAAATCGGCATCGTGCCGGCGTCGGATACGGGCGCGGTAGAAATGGTGATGTGGTCGATGCTGGGCGAACGCGGGGTCGATATCGTCGCGTGGGAATCGTTCGGCATGGAATGGCTGAAGGATGTGACCGGGCAGCTGAAACTTAAAGACGTGCGCGAATTCACCGCCGATTACGGCCAGTTGCCGGATCTGGCGCAGGTCGATACGGACCGCGACGTCGTTTTCACATGGAACGGCACGACCTCGGGCGTGCGCGTGCCGAACGGCGACTGGATCAAGGCAGACCGCAAGGGCCTGACCATCTGCGATGCGACATCCGCCGTCTGCGCGATGGATATGCCGTGGGACAAGCTGGATGTCATCACGTGGTCATGGCAAAAAGTGCTGGGCGGCGAGGCGGCACACGGCATGCTGGTTCTTTCGCCCCGTGCGGTTGCCCGTCTTGAAAGCTATAAGCCGGACCGGCCCCTGCCGAAAATTTTCCGCATGACCAAAAAGGACAAGGACGGCAGCATCAAACTGCAGGCGGATATTTTCGAAGGCGCCACGATCAACACGCCGTCCATGCTGTGCGTGGAAGACTGCCTCGACGCGCTGAAATGGGCCAACGGCATCGGCGGCCTGCCTGCACTGGTCAAGCGCAGCGAAGGCAACCTTGCCACCGTCGCCGCGTGGGTGGAGAAATCGGACTGGATCGAATTCCTGCCGGTCAGCAAGGATATCCGTTCATGCACGTCGATCTGCCTGAAGGTGAAGGACGGCTGGTTCACGGCGCAGCCGCAGGACGCACAGGACGCGGTCCTCAAACAGCTGGTCAAAATGATGGACGACGAAAATGTCGGCAAGGACATCGGATCGTATCGCGATGCGCCGGGCGGCATCCGCATCTGGGGCGGCGCCACGGTTGAAAACAGCGATATCGCCGCGCTTTTGCCGTGGCTGGACTGGGCCTATGCCACGATCAAGGCGCAGGGCGTCAAGGCTGCGGCCTGATCGCCTGTTTTCCGTTCGATATGCAGGACCCGCAAGGGTCCTGCGCGTTTTTGAAATAAAATTTCAGTTGCAAATGACAGGCGTAACAATCTAATAATACAGACATGCGTCATACCGCCGCCATCTGCGCCAACATTGTGGTGCTTCTTGTGAACCTCCTCGTCGTCATTGGCCAGGGGGCGCGCGCGGTTTAGGTCAGATACAGAGAAAAGACCTGGTAATCACGCTAAAAGCGCCCTTCGGAGGAACCACCGACAGGGCGCTCAATTTTTTTCAAACATAAAAACGGTTCCAGAGTGTGTTTTCGGATAAACGGCAAAAAAGTAACAACTGCAGAAAAGAGAGAATGACAATGAGAGGACAAGCCCAGGCGGCCTTAAAACTGGCAGCGGAAGACGGACAGAGCGTCAAAGCCACACCGTCCGCCGAACCGCAGTTCATGGGACATTTTTACATCGCAAACGGCTACCCGATGAAAGGCAGCGACGTGGACGCGCAGGGACGCATGCACATGCTGCTTGAATGTTATCCCATTCCGCAGGGCGCAACGCCCGGCGAGGTGCGCGACATGCATTTCGACAAGAGCGAGGCCGTGTACATGCCGTATTTCGGCCTGATGGCGATGGGCGCCAAGGATAAGGGGCTGATGATCGGTTATACCGAATTCTGTTATGGCCTCCCGCGTATCGGATCGCCGGTGGAAGGGGTTGGCGATATGACGATCACAAAACTGGAAAGCACGATCTTTCCGCGTCCCCGGACGACCTATGACACCAACAGTCCGCGCTTCGGTTCCCGCAACGGGCTGATTGCCGGTATTGACGAACAGATCGCGCTGGAAGCCAAGATGAAAGCCATACGTTCACCCAAGCGTCCGGCCCCGGTCGTGCGCAGGAGCATCAACTGATGACCGGCATCGCCATCATTCTTTCCATTCTTGTCGTGCTTGGCGTGGTCGTAACGCTCAGGCCGGAGCGGGTGCGGATCAGGGTCAGATAAAACCTTCATCCAAAGTTCATCGCCCCGGCCTCCGCAAGAGCCGGGGTTTTTTCATTTCAAAAAGGAGAATACCAATGCCCAGTACCAGTGCCGCCATCATCGAGACAGCGGATAGTGCCATGTTCGTCCCTTCCACCCGCACCATGCCTGCCCATGAGGCCGTGGTCGAGGTGCTGAAAGAGCAGGGCGTCGATACGGTTTTCGGCTATCCGGGCGGCGCCATCATGCCCATCTATGACGGTCTTGAAAAAGTCCCGCATGAGATGGAGCACATCCTGACTGCCGCCGAGGGCGGTGCGGGCCACATGGCCACCGGTTATGCGCGCGCGAGCGGCAAGACGGGTGTTTTGTTCGTGACGTCCGGCCCCGGCTTTACCAATGCCGTCACGCCGATTGCGGATGCGCAGGGTGATTCCATCCCGATGGTCGTGATCTCGGGCCAGGTGGCCACGCACCTGATCGGAACGGATGCGTTTCAGGAAGTGGATGCCACCGGCATTTCGCGTCCTGTGACGAAGGCTAACATCCTGATCAAGGATCCGGCCCGCGTCGTGCCCGAGCTGCGCCGCGCTTTTCAGATTGCCGCGGACGGAAGACCGGGGGTCGTGCATGTAGACATTCCCAAAGACGTCCAGAACATGGATGTCACCTTTGGTCCGGCGGATGAGAACGACGTTTATCAACGCAGGACAAAGGCGCATCCCAACAATTACCCCGCCGCCGCGCAGATGATGCGCGAGGCGCACCGGCCTGTCATTTACGTGGGCGGCGGCGTCATCAATGCGGGCCAGCAGGCCAGCGACGCGGTTCTGCGCCTGATCGACGATACGGGTTTTCCGGCGACGTCTACGCTGATGGGGCTGGGCGCTTACCCGACCCGTCATCCATCGCATCTGGGTATGCTGGGCATGCATGGTACATATGAATCGAACATGGCCATGCACGACGCCGACCTGATCATCGCCATCGGTGCACGGTTTGACGACCGCGTGACCGGTAAAATCAATAATGAGCGCGGCCAGCGCGTGTTTGCCCCGCATGCGCGTATCATTCACATCGATATCGATCCCGCTGAAATCAACAAACTGGTGACCGCCGATGTGCCGCTGTATGGCGATGCGGGCGACGTCGTACGCCAGATGCATAGCGCATGGCGCGATTCCGGTGCCGGCACGCAGGATATGGCGGGCTGGTGGGCGCAGATCAATGAATGGCGCCGGGTGCGTTCCCTGGACATCGATGACGACGGATCGGATATTCGCGCGCAAAGCGTCCTGCAAAAACTGGGCAGGGTGCTGGAAGGACTGGACGATTACACGGTGTCCACCAATGTCGGCCAACACCAGATGTGGGCTGTCCAGTACCTGCCGTTTTCGAAGCCGCGCCAGCTGATGACGTCGGGCAAGGTCGGGACCATGGGGTATGGGTTGCCGGCGGGGATCGGCGCGAAACGGGCCCGGCCCGATGCGCCTGCGATCGTCATTACCGGTGATGGATCATGGCGCATGAATACGCCCGAGGTCGAAACGTCATGCCGTTACGACCTGCCGGTCAAGGTGGTCATGCTGAACAACGAGCGCCTGAACATGGTCGGCCAGTGGCAACGCGAATTTCACGGCGGGCGCATGTCGCAGAGTGCGTTCAGAAACAGCACCAAGGATTTCTGCGCCGAGTTTCGTGCACAGGGCGGTAATGCAAAAGCCGAGCGTGTTACGGATCCTGCCCATGTGGACGCGGCGCTGCGGCGGATGATGGCCTATAATGACGGGCCGTACATGCTGGAGATCATGATCCGGGATGAAAACTGTTACCCGATGATGCCGGCTGGCGCCGTGCATAATCAGATGATGCTTTCACCCGAGGCGAGCGCCCGTAAAAAGGGGCTGACCCATGGGTGAGGCGTACCGTAAACCGTTTCGTCCCAAGGATGAGGCCCTGCTGGAACAGATCGCGCATGACCGTCCGGGAAATATATGGCGCCAGCCCCTTGTGTCGGCATCCAAACGGGCGGGGGCCAGCGTATTCATCGACGGCCAGAAAAAACTGCACATCACTTTCGGCGAACATGCGCTGCATGTCAGCCGGCTGGACCTTGGCATGTACGAGGAGGGTGATACGACCTTCCGTTCGCAATTGCAGGCGCTGGCACGGGCGCTGCTGGCCAATGCGCGGCGGTATGGCGGGCGTTTTCCGGGCTGAAACAAGGGCTTAAAGTTGCGGCAAAATCGGCCTTTACAGCGGTTTTAAGGGTTCTAAAGTAAGCGCCCCAACACCAACCTATTGAAAGTGTTTCGCCATGCCAAAAGTACTGATTGCCGACAAGATGGATGCCGTCTGTGCCGAGATCCTGAAATCCAAAGGCGTTGATGTCGACAGCAAGCCGGGACTGACCCCGGAGGAACTGAAAGGCATGATCGGGGATTATGACGGCGTCGCCGTGCGTTCTTCGACCAAGATCGGGGCGGAAGTGCTGACCGGGGCAAAGGCGCTTAAGGTGATCGGCCGGGCCGGTATTGGCGTCGATACGATTGACGTGCCCGCCGCGACCAATGCCGGTGTGGTCGTCATGAACACGCCGTTCGGTAATTCCACCACCACGGCCGAGCATACGATCGCCATGATGATGGCGCTGGCCCGCCAGATTCCGCAGGCCAATTCATCGACGCATGCCGGCAAATGGGAAAAATCGAAATTCATGGGCGTCGAGCTGATGGGCAAGACGCTTGGCGTGATTGGCTGCGGCAATATCGGTTCGATCGTGATCGACCGCGCACAGGGGCTTAAAATGCGCGTCATCGGTTTCGATCCGTTCCTGACCGACGCACGCGCGGCGGAAATGGGTATTGAGAAGGTCGAACTGGACGATCTGTTCAAACGCTCGGACTTCATCACGGTCCACACCCCGATGACGGACAAGACCAAGGGCATCATCAACAAGGATGCCTTCGCCAAAATGAAAAAAGGCGTGCGCATCATGAACGTCGCGCGCGGCGGTCTGGTGGTTGAAGCCGACCTGAAGGAGGCGCTGGACGCCGGCATCGTCGCGGGCGCGGCGCTTGACGTGTTCCAGGTCGAACCGGCGACCGAGAGCATTTTCTTCGGTATGCCCAACGTCATCTGCACGCCGCATCTTGGTGCCTCGACATCAGAGGCGCAGGTGAACGTGGCGGTGCAGATTGCCGAGCAGATCGCGGACTTTTTGCTGCACGGCGCGGTTTCGAACGCCGTCAACATGCCGTCGATTTCGGCCGATGATGCACCCAAGCTGAAACCCTATATGAAGCTGGCTGAACAGATGGGCAAGCTGGCCGGCCAGATCGTGGACGAGCCGATTACCGGAATCGAAGTGCTGTATTCGGGCCAGGTGGCCAACCTGAACGTGAAGCCGCTGACCGCCATCGCCATGGCGTCGCTGCTCAGCGTCAGCCTCGAGGGCGTGAACATGGTATCGGCCCCTGTGGTTGCGAAGGCGCGCGGTATTGCCGTGACCGAAAGCAAAACGGATTCTGCTGGTGACTTTTTGACCGCGATTACCGTTAAGGTGAAAACGGCCAAGGGCGGCACCGATGTGACCGGCACCCTGTTTGGCGGCGGTCAGCCGCGCATTGTTTCGGTCAACGGCGTGCCGATCGAGGCCGCACTGACCCCGCATATGCTGCTGGTCACCAACAAGGATCAGCCAGGCCTGATTGGCGGGCTGGGGACCATTCTGGCGGATGCCGGGGTTAACATCGCCGATTTCCGTCTGGGCCGCGTATCGGCCGGCAGCACGGCGATTTCGCTTATTTCTGTCGATCAGCGCATCGATGATGCGACCTGCGATAAGCTCTCCAAGCTGCCGCAGGCCGAACATGTGAAACGCCTGAATTTCTAAGACACGAAAAACCCGGCTGAGAAAGCCGGGTTTTTTTATCGGGCAATTAAACGCCGCCGTAGGTCTGGGCGTCGTGGCGCTGTTTGTATTCAACCGGGGCGCAGGCGACCGAACCCAGGGATACCGCGACCAGCAGGGCCGCAATCATCAATTTTTTCATCTTCATACCTTTTCGTGAAAGAAGGGTTGCCTTACCAAAACCGCTGAACGGCGATTCCGGTTCCCTTATTTGCCAAAGGTAAATGCATAGGCCTGCAGTCCGGCCCTGTCGGCGGTCAGTTCCAGTATACCCTCCCGCGGGTCCAGCAGGCCTGCCTCGTACAGGGTGTAAAGCCGTTCATCCGTAACCGTGATGGCGGGCTGTTTTTTCCCGTTCACGGACAGGCTCACCCTGATCGGGCTGCCATCGGCGGACCCCAGCACCAGAAAAATCTTGCCGGCGCTGAAATGCAGCCGTAACGCAGCATCCGGTCCCGATGTCACGATGTGCTGCACCTCGCTGGCCCATGGTCCGGACAGGGCCCAGTGATCCTTGGGCAGCTCGTCGGGGAAAGACATGCCGCTGAACCGGTCGCGACGGTGCGTTCCCAGATAGGTTTCCGGCGTCTGGTCCATGGTGCGGATCGCCACAGGATCGACGCTGGCCGCACCTTTCAGCCCCAGAAGATGGCGGATATTGTTTTCGGTGCGTTCGTACAGACCCTCGCCGAAATGGGTATAGACGACACGGCCTTCGCGATCGATCAGGTAATGGGCGGGCCAGTACTTGTTGTCATAGGCCTTCCACGTCGCAAAATCGTTGTCGAGGGCGACGGGATAGGTGATTCCGTATTCGGTCACGGCCCTGCGTACGTTTTCGATTTTTTTCTCAAACGCGAATTCGGGCGCGTGCACACCGATGACGACCAGTCCGTCATCCCTGTATTTTTCGTACCAGCCGGTGACATAGGGCATGGTGCGGATACAGTTGATGCAGGAATACGTCCAGAAGTCGATGAGTACGACTTTCCCGCGCAGCTGTTGCAGGGTCAGCGGATTGCTGTTGATCCATGACGTGATCCCGGCCAGTTCCGGTGCGGCATAGGGTTGGGCCAGCATTTCGGCGGCCTGCGGAGGATTTTCCTTCCGACTTTGGTTTTGGGCCTGCCATGCGACGATTTTCAGGTCGAATCCCGTCAGAATGACTACGGCGGCTGCGATCATCACCGCACCGACAGCGCGGCGTATCGTTTCGCTGTTGCGTTTCAGGAAACCGATGCGCCCCACGATGCTGCGTCCGAACAGGGCGATGAAAAACATGGGAATGCCGGCACCCAGCGCGAATGCGGCGATAGAGGCCAGTGCCTGCGTCTCATTATCGGCCTGAATGATCTGAACGATGGCGGCGGCCAGAATGGGTCCTGCGCACGGGGTCCAGACCACGCCGATCAATGCCCCGATGCCCAGCCCCCCCAGAAAACCCTGTCCGCGGATACGGCCGATCAGCGAGTCGCTGCCCGCGCCGATGTTCTGAAACGCGGCATTCCAGCGGCCCGAAAGACCGGGGAAAAGCATGACCAGACCAAAAAGAATCAGCAGGCCCAGTGAGACATTGCGGATGAGGCCGGGGTCGATATTGGCGGCCATGACGGCCTGGCGTGAGATGAGGGCAAAAACGGTGAAGGCCAGCGCAAAGCCAAGCGTGATCCCCAGCGGCCGCGCCTTTGAGCCGCCCAGACCGGCGCCCAGCATCAGGGGCAGTACAGGCAGGATGCACGGGGACAGGACCAGCACCAGCCCTTCGCCAAAACTTAACAGCAGACCGGTGGGGGATATCATTGCAGGACCTTTTTGGTTTGTTTACCTTACACATAAGTTCGAAAGGGGCATGCCACAGGTTACAGATTAAATTGTTTTTCCGGCCATCTGTAACTTTTCACGCGGCGTGTAACGTAACTTAAATGGACAAGTACCATCTTGACCAGCTGGTGAAAGACGTCGCGGCCGGCGATGAAGCCGCATACCGCCGGCTGCTGGAGACCAGCGCCAAGCTGGTGCGGGGGTATCTGCTGTCCAAGATTTCGGGGCCCATGCGCGCCGATGTCGAAGACATCGTGCAGGAGATATTGCTGACCGTGCATTTGAAATACCATTCTTACGACCCGACCCTGCCGTTCCTGCCCTGGCTTCGCACCATCGCCCATCACAAACTGGTCGATACGTGGCGTAAGCGCAAACTGTCGGGCACCGTGCCGCTGGACGATTTCCTGACCGAGACGATCGCCGATACGGTGTCGCAAAGCGGGGATACGGATGCGGCGCTGACGCTGGAGCGTCTGATGGAGGCGTTGCCGGAAAAGCAGCAAAAGGTGGTGAAGCTGGCGCGCATCGATGGTAAATCGATGGCCGAAATCGCCAAGGAAATGATGATATCAGTGGCTGACGTGAAGGTGACCCTGCACCGCGCGATCAAAAAACTGGCAGACAATGTGAAGGAAGAAAGCGCCCATGCGCACGGATGATCTGATTTGCATGATGGCGAAAAACCCGCCCTGTTCCGGCGCCAAACGCAAGGCCGTCATATGGGGTTCGGTCGTGGCCCTGTTCGCCCTTATGGTGACGGCCGTTTATTTTACGCTGGGCCTTCGCAGCGACATCACCCACGTCATGGACGATCCTGCCATGATGTTCAAATATGCGTTCCTGGCGGCGGCGCTGGTGGGCAGTGCCATCGGCTGGTGGCGGAGCGGCCATCCCGGACGCTGCTGTAAGCTGCCTTTCTATGGCATGATCTTCCTTGGCACTTTTCTGGTTTTCGACGCCGGTCACGCCGTGTATCTGCAGGGCATGGATGCGGTCGCCCCGCAGGTGTTCGACGGGACGGCCGGTATGTGCGTCCTGTCGATTGCATTGTTTGCGGGCATTGCGGCGGCTGTTCTGATCCTGATATCGAAATGCATGGCGCCGGTGAATGCCTGCCTGCATGCGTGCATGACCGCCATTTTTGCGTCCAGCCTCGGTGCGCTGGCTTACGGCCTGCATTGCAGCCACGACCATCCCGCCTATCTGGCCCTGTGGTACGGGGGAACGGCGCTGGCCTTTACGCTGATCGCGCTACCCATCATCCGTAAAAATCAATCGTGGTAAGCTTTTAGCGTTTGATACGCTCGTGTTCTTCCAGTCTGCGGGCCTGACTGGCCATCATCACGGGTACGCCGCCGCGGATGGGATAGGCAAGGCCCGCGTCATCGGAAATCAGTTCATTTCTGGCCGCATCGAAACGCAGCGTCGCCTTGGTCGTCGGGCAGACCAGCAGTTCGAGCATTTTCGGATCAACGTTCATGTGGCGGTCCTTAAGGGTTTAGTGACAGCAGCCGCCGTCTTCGCGGTCGGTGCATGGGTGGCTTACGGCCATTTCAATCATGGCCAGGAACAGTTCGGCGCGGTGCTGTACGTCGCTGGCCTCGAGCAATGCCTGCTTTTCAGATGGTTTGAGCGGACAGATCATTTCCAGCGCCGTCAGAAGGTCGGTGTCGGCGGCTATGTCGACCTTGTCCCAGTCGCAGGACATTTCCTGCTGGCGGAAATAGGATTGCAGCAATCTGTTCAGGCGGGCGCGGTCGACCGTAACCGTTTTTGCCTGTGGCTTCATGTCGCCGTCAAAACCCGTCCAGTCCGGCACGACCTGGCGATAAGACCTTTTTTCACCGACTTCCTGCCCGATCCGGAAACGGCATATACCCGACAGGGTGATGAGGTAGCGTCCCCCTTCGGCCTCGGCAAAATTGACAATGCGCCCGGCACAGCCGGTCTGGTAGACGGACGTTCCCTCACACCCTGTTTTGGGCTGCACCATGCCGATCAGGCGGTCGCTTTTCAGGGCGTCATCGACCATTTCAAGATAGCGCGGTTCAAAGATATTGAGCGGCAGGTGCCCGTGCGGCAGCAGCAGCACCCCCGCCAGCGGAAAGATCGGCAGGCGGTCCGGCAGGTCGGCAAAGGTCAGGCGCGAGGAGTGCATGATGTTTCAATTTAACGCTGTATGGCCGTCATTCAAGCTGCACGGCAAAAGGCATTAAGATCGAGGGTCCGGGGCGGGTGGTTCACGCTGGCAAGAAAACGCACAACATCCGGTCCGGCAATGGCCAGCGACATGGTGTTGAGCATGGGGTGCACGCTGATGACCGGGGCCGATGCTGCCTGCGCGTGCATAATGACTTCGACCCTGCCTTCCGTATCGTTCATGGCGGCGAAGGGACAGACTGAACCCGGCCTGACCCCCAGATGGGTCCAGAGCCGTTCGGGCGACCCAAAGGATATGCGATCCATGCCGATGGCCGGGGCCAGGGCTTTCAGGTCGAGATTGATGTCATGGGGCAGGACCACCAGGGTCATGCGCTCCTTTTTATCCCGGATAAACAGGTTCTTGATCTGCATGCCGGGCACGGCATTTTTGACCGAAGCGGCCTGGGCGGAGGTGAAAACCGCCTCGTGGTGATACAGGGTATAGGGGATGTTTTGGGCGTCCAGGCGGGCCAGAAGGGCTTCGGGCGAGGTTTTGGCCGCCTCGGGCGGGCTGGACAGGGTCGAAAAGGGCTGTTGGTCGGTCATTTTGCCTATGAAAACAGATGGGGCTTGCTTTGGAAAGCGGCTTTAGCTAGAAGAAGGGCCAAGGCAATGCGGGTGTAGCTCAGTGGTAGAGCACGACCTTGCCAAGGTCGGGGTCGCGAGTTCGAGCCTCGTCACCCGCTCCAGCCTTTCCAAGCTTTAGAAATCCGGCACCTTATGCCGGATTTTGCTTTTCAGGCTTTCTTTTTCAGCCTTCTCCATAAAAAGTTCCGTCCAGGTGCGGCGATTTATTTTCACCGCCCATGTGCCTGATCTCTTGCCACAAGGCGCGATGTGATCCAGTTTTACCGGGTACTTTTAAAATCCCTGCAGGAGCAAACAATGAAGAAACTTCTTTTGGCAGCCGTGGCCATCACCGCCATCGCCCCCGCCGCACACGCGCAAGACAAATACGAGCGTACCTTCAATAATCAGCAACCCACCACCACCCGCACCACCACGACTACGACGCCTGCCCCGGCAACGTCGTATACGTCGAACGATTCGGGTACGACCAGCTGGGGTCCGTATGTCGGGGTTTACGGCGGTTATGGCTGGAGCTCGGTTGACACCGCTGCCGGCGAAGCCGATGTCGATGGTGCTGATTACGGCGGCCTGGTCGGCTTCAAGGTCGACCACCTGCTCGAAGGTCTGGGCCTCACCGGCGCTGTTGAAGCGTATTACGGCGGTTCGGAAGCCGATGACACGGTTGCCGGCATCGACATTGAAAAAGGCGACGAATGGGGTGTGAACTTCCGTCCGGGTCTGTCGTTCCTGAGCATGGGCGGCCAGATCAACCCGTACGGTATCATCGGTTACCGCCGCACGGAATTTGAAACCGCAGGCAACAGCGAACATTACGATGGTTTCGATCTGGGTATCGGCACCGAGCTGATGAGCTGGAACAATGTCGGCCTGCGCGCGGACTATACCCATACTTTCTATGAAGAAAACGGCGGCGTGGACCCGGATGAAAACGATATCCGCGTCGGCCTGATCTACCACTTCCAGTAAGCCGTTTATCGAATTCAAAAGGCCGGGATGTTTCCCGGCCTTTTTTATATAGAGTGGTGCATTTGTGACGCTACGGATGGTGTCAGTCTTGTTCTTGGACTATCTGTATCTTTCGGTGCGTGATGCAGATAGTTTTCGACACGCGGGTCTTTTTTAAGCTCGCTTATAAAAGCGGTAAATTTCTCCAGAAAATCCCCTGCATATGTACCGGATACATTGTCGGTCACATTGCCGGCCCTGAAAATGGTGCTGCCGAAATATGCGTTTTCGGATTTGCGGTTACCAAGGGCGCGCATAACCATGTGTCCCAGCGCATCGCGCATCTGGAATCCATCCCGGCTCAGGGCTGGGTCCTGTGTCATCGTGATCAGATCCGCATACTGGCGGCACAGGGCGGGATCTTTTGTACATTCTTTCAGCCGGTGATAACCGGCGTAAGCCATTTCCGATCTGAAATCCGTCCGATCCATCGCAGCAAAATCCTCTGCCACGATGGGTTTCCTGTTCAGGTCCTGCAGTGTTTTCAGTTCTGCGGCGGCATCGCGGTCAGGGTAATTACGCGCGTGCTCCATTTCGAATTCCGGCACGGCGTTTTCGTTCAGGAAAACATAGTAGGACCCTTCCCTGTACCCCTCTATCCCGGCGGCGTACAGGATGGCGGATTTCTTTTTGACGCTGGCGGCATCTGTACCAAGATTCATGCGGGTATATATTTCAAGACCTGTTGCCTGCGGTCCGGCCTTTTTCACCCACTCGGCAGTATCCTTGTGGCCGTGTTTAGCCAGTTCTGCGGTGATGCGTTCCAGCCTGTCTGCGCCTATCGGGCTTGTGGACTGAAGCCAAGTCTTTTCAAAATGGTCATCCGGAATTTCCATCCTGTAGACAAAGATGCGATCGCGCGGATCGGCGTATTCGCTGATAAATTCACCGGCATAGTCACTGGCGTAAAATCCGAAGCCGTATTCGCATCTTCCCATGGCGGTCGAGGCCCTGGAAAAATCAGGCCGTGCAAAAAAATCGCGGGATCCGTGATACAGCGTTACCATGATGCGATTATAGGCTTTTGTAGTAAAAAAACTTTTAAAACAGGGGCTTGCCGCCATTTAAAGCACTATGCTATTGATGCCGCATGTGAATGCGGGTGTAGCTCAGGGGTAGAGCGTCAGCTTCCCAAGCTGAATGTCGCGGGTTCAAATCCCGTCGCCCGCTCCATGTTTCTTCTTTAATTCGCTGCCTGCAGATACAGATAGACCAGTGCCACATAGCGTCCGGTTTTTGCGATTCCTACCAATATCAGGAAAGGCAGCAGGCGTTCGCGCATGATGCCTGCGGCCAGCGTGATGGGGTCACCGATAAACGGCACCCAGCTGAGCAGCAGGGACCAGCGGCCATAGCGCGCGTAATGCGCCTGCGCCCGGAGTAGCGCCGCCTCGCTGACAGGGAACCATTTTCGGTCCCGGAAGCGCTGCGCATAAAGCCCGAGCCACCAATTCAGAACAGATCCCAGCACGTTTCCGATACTGGCAATTACCACCAGCGTATGCAGTGGGTATTCCCTGCTGGAAACCAGGGCGAGAAGCACGGCTTCGGACTGTGCGGGAAAAAGAGTGGCCGCCGCAAAGGCGGCGATGAACAGAGAGGCGTAAGCCGTCATCGTACTCATGCGCCGTAATAGCCGCGGTACCAGTCCACAAATCTGGGAATGCCGGCATCAAGCGTCGTCTTGGGTTCGAACCCAAGCAGTTTTTGCGAGAGGGTGATGTCCGCGCATGTTTCGTACACGTCTCCGGCCGCCATTGGCGCGTTTTCGCGGACGGCTTTTTTGCCGAGGGCGTTTTCCAGTGTCGTGATGAAATCACCCAGCATTACGGGGCGATGATTGCCCAGATTGAGCACGCTGTGCGGCGCTTGGCTGCCGGATTTCTCCGGCGGCTTTCCCGCGCTGGCGAGAATGCCGTCAACGATATCGTCGATATAGGTGAAGTCGCGGCGCAGGTCGCCGTTGTTGAAGACCTTGATGGGCTGCCCCGCGAGAATGGCCTTGGTGAATGAAAAATACGCCATGTCGGGGCGGCCCCACGGGCCGTAGACGGTAAAAAAGCGTAAACCCGTTGCCGGAATTCCGTACAGATCGGAATAGGAATAGGTCAGCATTTCGCCTGTGCGCTTGGTGGCGGCATACAGGGATACGGGCTGATCGGCGCGGGCATCGACGGCAAAAGGTGGCGGTGTCGTGTTGCCATAGACCGACGAACTGGACGCGTAGACAAAGTGTTTAAGGTTTTTCAGGTGCCGTGCGGTTTCCAGCATCACCATCTGCCCCATCAGGTTGGATTCGGCGTAGGCGAATGGATTTTCGAGGCTGTAGCGCACACCGGCCTGCGCCGCGAGATGGATGATGGTATCAATACCGGCATGGCTTGCGGCGATATCCGCCATCGCGCCGCGATCGGCGATATTGGCGTGATAAAACGTAAAGCCCTGTTGCTTTTGCAACTGGTCCAGCCGCGCCTTTTTCAGGGAAACATCATAGTAATCGTTCAGGGCATCCACGCCGATGACGGCATGGCCCTGTGCCAGCAATGCGCGTGCCGTGTGAAAGCCGATAAATCCGGCTGCGCCGGTCAGAAGGATCATGGGGCCAAGCGTAGGGTTGGAAACAGACAAGCGCAATATCAGCCTTCGTTGTGCGCGGCCCAGCCCAGAAGGACAGCCAGCGCCCATAAGGGACGGGTATGGGTATTGTCGCCGTTCAGAAAATCCTGCCATGCGTTCAGATAAGGGGCGGGATCTTCCAGCCCCAGACGCTGGATGTTTGCGGCATTCATCTGGTCCGATACGCGTGGGCGCAGGGGGCCGCGCAGCCATGTGGCTATATCCGGGTTTCCTGCACCCGTCGGGCAGGGCAGGCCGCAGTCCATCAGGCGGGCATCGGCCCACGGCATGCGGATTTCGACCCCGGCTGCATGACTAATCCGGTCCATGGCCGGCATGAATCCGTGCCGGAAGCCGTCGGCAAAGGCCCAGAAGGCCAGGCGCTGGTCAGGGCTGATATCCACGCGCGGCTCGATGACGTCGGGTTGCGGGGCATCCAGCGCCCACAGGCGGATGGATTCCATATAAATGCTTTCGGCGCTGCGCGTCAGGGCCCGGTACCGCGCGGGCAGCAAGGGGTGCAGAAAACGGATACAGGACAGGGCCCGGCGCAGGCGGCGGTGCTTCGCTTCCTCCTGAACCGGTATTTCCAGCCCGGTTGCGACCAGGCAGACGGGGGATTCCTTTGCTGCGTTTTTGCAACTCAGATACCAGCTGGGGGCCATGGGATCAGTCACGGGTTCAGGCAGGCGGGATAGAGAATCATATGCCATTTGCAGGGCGATTCCATCAGGCTGGCTCACGGGGATGGCGGTGTAGGATTTGCCGGAGGCGCGGTCCAGATTGCTGCGTAATTGGGAAGATGCGGGGCTTAAATCGTCCAGCAGGGTGAAGGAGACGTCAAGGCGCAGAGCCTCGGCGGATAACGCAGCAAAAAGCCGGTCCCGGTGCATGGTGTCGCTGTGGGAACGCAGGGCACTTTCCTCGATGGCTACGGCGGGGGACCACCACGCTTCCGTCGGGTTCAGGGCCATGTCCTGAGCGCCGATCATCAGCCGGTGGCCGGGTGGAACGGCAAACACACCCTTCCACGGGCTGTAAGGTGCAGGGATGTGCCCATGGGCAAGGACGGCCCGCATGGCCTGCGTATCCAGTACCGGGGTGAAACCGGGAAGGGGACGGAATGCGCGGTAATCACTGGCAAAGGCCATGATTTCATCGTGCAGGGTGACATATAAGGGCCGTGCGCCCATACGGTCGCGGACCAGATGCAATGCTGTGTTATCGGAATCCCACAGAACAAAGGTAAAGGCCCCTTCAAGTTTCTGCAGCAACCGGTTCAGACCCCAGGTTTTTGCGCCCTGTGCAATCAGTTCCGCGTCACCGTGACCGCGGAAGACGACTTTGCCCTCCTCCTCCAGGTCGCGGCGCAGGGCCGGTGCATTGGCGACATACCCGTCCAGCGCCACGGTAAAGGCCCCGGCGGTAAATGGCTGGGTGCCATCCGGGGTGAAATCGAGCGTACGGTGCGTCCACGCGGCCATCGTGCACGGGCCGCCGGTAAAGGCGGACCGATCGTCGCGGCCACGCGGAAACGCACCGACCATTTCAAGCGCCATGCGGCGTGCAACATCTTGTTGTGCCTGCATTTTATGGGATATGAGGCCGGCAAGGGAGGTCATCGGGTCAAGGCTTCGCGCTGGTCAAAACTTGGCGAGTACGCTAAATTAGGCGCAAGGCAAAAAATAGAGAAAAATATGCAAATCGACCTTTTGGCGACTCCGCGCGGTGAACTGGGTCTCGTCAGCAATACCACCTTCAAACAGGAAATCTCCGGCGTCATTTTCGACGTGGGCGAACGTTCGCTTACGCTGGAATTCGGCGCGACGATGGATTCGATGAAGCTGAATATCCCCGTTGCCGATGATTTCGTCGATACGTTGAAAAAGTCATCCTACCTGCATGTGTGCGCGGTCGAACGCGGCCGTATGAGCTATGCCATTCAGGCCCCGCTGATGAAGGTCAGCACGGACGAGGACGATTTCTTTCCCGCGGAAATGAGCCGGGGCGTCACGTCCCTGCAAAAATGGCTGAAGGATGCCAAGCAGGCGCAAAGCGTGCACCGCGACAATCTGGGCGATACCGGGTCGAATGGCGGCATCATGCACCGCGAGGGCCTGTCCCCCGCCACGCTGCAGGTCGCCCCGCAACTGGCGCAGCAGCTGGTCAAGGAACAGGCACTGGCCCAGCGCCTGCAACAGCAAAACGTTCCCCGCGCGGCGCCGCCGAGCCTGGGGCCGGGGTCCGGCCCCAATGTCGGGCCGATCACACGCCGTCCGTATGGTGGCGATGGAACCGGCGGGGGCAATCAGGAGTAGGTAGGTTATGAAACAGATCGACACCAAAAAACGCAAAAGCATTATCGAAGGCCTGACCGGCGTGCTGGCCGATACCTTCGTGCTGTACTACAAAACCCATGCCTATCACTTCAATGTCGAGGGCGAGGATTTCCGCGAATATCACCTTTTGTTCGAGGACCAGTACAACGAACTGTGGAAGGCCGTGGACGAGCTGGCGGAACGTATCCGCTCGCTGGACGCGTATGCGCCCGTCTCGCTCAAATCCCTTCTGGCATCCGCCAGTATCAAGGAAAGCGGTCAGAACATCCGCGATGCGCGCCAGATGGCAAAAGACCTGGCTGACGATCACGAGGACCTGTCACAGTCGATTACGAAGGTCATCAATCTTGCGGACGATGCCAACGACCTGGCCACGGCCGACCTTCTGACCAAGCGCCTTGGCGACCATGAAAAAACGGCATGGATGCTGCGCGCCTCGACCAAATAACACCGGAAGATATTTTAAGGGCTTACTGCGCGGGGATTTTCCCGATGGCAGAGCGTGCGGACGATACGGACGTGTTCTGGGTCGATCCCGAAATGCGCGGCATCATCCCGCTGGACGCGTTTCATATTCCGCACTCGCTTAAGAAAACCCTGAAGAAAAAACCTTTCCGTGTTTCCGTGAACACGGCATTCGACCGCGTCATAGACCTGTGCGCCGAGGCCACGCCCGCACGCGATGAAACCTGGATCAACCCGCAGATCCGCGCATGGTTTCGTGCACTGCATCGCATGGGTCATGCGCATTCGGTCGAATGCTGGAGCGTGGACGGGCAGCTGGCCGGCGGACTTTACGGTCTTGCGATCGGCCACGCTTTTTTCGGTGAAAGCATGTTTTCCCGTATGACAGATGCCAGCAAGGTTGCGCTGGTGCATCTGGTGTCACGCCTGAAGGACAAGGAGTTTACCCTTCTGGATTGCCAGTTCGTGAATGAACACTTAAGGCAGTTTGGATGTACTGAGATACCGCGTGATGCGTATCACTCGCTTTTGGGGGCGGCGCTGGATTCTTCGGTTGAGGCGCCTGCATTTGTTTCAGCGTCCGATGCTTCGGCCTTTACGCTGGCGCTGGGGGCGGATTCATTGGTGGTGGCGGTCGCGGACGATGCCGCCGCCCTGGCGGCGCCTTCCGGGTCCTTGCAGTCGAGCACTGTTACATCATAAACGGGATGGTCCATGCCTGAGAGGGACGGTGAGGACGCGAACATCCAGCCCGAAAAAATCCATGCGGATGTCTGGTCGGGTTTCACCTCCCAGATCTGGAGGAAGCTTGCGTTTTCAGGGTCGTCCAGCGGGCTTGATTTGCGGCAGGCGCGCGGACGGATACGGATGTTGGCGTAAGCCACGGTGCGTCCGACATTCAGGACATAGGTGCGGCTTTCGGCGCGAACCTTGTCGAGAATGCGCAGTTCGACCTGCGGCATGTCATCATATTCGGGTTCGCGGTTTTCGGTGGAGGGGGGCATGGCTGCCGGCGGTTCGCCGGGCGGCGTGATGTCATCCGCGCCCGCGGCCTGCGGGGGTTGCGGCGTGTTGATGATCGCCTGCACCTCGGGGCTGATCGGTGCCATGTTGCTCATGTCTTCATCGGACGAAGAAGACGTGGTGGAATCAGGAAAGGGTTGCGTTGCCTGTGCGTCTGGCGCGGTCGTCACCGTTGCGTCCTGCGCATATGAGGGGGCTGGCAGCCACCAGACAAGGCACAGGGCGAAAAGAAGACCTTTGCGCATTACATTTTCGGCAGAGCGCCGCCACCCTGATCCATCGCGGGGGCCGGGCCGGACGGGGTCATGACCTGTTCGGTGGCAGGCGCGGTTTTGGCGGATTTATCGTCGGCCTTGTCATCCTTGTCGCC
>CALBME010000214.1 GCA_937896295.1 uncultured Micavibrio sp. | reverse complement strand
CCGGTTTCGTGGCCCTTGCCCATGATCGCGACCAGCGCCGTGGCCCCGGGCGCATCGCCCCCTGGCTCGACGCCGGCCGCGATGGCCACGGCCCGGGCAATCGCTTCCCGTCGATCACCCACCTCGAGAACAGTCACGCCGCCGGTCTCGGCGCGCGCACCGCGCAGGACGGCCTCCCTGATCGAGCCCGGGTCCTCCGAGCGCGGGTTGTCGTCGGTGACTATGACGACGTCGGCGAGGGCAGCTGCCCGTCCCATCGCTGCGCGCTTGTCGCGGTCCCGGTCACCACCGGCGCCGGTCACGCACACCAGGGTTCCCGCGGTCACCGGTCGAAGGGCCTCCAGGGCGGCCCGGATCGCGTCCGGTGTGTGCGCGTAGTCCACGACAACCGCCGGCAGGTCGTCCCGACCGTCGTCGAGCACCACCCGCTCCATGCGTCCCGGCACGTGCGGGTCCGCCAGGACTGCGCGTTGAGCCGCCGCGCTGTCCACTCCCAGGAGGAGGAGAGCGGCGGCGGCCATGGCGGTGTTCGTGCGCTTCGCCACCGCGTTCTTCGGCAAGGGGCAGTTCACCGGCGAGGCGCTCGAGGTGCGCGCCCAGCTCCGCCGCCGAGACCAGCAGCCCCGTCCCCTTCCACTGCGGCGCCGGTGGCGGCGCCCGTCGTCGCGGCTTCGGATACGGGTGTATCGATGACGCGGCCGCGGCCGAATTGCTTGTCCAGGTCGGTCATGGAATTGCCGACATACCACGGGCTCCATACGCCCTGGCCGATCACGAAAGTTTCGGGGTGGTTCGCCAGAAGGTATTCCTGCGCCGCGCGTAATGCCTGGCCGTAATTCAGGGTCTGCGGCTGGCCGGCAGGCGCGGCCTTGGGCGCGGTTTTTTTCGGCGCCGCGTAAACGATATCGGTCAGCGTTTCTTTGACCGGCCACGGCGCGGCATTTGCGGCCTTGCGCGATTTGGCCAGCATATCCTTAATCTCGCCGCACATGCTCTGGAATTGCGCGCGCGTATAGCCTCGCGTTTCCAGGGCCGACAGCAGACGCTCGACCGGGTCGCGACCTTTCCATGCGTTCAGTTCTTCGGTTGAACGGCGCACGCCGACATCGATGTCGGCATTGGGGCCGACGTGACCGAGCCAGCGATAGGTGATCGCCTCGATCAGGCACGGGCCTTGCCCGTTGCGGCTGCCTTCGATCAGTTTGCCGGCCTCGCGCATCACGGCGACGACATCATTGCCGTCGACGGTGACGCTGCGCATTTTCGCGGCATCGGCAAAACGCGCGACGCGGTCCGAAGGCTGGCGCAGGTGAATATCCAGATGGCTTGAGAACAGGTTGTTCTCGACCACGAAAACGACGGGCAGGTTGAAGGCCGCCGCCATGTTCAGGGACTCGTGCAGCACACCTTCCTCGCATGCACCGTCACCGAAAAAGGCAACACCGACATCGCCATTACCGTCCATCTGCGCGGCGATGCCTGCGCCCACGGCCAGCGGAATGGTACCACCCACGATGGGTACCGACCCGTAAAAGCCCACATCCTTGGCATAGATATGCATGGACCCGCCAAAACCGCCGGAACATCCCGTCGCCTTGCCCATGATTTCCGCAAGCAGTTCATCGACCGAACCGCCCATGGCCAGGTAATGGCTGTGGCTGCGGTGACAGCCGAAGGCGCGGTCCGTAGGGCGCAGATGCGCGGCGACACCGACGCTTGCGGCTTCCTGACCGATGGCAAGGTGCGTCGGGCATTTGGCTTCGCCCGATTTGGCCATTTCCGCGATTTCCTCTTCTGCAAGGCGGATCAGCATCATGTCGCGCAGCTTCTGGACCATGACCTCGGTCGGCTGATCGCCCAGATCGAGCGATGTGCGGTAAGCCTCCGGACGGGCCAGATCGCCAAGGTCGGATACGCGGGCCTCAAACGGCGTGTAAAAGTCGGTTTGCGGCGGATTTTTGCGTGTCTGGGCGGTCTTTGCGGTCATCGAAGGGTTTCCCTTTAAATATGGAACGGACTGTAGCAAAATGCCCGGAATGCACAATCTCCAAAAACTGCTCTATTTCGCCCGCGGGGCCTTCTACACCGCCCTTTTGCGGCTATACGGCGCAAAAGTCGGACGCCGCCTGCGGGTGGAATCCGGGGTGCGTTTTCGGTATGCGCTGCACCGCGGCATAACCATAGGCGATGATGTCTATATCGGCCCCAATTGCTGCTTTGATCTGCCGCCTGGAATGACCTTTGCGCTGGGCGACAGGGCCAGCCTGAATATCGGCGTCTTCATCGGCGGCAACACCTCGGTCGTCATCGGCCGCGATGTCCTGATCGGGGAATATGTCAGCATTCGCGATTCCAATCATGGTATCGACAATCTGAACATGCCCATCAATCGCCAGCCCATGGTCTCGCGTCCCGTCACCGTGGGCAGCAATGTCTGGATCGGGCGCGGTGTGTGCGTCCTGCCGGGTTCTGTCATCCATGACGGCTGCGTTGTCGGCGCCAACGCCGTGGTCAATGGCGCATTGCCCGCGGACACCGTCGCCGTCGGTGCGCCCGCGCGCGTCGTGCGTAGCCGGGGCCAGCATGTTTCCTGAAACCATCACGCTGCGCCATATCGGGGACGTATCCCGCATGGGCTTTGGCTGCTGGCAGCTCGGCGGCCACGGCTGGCAGGATCTTGATGCGGCGGCCTTGCACCAGGCCGTGCGCGACGCCCTGTCCGCGGGCGTAACATTGTTTGATACCGCCGATGTCTATGGCCTTGGCCAGTCGGAAGAAACACTGGGCACCCTTTTAAAGGACGATCATGCCGTTATCGCCACCAAGTTCGGCGTGCGATTTATCGACGGTAAACGCGTGATCGATAACGATCCCGATTATAT
>CALBME010000213.1 GCA_937896295.1 uncultured Micavibrio sp. | reverse complement strand
ACTCTTTCCCTACACGACGCTCTTCCGATCTCGTGTTCTCCAGCGTCACCACGCTGGCCGAACGCTCGTCCTTGGTCGGGTGCAGATAGCAGACCTCGCCGATCACCTCGCCCACCTGCCCGACCAGCAGGTAGGGGATGGCCATGCGCGAGTAAGACGGTTCCGGTTCATCCCCGATGAGGGTGACGCTGTCTTGCGGTGCCAGTTTGCGAAGGGTTTCGGCGGCGATGACGCCGGCAGGGCCGGCACCGCAGCCCGGCGGGGTGCCGGGGCAGGTGCGCAACACGCGCGCGAACTACCCGCCGGCCGGCACGGGCGCCGGTGAGGCGAACCCGACTCTCGGCTACGGACTCGCGCGCCCCGCGCAGCGCGTGCCTTTGCTGCTGGCCCCTGCCATGAACCGCGAAATGTGGGCGCACCCGGCCACGCAGCGCAACCTGGCGCAGGCCGTGGCCGATGGAGCGATTGGCCTGGGCGTGGGGCAGGGCGAGCAGGCCTGCGGCGAGACCGGTGACGGCCGCATGCTGGAGCCAGACGAGATCCTGACGGACCTGGCGGCCTTTTTCACGCCTCAGGCGCTGGCGGGCCGGCGGGTGCTGGTGACTGGCGCGGGCGGGTCGATCGGCAGTGAACTGTGCCGCCAGATCGCACGCCTTGAACCCGACGCGATGGCGCTGCTGGATTTCAGCGAATACAATTTATATGCGCTTGAACTCGACATGCACGACATCAACCCCGCGTTTCCATGGCGCACGATGCTGTGCAACGTGCGCGTGGCTGAACAGGTGGGTAAGGTATTCGATGAATTCCGCCCCGATATCGTATTTCATGCCGCTGCGCTTAAACACGTCCCGCTGGTCGAGGCGAACCCGTCGGAAGGCGTGCTGACCAACATTGCTGGCACCCGCATCGTGGCCGAGGCGTGCCTGCAGCACGGTGTCCAGATCATGGTTCAGATTTCGACCGACAAGGCCGTCAACCCGTGCAACGTCATGGGCGCCACCAAAAAACTGGGGGAGGCGTATGCTCAGGCCCTCGA
The DNA here is from genome assembly GCA_937896295.1 of uncultured Micavibrio sp. Lineage (GTDB taxonomy): Bacteria > Pseudomonadota > Alphaproteobacteria > Micavibrionales > UBA1664 > UBA6145. The sequence continues at coordinate 6,225 of CALBME010000213.1, read as the reverse complement.
CCTCGAAAACAATACGACGCGTTTCGTCACCGTGCGCTTCGGCAACGTTCTGGGGTCTTCCGGCTCGGTCGTGCCCTTGTTCCGCAAACAGCTGGAACGCGGCGGCCCGCTGACTGTCACCCATCCCGATATCTGCCGCTTTTTCATGACGATTTCCGAGGCGGTTTCGCTGGTCTTGAGCGCATCCGCCCATGCCATCCGCCATCCGGAGGAAAGGGGCCGTATCCTGGTTCTCGATATGGGTGAACAGATTAAGATTGCCGATGTTGCCCGCCAGATGATCCGTCTGGCCGGTCTGCGTCCGGACACCGATATTAAAATCGACTATGTCGGCCTGCGCCCGGGTGAAAAAATGTATGAAGAACTCTTCGACGGGGCGGAACAGCGCACCCAGACCGATTCTGACAAGATCCTGGCCGCTGTGTCCCAGCCCATGGATTCCAGCCTGCTGAAACGCACCGTTGCGACCCTCGAAGACGCCGCCCGGAAGGGCGATGATACGGCGGTAATCCGCCATTTACAGGCTATTGTGCCCGGTTACGTGGCCGATCCGGCCCTCGAAACCATCCTCAAACCCCTCCCGACCCGCAAGAAAGCTTGAATAAAGCTGCGCCCTAGGGCGCAGCTTTAGCGGTTTACAGGAAGCTCCAGCCATTCCACGCGATGTTGGTCACGCTTACGTTGCTGGTGGTGTAGTAAATATAAGAAGGGTTGCCCAGATTCATGACGAAGTTATCTGGGCCGGAAATCACCATTTCGCTCGTTGCAATCGCAGTTTCAGGCACGATCGTGGTGATTTCGCCTGCTGCAGGTTTAACGCTGAGATAAATGCGCGTGGCAATGGGCGGTACCCATTCGGTGATGTCGATGGAAACATAACCTGTGACTGACGGGACGTATGCCAGAGGCACCACGGCCGACAGTACTTCCGTTCCACGCTGCAGAAACGACAGCAAGCTGCTGCCCGCGTTGTAGTAGTCCGCACCGACCAGTCCGTAATAAACATAGCCTGACGGTAATGTGGGTGCCGTCGAACTCAACGAGAATACAGCCGATTTGGTGCCATCTGCTTTTGCGATGGCCCAGATATAATACCAGTGCGCGGCCGCGGGTGATCCGGTATCAAGTCCGCCGGCGCCCGATGTCGTAATGTCGGGCGTGACGTTGAAAGACGTAAACTGTCGCGCATCCCCGCCTGCATCATAAAGCACAAGCATGTCGGCCGTGAAGGCAATGCTGTCGCCGCCTGCTGTTTTAAGGACCAGGTTTTTATGCGGGCATAAGACGTTGGTATACGGAACAACGCTGCTGACCGCATAGTCTACGCCGGCAAGGGCAGCAGAAACATTTCCCGCGCCGTCGGCCTTTAAAAGACCGCTAACATTTCCGGCGCCACCATAAGAACTGCCGATAACATCACCCTGCCATTCACCTGTAGTGATAGTGCCAAGGGTTGTAATCGACGTCTGACCTTCATACGAAGATGCAATGTCAATGACTGGATTGGTAGAACCATCGGTAACGGTTATACGGTCTGTAGTGCCGCTGGTAGTCTGATCGCCGGTATTGGTGCCGCGGCTGGTGCCTCTGAAATTACCACCGTGACATTCGAAATCCCCGAACATCGCGATATCAGTGTCACGATCGGAAAGCGAAAAAGACAACGTGCGACTGGTGAAAAAATTAGAGCCGTTCTTAATAATTAAATTATTAAGTGTATTTGGCGTGCGGAGGTAAAGACCGTCAAAGGGCAATTGTAGAGTATTCATTCCCGTTACGTTATTTGAATCATCGATGATGACACCAGAGTTCTGGATATCGGTGCCGCCAGTGCCATCCCAGCGGGAAATGGCGTTATCGGTAGAAGAGCCGGGGCCGTTAACAGTAGACATGCTGCTTTTTCCTTTAATGTGAGGAGGTTAAACGCCATCGCCGGACGTGGGGACACGTCCGTTCTTTGGATACACGAGTGGCGGGAATGGAAAGCACTGTAGCATGGTCGGAGAACAAAAAGAACAAAATAAGAACAAATTATTTTCGGCCCAAGTTTGCTTGACTTGTCAGAGCCCTATCCCTTAAGGTCCGCCCGAGATTCACATTTAGTAAGGAATACGCCTATGACGCGCCGCTGCCAGATTACCGGTAAACTTCGCCAGGTTGGAAACAAGGTTTCCCACGCGAACAACAAAACCAAACGCCGTTTCAGCCCGAACATCCGCGATGCCCGCGTTTTCTCGGAAACCCTGAAGCGTTTCGTTTCCCTGAAAATCACGCCTGCCGGCCTGCGCACCATTGAACACAATGGTGGTCTCGATGCCTGGCTGCTGAAGCAGACCCCGTCCAAAATGGACGCCAAGCTTCGCAAGGTCCGCGACCAGGTCAAAGACGCTCAAAAAGCCGCGTAAAGTAACGGCGTGAGCCAGCTTTATCCCAATTTCAAATTCGATATCATCAAGCCGTGCACAACCAACCGTGCGCGGCTTGGTCTTTTAAATACGCCGCACGGCGCCATTCAGACCCCGAACTTCATTTTCTGCGGTACCCATGCGGGCCTGCGCTGCATGACGGGCGAGGAAGCGAAGGCCGCCGGCGCCGATATCGTTCTGGCCAACACCTATCATATGCTGGTGCGCCCCGGCCCCGAGATCGTCCAGAAGTTGGGCGGCCTGCACAAGATGATGGTCTGGGACGGTCCCATCATGACCGACAGCGGCGGCTTCCAGATTTTCGTCATGGGCTATGAAGGCTCCAGCGATGAAATCAAGCATCGCGGCAAGGCGGGCGCCAAGAAATCGCTCATCAAGATCAATGAAGAAGGTGCGTGGTTCTATAGCTACATGGGCGGGGCCAAAATTCACCTGACGCCGGAAAAATCCATCGACGTGCAAAAGGCGCTGGGCGCTGACCTGATTTATCAGCTGGATGAATGTACTTCATCCGCGCACGGCAAAAACTATCACGCCGACTCCATGCGCATGTCGCTGCGCTGGGGCGACCGCTGCATCAGGCGATTTACCGAAACCAATGATTACACGCAGGCCCTGTACGGCATCGTGCAGGGTGGCAATTACATGGACCTGCGCACCGAAAGTGCGAAAGCCATCAATGAGCAGGACTTTTTCGGCATGGCCATCGGCGGGTATTTCGGCAAATCGAAGTCCGAACTGCACGATATTGTCACACCGACCATGGAGCAGGTGCGCCGCGACCGTCCCGTACACATGCTGGGTATTGGCCATGTGGAAGATATATTTGCAGGCGTGAAGGCGGGTATCGATACGTTCGACTGCGTCGAGCCTACGCGCCTCGCGGGGCACGGGACCATGTTGCTTAAGGGCCAGCCCCGCATGCGTATCAACCTGCGCAATTCAAAATACCGCGGCGATGACACGCCGCTCGATGCGGACAGCACCTTTCACATCAGCCGCCAGTATACACGCGGCACGCTGCATCATCTGGTGCAGGCGCAGGAACCGCTGGCCGAACACGTCCTGTCCATGCACAACGTTGCGGTCATGATGCAGCTGTTCCGTGAAATCCGCGAAGGCATCCGTACCGATACGCTTGACGCTGTCGAAAAAGAATGGATACCTGACACAAAAGGGGAAGACTGATCATGAAAAACCTGCACGTATCCAGCCACCCGGTCGTTGCCGACCGCCTCAGCAAACTGCGCGACAAGAATGCGAAGGTGCATGAATTCCGCCAGTACGTGCATGAAATCTCGCAGGCGCTGGCGTACGAAGCCTCGGCTACGCTGCCCACCCGCGATCAGAAAGTGGTGACGCCGCTGACCGAAATGACGGGCAAGGTTCTGGCCCAGGACAACAGCGTGCTGGTCGTCCCGATCCTGCGCGCAGGCATGGGGCTGGTCAGCGGATTTCAGGCGCTGTTCCCCGATTATCACATGGGGCATATCGGCCTGTACCGCGATGAAGATACGAAACAACCCGTCCAGTATATGACCAAGCTGCCCCGGGACCTGAACCGCCCGATCTTTCTGGTCGATCCCATGCTGGCCACCGGTCATTCCACCGGTAAGGCCGTGGAAATACTGCTGAATGCCGGGGCGAAACTTTCCGATATTCGCGCAGTGACCCTTATTTCCGCGCCGGAGGGAGTGAAATATGTCCATGAAATTTATCCGGAACTGGCCATCTATACCGGCGCATTGGACAGCCATCTGAACGAACACGCCTATATCGTCCCGGGGTTGGGCGATGCGGGCGACCGCCTGTTTGGGACGCTTTAAACCCTCATAAAAATCACGTATAAAGGCGTTTATGCCGACGCCAGATATCCTTGCATCCATGTTCGATGAATGGCCTGTTCCGCGCCTGATCATTGAAAGGGATCCGGACGGCTTTTTTTATGCGGCACGTGCGAACGTCGCGGCCGAAAAGTATTTCGGTGTCCCGGCGCATGCCCTGAACGGCGCATGGCTCGACGATCTGCTCGATACCGCCAACAAACAGCACATCATCAATGCATTCGGTATATGTTTCGACAGTGGCGTGCCCATGAACGTGCAGGTTGTGCCGGTGGTGCCCGGCGGCATCCGTATTCAGGGCTTTTACCTCAATCCTGTACGCGGGCCGAACAGGGACAAGGTGATTGCCATCGACATGGCCGGACGCCTGCCGGCGACGGATCATGATGCGCTGCGGCGTGAACGCGATGACGCCATGTCCATTTTTGCCAGCGTATTCGAGGCGTCCGATGTCGGCATTCTTGTGACCGACCATCACGGGCGTATTGTCCGTGTCAACGACACCATGTGTAAAACCTATGGATGGGAACCAATGGACCTGATCGGTCAGGAATTCACCATCCTGATCCCTGAGGAAGAACATGCGCTGGCCCGTACGCGCCACGCAGATTTTCTGGGCTCGACCTACACCGAAAAATCGCGTGAACTGAAAATACTGCGCAAGGATGGTACGCTGGCCAACGTCCTTGCGTCATCCGGCGTGATTGAACTCTCCGGCGCGCGTAAATTCCGTATTTCCACCATTGTCGATATCACGCACCTCAAAAAGGTCGAACGCGACCTGCGCCGCGCGAAGGAGGAGGCGGACGCCGCATCCACCGCGAAATCCGCGTTTCTGGCCAATATGTCGCATGAACTGCGCACGCCGCTCAACGCCATCATCGGCTTTTCCGACATGATGGAAACGGGCACTCTGGGGCCTGTCGAAAACCCGCATTACCGCGAATACATCGGCGATATCAAATTTTCGGCCACTCATCTTCTGGCCATCATCAATGACGTCCTGGATATGTCTAAGATCGAGGCCGGTCACATGAAACTCGACGCCCGCCCCGCCGATATCGTCCCCCTGATGGAGGAAGTGGTCCGCCTGATGCGCGCCCGTGCCGTCGAAAACGACCTGACCATGGATCTGAGCATTTCCGACAATCTCGGACTCGTGCGTGTGGATGCACGGCTGATCCGTCAGGTTCTCCTGAACCTGTTATCCAACGCGGTCAAATTCTCGCACAAAGGTGGACGTATCTACATCGCCGCCCGCGCCGAGGACAATCATCTGGTGATCGAGGTGCGGGACGAGGGCATCGGTATTCCCGCCGACAAGATTGATGAAGTCATGCGTCCGTTCGGGCAGGTCATCGATCCCCGCATCGCCAAGGGGCAGGGAACCGGCCTTGGTCTGCCCATTGCCCGCGCCATGATGGAACTGCACCACGGCGAACTGACCGTCGCCTCCCAGATCGACAAGGGAACCACCGTTACCTGCCGCTTGCCCCTGAAGGCCTGACCGGGCTAATCTGTCTCCATGCATCTCGACCGCGACACATTCGAAGATCTGGAAGCCAAGTGCGCCAAGGCGGGGGTCAAAATGACCGGCCAGCGCCGTACCATTCTTCAGGTTCTGGCAGGGGCCGAAGACCATCCGTCGGTAGAGTCCGTATTCGACCGTGCCAAGGTGCTGGATCCGTCCATTTCCATGGCCACAGTTTACCGCACCCTGAACCTGCTGGATGAGATGAACCTGGTGGACCGCCGCGAATTCCGCCAGAACTTCGCCCGCTTTGAGGTCAATGCCGAACACCACCACCATCTGGTTGATCTGGATACCGGTGCGGTCATTGAATTTCAGAATGAAAAACTGGAAAAGCTCAAAGAGGAAATCGCCCGTGAACTCGGGTACGAGCTGGTCGACCACACGCTCGAACTCTACGGCAAAAAACTTAAAACCCCGAAAA
>CALBME010000212.1 GCA_937896295.1 uncultured Micavibrio sp. | reverse complement strand
CGCTGAGATAGGTTGCCTGTGCGCCGGCATGATCGGTTTCCATGCCATCGCCCGTCCCCGCGATCATCGACAGGGACAGATGCGCTCCGCTATGCACATAGCCTTCGGAAAATCCGTTCGACGTCGAAAGACCAATCCAGTGAACGCCCTGCCCCGCATGGGCACCGTCACTGTTGGTGATTCCTTTTACACCCAGCGCTGCGTCTTCCGCCGCCTGTGCAAGATCGCCCAGTTGCGCCACGTTTAAAGGCGTACCTGCATCGTAAAGGTCAAGATGAGGGATAGTTTTGGCCAGCATACCGGCATCGGCCAGCACGCTAAACTCATCGGGCGGCACGGCATCGGCCATGGCGCAGACCTGCGCGGCCAGTTTGCGCAACCCCTCGTCACTGGCATCAGCGGTGGATCCATAGGCCTGACGGCTACCCTTGAATACACGCAGTCCGATTCCAAAACTTTCGGATCGAACGGCATCCTCAAGCGCGCCTTTGCGTACGCTGACATCAAGGTTCTGGGCACGCATGGCAATCACATCGGATGCACCCGCACCTTCCTGCCGGGCAAAGGCCAGCAGTTTTTCGCGTACACCCTGGTCTGGGTCGTGTTCTGTCATGGAGATTGATTTAAGACGCGGCCGCGTCGTTTCCAATACTGTGTTCGATAGGCATTTCCCCGGTCGGGATCGTCATCAGGCTGATGCGCAGGACGGCCCGGGTTGGCGACGTCGAAATCAGGTCATGGTTTTCCTTGAGGCTTTCCGCAAAACGGTTGGCGGCAAGGAACGGTTCATCTTCGCGGATCGGACGCAACAGCAGAAGACAGAAAGACCCCGTCTTGATCTGCCCTGCAATGTCCGACGTCCGGCGCACACGGCTGATATGCTTATGCAGGTTCGCAGCAACTTTCAGTGCGGCGTCGTTGCCGTCCTTCTGCGCTATATCGCCCAGATTCTCGATATCGATGAAAATCAGGGACGACTGTTCGCCGTGACGGTCCGCGCGGTCCAGGCAGGTGATGAACAGCTGGTTGAACGCAGACTTGGCGATAATACCGCTACGCGACGGGAAATCTTCCTTGTCGTCGGCCAGTAATGCGCTGACATGCGAAATTCGCGCCGCGCTCTTGGCCTTGGTCAGCAACTCCTCGGTACCGAAGGGCTTGTTGAGAATGTCATTCCCCCCGGCAGCCATAACCTGTTGCTGGGCCAAATGATGCCCCATGATCATAATCGGCAAAAATCCGCCCGTCGCCCGGCGGACCTGCATGATAAAGGCACGCATTTCGTTGGCCTGGGGGGTCGGATCGAAGAAAATAGCGTCGAATTTCTGGTTTTTGACCAGTTCGGCAGCCTTGTTCTTGATAGGCTCGCAGACGACGCCGATACCCGCTTTTTCCATGGCAGTGGTCATTTGATCGCAATTATCACGATCCCGGTCGATAATCAGTACCTTCATTTTCAGCCTGGCTTTAGGGGAAACCGTTGAATCTTCGGGAATATTATATGACTCCCATAATCTTGAACAGCCAATTGACATGGGCCGCAGGGCAGGTTAAGGAAAGGACGCTTTTTTCGTGCCCAGATGGCGGAATTGGTAGACGCACTAGCTTCAGGTGCTAGCGGTTGCAAGATCGTGGAGGTTCGAGTCCTCTTCTGGGCACCAAAGCTTTTCCCTTGATTTCAGGGGTAAAACGTAAAATTATTCCTGATGTTTTCTCGCTCTTTTCGACTGTTTGCCACGCTCGCCTGTCTGGCGTTGTCGGCTGGTACCGCGCACGCGGCGCGCACGCTTGACGCCCAGGCGGAAGACGGTTGCGCCCCCTGGGACGGCCCCGCCGTACGGGTCACTGCCCCCCTGCCGGACGGGCGTTTACTGGTCGCCGCCATCTGGGCGCCCGACCGCCTCACACCGGGTCTTGAACTGGAAAAACAGGCCATGGCGTCCGCCAGCGGTCCGGGAAACGCCATGATTTGCCCCGACGCCGAACACACCACCGGCAATGACTGCGAACCCGTCGGCATCCGTATCAATATCAGCGACGCAAAAGACGGCGACACCGGCACCGGAACACTTTATATCGAAGACATGGGCTCGTTCATCCTGAACGTGCGCTGGACCCACACCCCCCGCTTTTGCGGTTAGAAACGGACAATACCAATGGCCATTCATCTACATAACGGCGACCTTCCCGACGGCCTGACCTTCGGCCCCTCGATCGCGGTTGATACCGAAACGCTGGGACTGAAAGTTCAGCGTGACCGTCTGTGCCTGGTCCAGATTTCCGCAGGTGACGGAGACGCCCACCTCGTCAAACTCGGCCCCAACGACTACGCCAACGCTCAAAACCTGAAAAGCGTGATGACGAACAAAAACCTGCTGAAAATTTTTCACTTCGCGCGTTTTGACGTCGCGGCGATGCAGCACTACCTCGGCGTGCGTACCGCACCGGTATATTGCACGAAAATCGCCGCCAAACTGACCCGCACCTTTACCGAACGCAACGGTCTCAAGGACCTGCTGCGCGACCTTATTCAGGTTGAAATCAGCAAACAGCAACAAACGTCAGACTGGGGCGCCGACAAGCTCTCGGACGAACAGATGGTTTATGCCGCGAACGACGTCCTGCATCTGCACGCCCTCAAGGAAAAGCTTGATGCCCTTCTGGTCCGCGAAGAACGCGACCGTTTGGCACAGGAATGCTTTGACTTCCTGCCCACACGCGCCGAACTCGATCTGCTGGAATGGGAAGATCCGGATATTTTCTCCCACTAATCCCACGACACGTAAAAAGACATGAACCGCGATATCCTGACGATTGCCCGCTCCGCCATTATTGCTGAACGTGACGGCCTGAACGCCCTCGCCGACGGCCTCGATGCACGTTTTGGTCACGCCATTGAAAAACTGGAAAAAGCCACCGCCGCTGGCGGGCGCATCATTGTCACCGGCATGGGCAAATCAGGCCATGTCGCACGCAAGGTTGCCGCCACGCTGGCATCGACCGGCTCGCCGGCGCAGTTCGTTCACCCGGGCGAGGCAAGCCACGGCGACCTCGGCATGATCACGGAGCGTGACGTCGTCATCGCGATGTCCAATTCGGGCGAGGCGCCGGAACTCTCCGACATCATCGCGTACACACGTCGTTTTGCCATCCCGCTGATCGCCATCACATCACGGTCCGGCTCGACGCTGGCTCAGCATTCCGACATCGTTCTGGCACTGCCGGACGTCAAGGAAGCAGCGGAAAACATTCACACGCCGACCACCTCCACCACGATCACCATGGCACTGGGCGATGCGATTGCCGTGACCCTGCTGGAACGAAAAGGCCTGACGCCAGACCAATACCGTGTTTTCCACCCGGGTGGAAAACTGGGCCAGCGCCTGAAAAAAGTATCCGACCTTATGGACCCGGTGCAGAATCTGCCCATCGTACGCGTCGATACGACCATGGATAAAACATTACTGCTGATGACCGAAAAAAACGTCGGCTGCGTCATCGTCGAGGACGATAAGGGCGGGGTTGCCGGCATCATCACGGACGGCGATCTCAAACGCCATATGTCCCCGACGCTGTTAAGCGAAAAGGCTGGCAACGTGATGACCACCAACCCGCGTTCGATCCTGCCGGATGCGCTGGCGGCCGAGGCGGTGGACATGATGCTCAAGACATTCAAAACCCCCATCACCAGCCTGCTGGTCATGAAAGACAACCGGCTGGCGGGGCTGATCCGCATTCAGGCATGCCTGCAGGCCGGCGTAATTTGACGCCAAAAAATGGATTGATTGATTTAATCATGACGACGGATAACGACACGCAAGCGCCCCGCGAAAAGCCGCGTCTTGATATGCTCGACGACCGTCGTCGCGCCGTACGCTTTGCGCCCCGCGACCGCACGCACACAAACCGCGTCACACGCCTGCGCCTGCTGTTGCCGCTGGTCGCGCTGGTAATCGTGGCGATCCTGATGATCTGGCCGAAAATAGAGGTCGAGATTTCCGAGCGCCGCCTTGCCCCCAGCAAGCTGGACGAGGCATCGCTGCGCCAGGCCGCAACACAGAACCGTTTGATCAACGCCAATTTTTCTTCCGTCGACTCAAAAGGCCGCCCCTTCAAACTGACCTCAACCGAGGCCGTGCAGCAAAAAGACAACCCCGACAACATCGAACTGACCGCCCCGAAAGGTATGATCACGCTGAACGAAACAGACTCGATGACAGCGGAGTCGAAGACGGGCCTCTTCGCACAGGCGGCGCAGCATCTGACCCTGAATGACGACGTTGTTCTGACCCGTTCCGACGGCACGGTGATGAATACACAAAAACTGTTCGTCGATCTGAAGAACAATGAATCGAATACGGACACACCTGTCACCGTCGATGGCCCCCAGGGTCACCTGACGGCACAGGGCATGGTGGTCAAGAACGGCGGCATGCTCACCATATTTCCGGGCCCTGCGAAACTGATCATCAACAATTCCAGATCATCCATCGATCCGACCAAAGAAGGGAACTCCTAGAATGCGCCTATCCGGACATGCATGGCTGGCCTGCGCGGTTCTTGCGTTGATGGGCGCCTGCCCTGCGCTTGCACAGGAAAAAACCGCTTCCTCCAAACTGCCGATCGAAGTCACGGCGCAGGAATCCCTGGAATGGAACCGCACTGAACAGGTATATATCGCGCGCAAGGATGCCATTGCCAAGCAGGGTACGACTGAACTGCACGGCGATACGCTGATCGCAAAATATACGGACCAACCCAAAGATCCGGCATCCGGAAAAAAGGGAGGCACCACCATCAGCCGCATCGACGCGCAGGGCAACGTACTGATCATCTCGGATGGCAGCCGCGCAACCGGACAGCAGGGGTATTACGACGTCGCCAGCGGCTTCTCCGAACTGACCGGTAATAACCTGAAACTTCAGACCGCCACGGATACCGTCACCTGCACGGACAAAATGACCTACGACGCTGGTAAAAATGAAATGAACGCCTATGGCAACGCGCGGGCCGTACGCGGTGACGACGTACTGACCGCCGACCGCCTGATTGGACGCTTTAAGAAAGATATTGAAACAGGCGAGTCCAAACTCGATCAGCTTGAGGCCATCGGCAACGTGGTCATCACCACCCCCACAGACGTCATGCGAGGCGACAGGGGCATATACCGCACCGGCACCAATGTCGCCACCATCACCGGCAATGTCCGCATCGACCGGGGCGACAACGTCATCACCGGAGCACGGGGCGAGGTCGACATGAATACCAATATCAGCCGCATTTTCGGCGGGGGCGACCCGGCAGGCGCACCCGCTTCCGCGGACGGTACCGCCCCCGACACGCGGGTGCGCGGGGTCTTTTATCCGGGACAATAAAGGCCCAAACCTTGAATTTTCAAGACCTTAGCCCTATAATTGTTTCTTGAAGCAAATTTGACGCGTTGCACCAGCGGCGCTACAACCAAGGCCGATGACCACACCATCCAAACCAAAGGCGCATCTGCGCACGGTCGAGCCCGGCCTGTCCGCCCTGCATGTCGCCAAGTCCTACAAAAAGCGCCCGGTTCTGCGCGATGTATCGGTGCGGGTCGAACGTGGTGAGTCGGTGGCCCTGCTTGGCCCCAACGGTGCGGGTAAGACCACCCTGTTTTATATCATGACCGGTCTTATCCACGCGGATGGCGGCAATATCCTATTGGATGGCCAGGACATCACGCGCCTGCCCATGTATCGCCGTGCGCGCCTCGGGATCGGATACCTGCCGCAGGAGGCATCCATCTTCCGCGGCCTTGATGTTGAAAACAATATTCGCGCGGTTTTGCAGGGATCTGAATTATCGGAACGCGACCAGGAACGCTTTCTCGAAGAACTGCTGGAGGAATTTTCCATCGCGCACCTGCGCCGCACACCTTCCATGGCGCTTTCGGGCGGCGAACGCCGCCGTCTTGAAATTGCTCGCGCACTGGCCTGCCGGCCGAAATTCATGCTGCTTGACGAGCCGCTGGCCGGTATTGACCCCATCGCCGTCGGTGACATCCGCATGCTGATCGCCTATCTGAAAACCCGCGGCATCGGCGTGCTGATCACCGACCACAACGTGCGCGAAGCGCTTGATATCGTCGACCGCGCCTACATCCTTCATGACGGTCAGGTCCTGACCGAAGGCACCCCTAAAGAAATCGTGGCCAACGAAGACGTGAAACGCGTCTATCTGGGTGAAAATTTCTTTTACAAAACCTCTTAAAAACATCGTTTTAAGCTCGGGCGCATCAGTGGTAAAATAGGCCATGGCGGATTTTAAGCCCAAGATATCGCTTGAACTCAAAGGCGCGCAGCAGCTGATCATGACGCCGCAGCTGCGCGAAGCCATCTCGCTTCTGCAACTCAATAACATCGAACTGGCCGGCTACCTCGAAAACGAGCTTGCTGAAAATCCGTTTCTTGAAAAAGACGAAAAACCAGCGGAAGGCGACGGCGATGATGACGTTGCTCCCCCGCCCGCCGAAGACGACGGCGATGATATGGACAAGAATTTCGAGGATGCCTCGTTCGATACCGGCTCCGACTGGGCCAATGTCGGCAAAGGCGGCAGCGTTTCTTTCGACGGTGATGAGGACAATGCGTTCACCGAACGCATGACCGAAAAGAAAACCCTGCGCACGCATCTGCTTGAACAACTGACCATCATGACCGATGCGCCGGCTGAACGCATGATTGGCGCCCTCCTGATCGACCGTCTGGACGAAGCCGGGTATCTGCGCGAAAGCATCGACAATCTGGCACAGCAACTTGGCTGCCCCGTCGACCGTATCGATGCGTTACTGGCCCGCATGAAAAAATTCGACCCCACCGGCGTATTCGCAGGCGACCTGTCGGAATGCCTGGCCCTGCAGTTGGCTGAACGCGACCGTCTCGACCCCGCCATGCAGGCCTGCCTTGCCAACCTGCAAAAGGTGGCCGATGGTGATCTCAAGGGACTAGCCCGGACCTGCGGCGTGGAGATGGAGGATGTTGCGGACATGATCCGCGAAATCCGCGAACTCAATCCCAAGCCATCCTCCGCATTCGATCATTCCATCGCGCAGACCGCCCTGCCCGATGTCATCATGCGCCCGATCCCCAAAACACTGGGCGGCGGGTGGAAAGTCGAACTCAATCACGACACTCTGCCCAAGGTTCTGGTCAATCAGGAATATGCGAACATCGTGATGAACGCGGCCGTTGGCAGCGCCGATAAACAAAAGGCCGCCGCCAGGGGAGATAAGCAATATCTCAACGACCGTATGGCATCAGCCAACTGGCTGGTACGCGCCCTTGACCAGCGTGCGCAAACCATCCTGAAAGTTGCATCCGAAATCATTGAACGGCAGGACGGGTTTTTCCTGTTCGGTGTTGAATTTCTTAAGCCCCTGACTCTGCGTGACATTGCCGAAGTGGTGGGCGTGCATGAATCGACCGTATCACGCGTCACCATGAATAAATTTATCGGCACGCCGCGCGGCCTGTTCGAACTAAAATACTTCTTCGATTCCGGCGTGGGTTCCGGCAGCGGCACCGAACTCGCGGCTGAGGCGATCAAGGCGAAGATCAAGATTATGATAGATGCTGAATCCCTTGATTCTGTCTTATCGGATGACGACATCGCAGAAAAGTTAAAGGCCGAAGGCATCGATATTGCCCGCCGTACCGTCGCCAAATACAGGGAGGCCGCGGGTTTGGGGTCATCCGCGGACCGTCGCCGGCGCAAGCGCAACAAAGCCGCCCTGGGCGGTTAACAACACCTTAACTTTTACAAGCACACACTTGAAACAGGGGTCTTTTGTCACCACCTCATTAGGTGTAAAATATCTCTATCCTTAAAACTAAAAGAAGTAGGAGCTCATCCATGAATCTGTCCGTCAAAGGCCAACATGTGGATGTCGGCGATGCATTGCGCGCCCATATCGAAGAAAAACTTGAAAACATCAAATCCAAATATTTCAACCGGGTGACCGACGCTTCCGTTACCTTCAGCAAGCCTGCACAGTATCTTTTCCGCGCCAGCGTTCTTTTCCACGTTGGGCACGACGTCAAGGTTCAGGCCACCGCTGAAAACAACGATGCTTACGCAGCATTTGACGAGGCTGTGGACCGCGTCGCCAAGCAGCTGCGCCGTTATAAGACGCGCCTGCGCGATCACCACGAACGCCTCGAAAAAACGCCCGATACCGCCTTTATTCAGGCGCGCGACTACATCCTGCAGACCGACGGTGTCGATATCGCAGACGAAGACGCGGAACTGACGGCACAACTGAACAAACCGCTACAGAAATCTCCCACCGGCGACGATCACGTCATTGTGGCGGAATCCGCAACAACTATTCCGGCCCTTTCAGTGTCCGAGGCCGTGATGCGCATGGACCTCGCGCATCAGGATTTTATCCTGTTCAAAAATCCCAAGACCGATTCCCTAAACGCGGTATACCGCCGCCCCGATGGAAACATCGGCTGGATCGAACCCTCGCTTGCGCCCGCCGCCAAAGCTGCCGCCGCATAAAACACGGTTTTTAGATACCTCAGGCTTGCGCATTTTTCGTAATGCGCAAGCCTTTTCATTTGGCTGATACCCCTCTAATCTCGGCCCCATGAAAAAGCTTATCGTCCTTATCCTTGTCCTTGCCGTACTGGTATACGGTGCCATGCCCTACATTGCGGTCGCCAAGCTGACCCGCGCCCTGGAAAACGAGGATGCGATCACCGTCGACCAGATAGTGGATTTCGATGCCGTGCAGGCATCGCTTCAGGATGATTTCGCCATGCGTATGGGAATCGAACCGCAAAGCGCGAATGCCGCCGACCGTCTGGCCAACAGCCTTTCACACATGTTCCTGAGCATGGCCGTCACGCCACAGGCCATGGTGTACGTATTCAAAGAAAAACCCCGCCGCGATTCCATGGGCCTGTCCACCAGCCCCGCGACACTGCTCAGCCATGGAGATTGGTCGGGTCCGGGCACCTTCATCATGAACAACGCTCAAGGCCAGCCCACCCTGCTGCTCGTGCGTCGCGGCGCACTAAACTGGGAAATCGTGGGCCTGCGCCTCAAATAACATTGCTCTTAACCTCCACCCCCGAAATCCATTAAGATATCAGGGGAACTTCTGGACGATCGTCGCATGTTTAAACGCCAGCTCAGCGAAACGCTTCAATACCTTGCCGTGAACCGTAAACAGGGCAAGGATATGATTTATATGCATATCCGCCTCTCGCCCGAGGCACCGGAAAGCGCGATCGACGCCATTCAGTCGGTCGCAAAGACCCGCTTTTCTGCGGAAAACTATACCGCCTTTGTCTATACGCCTCACCGCGAAATGCTGATCGTGGCACCGGTTCGCATGCGCCCCGTACTGGCCGACATCGACAAGGAAGTGACGGAGACATGGCCCGCCGGGGCCTCCCGGATCATGATGGGCGACCTAAGCGAACAAAGCCTGGCGCTTTTGACCAAGGTGTTGGGCCAGCTGATCGGCCCCGGCGACCGCATGCTTCAGATGGCGTACAAACGTCTGATGCGCAACACCAACACCATCATTGTCCTCGACGACGATCCGATCATCCTGCGCACGGCAGAAAAAATCCTTAAAATCTTTGGTACCGTCATTGCCGTCGATACGGCGGAAAAATTCTTTGAGGCATATGAAGATCAGGCGCCCAATATCGCGTTTGTCGACATTCACCTGCGCGATTACAAGGGTCCGCCCATCGTTAAGATTGCGCGCGAAAAATTTGATCCCAACATCCACGCAGTGCTCATCAGTTCCGACACCGCCAAGGAAACGGTCTTAAGCGTCAAGGAATCAGGCGCGGCCGGTTTCATCGTAAAACCTTTTAGCCGCGATACGCTGTTTCAGCACCTGCTCAACGCACCGACTTTTGTCGCCGCACGCACGCTTTAGGGATAAAGCTTTTCTGCCTTCAGATACGCAAGAACGGCATCATACGCCTTGCGTATTTCGGTCGCGACCTTCGCACGTTCCGCCGCGGACGCCTGAACCATTTTCTGTGCCCGCACGCAAATATGCCGCATACGTTCGGCACCGACACTGCCCGCCGTACCTTTGAATGCGTGCGCAAGCTCAACCCACGCTTCGCTATCCCCGTCTATACACATGGCTTCGAGTTCGGCAAGCTGCTTTTCCGACTGACTGACGAACAACGCGATCATTTCACGTTCGAATTCGGCATCGCCTGCAGCATTGACGCGCAGATTCTCAAGGTCAGCAGGCGCCGCATTCTGGGCAGGTGCTGGCTCTCCGGCCTGCGCCGCGAATGTGATCCAAGGGCTGAGTTTTTGCTTAAAGACACCGATATCGACCGGCTTGCTGATATAGGCGTCCATACCACAATTCAGGCAGCGGGCTTCATCTTCCGGCATGGCATTGGCGGTCATGGCCACGATCGGCAGGTTACGGCGGATAGGATCGTCCAGATCGCGGATGGCGATGGTCGTATCGTAACCGTTCAGCTCCGGCATATGACAGTCCATAAGCACGAGATCATAGGCATTCAGATCAAGCTCACGCAGCGCCTCGCGTCCGTTTTCGACAATAGTGAAATGACGCACCCCCAGATTCTGGAACAGTTTTTTCATGAACAGCTGGTTTGACGGATGATCCTCTGCCAGCAATATGCGTGCATTTTCGGCACTGATGCTGGGCTGACGGCGCGGGCGCATATCGGTGAATTTCTCCGGTCGTCCCGCCATGCCAGTTTTATCCTGCAGGTCGAAGGGGATAGAAAAAAAGAATGTTGAACCCTGCCCCGGTTCGCTCTCGACACCGATGACTCCACCCATGAGATCGACAAGATCGCGCGTAATGGTAAGGCCCAGCCCGGTACCACCATATTTGCGCGTGGTAGAAGTATCCGCCTGCGTAAATTTTTCAAAAATGGCGTCTATTTTATCTGCCGGAATACCGATACCCGTATCAACCACGGATACATGCAGCACAACTCTGTCATTTCCCTGCGTCTCTGATCGTGCGCGCACAATGACGGACCCTCTTTCCGTGTAATGAATGGCATTGCTGACCAGATTAAGCAGAATACGGCCAAAACGGGACGGATCGCCAAAAACCGGCTGCGCGTGGCCATCGATCTGAAAACCTAAATTCAGCCCCTTGCTCAACGCCTGTGGTTGCAGGGACTGAACAGCTTCGCGGATTTCATTCCATGCATCGAAAGAAAGGTATTCCAGCTGGATCTGTTTTGCCTCGATCTTGGAAACGTCCAGAATATCGTTGACGATTTTGAGCAACGCCTCTGCCGAGCGATGAATGCTCGTGAACATTTCGCGCTGCTCATCATCCATAGGGCGCGTTTCCAGCAATTGCGTCATGCCGATAACGCTGTTCAGCGGCGTCCGCAGTTCATGCGACATGTTGGAAAAAAAATCTGTCTTCACGCGGTAAGCTTCTTCAGCCTCGTCCTTGGCGGTCTTAAGCGCCACATACGTATCGGCCAGTGAAACAGCCATGCGGTTAAAGCTTTTGACCAGATACCCGACTTCATTTTTGCGGTTTAATTCAGGCTCGACAATGGGTGTAAGCGTTTTCTGAAACTGACCGATCGCGCTCTGAAAACGGCGCAAGGGCTTGAGAATGATTTTCAGCGAAAAATGAAGCGCCACCATGATACCCGCGGCAACGAATCCAAACGAAATCAAAAGCCGCTCAAAAACGGTCCACACCTGCGCTTTCAGCGGTGCCGATGTGGTACAGACCTGCAAAGTCCCAATGATCTTGTTGGCCTTTTCAATCGGGTCCAGGAACATGATGGGTTCAAGGACCGGACTTTGGTCAGCGCCGGCTCTGACCGGATAGCCGGCATCAACAAAAACTTTTCCGTCGGCATCCAAAACCCGTGCGCCGCAGAAAATTTCATTCTGTGACAGCGAGATCAGGTCTTCTTTGACTGCCTGTTCATTGATGTCCCATACAGGCCGGGCCAGTGTCTTGGCCGCAAATTTGGCGCTCGACGCGGCATCTCGCTTCAGATTTTCAAGATTCATTTCGTATACGCCACTGGTGATGAAATAACCGCCTGCCGCCATCACACCGAGCGTGAGCACAAAAACACTGGCCGTCGTCTTGAATGCCAGTGACGATGAAAAAGGAATTCTGTCGAAACTCATGGCATATCCTTCCCGGCGGCATCACTGGACAGATGATAATGCGCCCATATTTCGCTCATCTCCCCGCTTAAGACGAGACGCTCCGTCTCCGCGCTTACGGCGGCGGCATACTCCCACGCGCGTTTCTCACGCGGTGAAAACGCGATGAACAAATCCTGCGTCTGGGGCATGCGGCCAGCGGGGACAACCTGCTTGCGCAGATCGGTCATGCTTAAATAATACTCCATAACGGCTGCCATCTCGACCGTTGCATTAATACGTCCGATCAGAAGCTTTTTGACGTTACTGGCAAGCGCCTTTTCCCCCGCCACCGGCTGGATGCGGGTCATATCATTCTTATACCGCAGGATGTAATCATCGAGTGTCCGGTCATACGCATAATCGGCAATCGTGCCCAGCGATACACGCGACAGATCCGATAAATCCGAAAACCGCCAAGCTGTCCCTTTGCGGGTATAAAAAGTTACCACGGACTGGGCCTGCGCCATGCTGGGAAAAACCAGGTCGGATGACGGTTCATGCAGCGCCCCCAAGACTGCCGTATACCTCCCCGCGCGGGTGTCCTTGACGGCCCGCGCCCATGGCATGGTTTTGTATTCGACCTTGATACCGTCTTTTTCCAGCGCCTTGCGGGCAATTTCAACCAGAAGGCCGGGGCGGCCGGTATCACCGCTGCAGATATACGGGCACCACTCATCACCGACCAGCGTAATGGTTTCCGCCTGCGCCGGCCAAGCGGCGAAGAATGAAAGGATGCAGATCAGGGCGAACCGGCGCATGAGCCGATTCTATCAAAGGCTTAAGTGGCCGACCAGCTTGTGGTTCCGTCCTTATTATCCTTAATCGAGACGCCCATACCAGCAAGCTGATCGCGGATGCGGTCGGACTCCGCCCAGTTCTTGGCGGCACGGGCCAGATTGCGCTGCGCAATAAGCTGTTCGACCGCCGCCGTGTCGATAGCCTTGGTAAACCATGCGGTCCATGTATTCAGATCGCCCTGCAGGAGCCCCAGCAGATTGGCCGATGCCTTGAGATCTGCGCCGTTCCCGGCCTTCGCCAGCGCATGCAGACGCGCAATGGCCAGCGGGGTGTTCAAATCATCGCATAGCGCCTCAAGAAACTCAGGGTCGATGACGCCGTCGCCTGAGGCACTGTCGGCAACAGTATAGAACCGTGTCAAAGTTGTCGTTGCTTCTTCCAGCCCACGCTGGGTCCAGTCGAAAGGCTGCCGGTAATGAGTGGCCAGCAGGGCGAAGCGCATCGCTTCACCCGGGGCGTCTTTCAACAGGTCATGCACCAGCAGGACATTCCCGATCGATTTCGACATCTTTTCGCCTTCGACCGCGAGAAATCCATTATGCAGCCATACGCGGGCAAACCCGCTATGGTCATGGGCGCACACGCTTTGGGCGATTTCATTTTCATGGTGTGGGAACGTCAGGTCCAGACCACCGCCATGGATGTCGAAATTGATGCCGAGGTATTTTTCCGACATGGCCGAGCATTCGATATGCCATCCCGGACGTCCGCGACCCCAGGGGCTGTTCCAACCCGGTTGTTCGGGGCTGGAGGGTTTCCACAAAACGAAATCGGTCGGATCTTTCTTATACGGCGCGACATCCACGCGCGCGCCCATGATCTGTTCATCCCGGTTGCGGCCCGACAGCCTGCCGTAATCTTTGAAGGACGGTACATCGAACAGGACATGCCCTTCTGCCTCATAGGCATGCCCGCGGGCGATCAGGTTTTCGATCAGCGTGATCATCTCAGGAATCGTATCCGTCGCGCGCGGCTGATGATCCGGCGGCAAAACGCCCAGCGCCGCCATATCGGCGTTATAGATATCCGTAAATTTATTCGTGATCGTGTCGATGGACTGGCCCGTTTCCATCGCGGCGTTCATGATTTTGTCGTCTATGTCCGTGATGTTGGAAACATACGTGACCTTGGGATACAGATGCGAAAGCACGCGCCGCAAAACGTCAAATACCACCGCCGGTCGTGCATTGCCTATATGGGCATAGTTGTAGACCGTGGGTCCGCACACATAGACACCGACATGATTGGGGTCCAGAGGTTCGAAAACCGCCTTGCGGCGGCCCATGGAATTCGTGAGTTTCAGCTGTGCCATAAGCGGCAGGTTAGACAATCCGGCCTAAACGCAAAAGGCCTTAAATTCATCGACCTGGTTGACGCGCACATGGACGGGCAGGACCGTAATCCCCTCCATCACCAGTGTAGCCAGCGTATCGGACCCGGCACCGATCTCAATATTGTCGAAGATGCCGATACCAAGGACAGGCTTTTCCAAAGCCTGCCCCGCCACAAGGCGCGAGCGGACCATTTCACGCTTTTCCAGGCGGCTTTCGTTGATATCGTCGTCCCCCTTCACGAACCCGTTGGCATCGACCAGCTCATGCGCGAACAGCGACTGGCGCCAGTCCTGCAGGATCTTGGTCGCATCCACCAGCACCTCGGTATAGCGCGAGGCCTGACTGAGCGCGGCAGGATTGTCCGTAAAAACAGGCTGCATCGGTTGTGGCTTGGTCAAAATACGTGGTCTCAAAGTCGCCCTTGAAAAACAAAGGAATAATAGTCAATGTATAGCCGGTAAACAGTAACCAAACCGTTAAGCGAAACGTTATTTTTTCATGTCGAATCCGCAGATTAGCCACGAAGTGATCCAGATCGACCCTCACGCAGACGAAGTGGCGTGCGACGGCGGCAACGGCGCTTTGGGCCACCCGCTGGTCTATTACACATTTGACGGTGCCGACACGGTCCGCTGCGGCTATTGCGACCGCACGTTTACTAAAAAACACCAGTAGCTTTTCCGGATTATAGTCCTATATAATGGTAAAGACCGGTGCCTTTAAGGGCCGGGATATTTTGTCGCTTTTACAAGGACGAACATGACCAGACTGACGCTTTTCGATTCTCCCCTTTTTTTGGGTTTTGAACATTTTGAACGCTCGCTCGACCGTCTTAAAAAATCCGGTGGGGATGGGTATCCGCCCTACAACATCGAACAGACCGGTGAAACGGCTCTGCGCATAACCCTGGCCGTCGCCGGGTTTTCGATGGAGGATCTGGACGTCGAAATTGATAACAACACCCTCACCGTCCGCGGCAAACAGACGGATGATGGAAACCGGATTTTCCTGCACCGTGGCATTGCCGCAAGACAGTTCCAGAAATCTTTTGTTCTTGCCGATGGAATTGAAATCGCTGATGCGACGTTGGATAATGGCTTACTGCATATTGATCTGAAACGCATCGTGCCGGAAAGCCAGGTGCAGAAGATCGCCATCAAGAAAGCCGCGAAGTCAGCGGAACAAGTCATCGATGTGGAGGGCCGACATGAATAACCCAAGACAGCACGATCACCTGATCATGAAAATGTCCGATTTCGCCGCGTTTGGCGTACCGGTCGTCGCCTATGTGAAAAAGATTGAGCGTGGCGGCGTTGCCGCTTATGCCGTTCACGGCGCAGACGGCCAGCCCCTGAGCATCGAGGCAAGCGAGGATCTGGCCGCATTGGCAGCCCGTAACAAAAATCTTCTGCCCGTAATGGTGCAGTAAATAAAAGGGCCCTTCTGACGGGCCCTTTTTATATCCGGCATTATTTCTTTAAGCAGCGCGGCTGAGCGCGATTTCACGGGCCTGGAACAGGTGCGACATGCGTTCCGCATTTGGTGTTGCGCGCAGGCGGTCGATGAAATCGCGGTCACGCAGGGTGCGGATGACCTTGGACAGATCACGCAGATGCGCCTGCGTTTCAGTGTCCGGCGAAACCATCACATACACAAGATCGCAAGGGTGCTGTTCGACGCCACGAAAGGCGACAGGTTTGGCCAGATGCGCAAAACCGCAGATACGGCGCGGAACAAGTGAGGACGACGCCCGGGCGCTGACCACGGCGACACCGTCGCCAATCGCGGAACCGCCCGTCATTTCTGCATCCATCAAAACCTTCATGAGGTCCGCAGCCTTGACGCCTTCTGCCAGTTCCAGCGCATCGGTCATGTGACGCAGCACGTCACGGACATGGCCGGCACGAACGTCTTTCAAAACAATGTCGGGAAGTGGAAAAGGCGCCTTCATCAGAATCAATCCTATATCTATTCGGACGAGGCAGACCTTAGCCAATCTGCCGCACCCAAGGCAAGGATTCTTTATTTTTTCTCAACTTAGGAAAAACGAAGTTTCGACTCGTTTTTCCTGAAGTTGTGATGGATACCCTCGTTTAGAGGTAATCTTTTATTAAGACCTCGGCGATCTGCACCGCGTTCAGCGCCGCTCCTTTGCGGATATTGTCCGACACACACCAGAAGGCGAGACCGTTATCGACCGTCTGGTCGGAACGCACGCGGCTGATGAAGACATCATCTTCGCCCGCGATTTCGGCAGGCGTCACATATTCCATTTCGCTGTCACGCTCGATCACCGATACACCCGGCGCGCGTTTCCAGGCAGCACGCGCCATCTTAGGCGACATTTCACCTTCAAACTCGACATGAACGGATTCAGAATGACCGATGAAGACAGGCACGCGCACGCAGGTCGCGCTGACCTTGATATCGCCGCCCATGATTTTCTTGGTTTCCACCATCATTTTCCATTCTTCCTTCGTGTGACCGTCTTCCATGAACACATCGATCTGCGGAATCACGTTAAAGGCGATCTGCTTGGCAAACACTTGCGGCTTGATGCCATCAGTGACGAAGAATTTGCGCGACTGTTCGAACAATTCGTCCATACCGTCCTTGCCCGCGCCTGATACCGACTGATACGTCGATACGACCACGCGTTTGATGCGTACAATGTCATGCAGAGGCTTGAGGGCAACGACCATCTGGATGGTCGAACAGTTCGGATTGGCAATGATGTTTTTCTTTTTGTAATCGGCGATGGCTTCAGGATTGACCTCCGGCACGACCAGGGGAACGTCGGGATCCATGCGAAAATGCGATGTATTGTCGATCACGATCGCACCTGCCTTCGCGGCGATGGGTGCAAATTCGGCCGAAACCTTGGCCCCGGCGGAGGACAGGACGATATCCACCCCTTTGAAATCAAAGCTGTCGAGCGCCTGGACCTTAAGAATGTCTTTCTCCCCGTAAGACACCTCGCGGCCCGCCGATTGACGGGACGCCAGCGGAATCACTTTGTCCGCGGGGAATTTGCGCGCTTCCAGCGTGGACAGCATCTCATGCCCGACAGCGCCCGTGGCGCCGATGACGGCTACCGTATAACCCATTGTTTTCTCCTTGTATTGAAGCGTTATAAAACCATGCTCCTTCTTTTATGTCTATGTCCCTGAAATTTAATAAATTTTCATAATTTAAACGTACACTTGATACAACCCCGGGCATGTTCGTTCCGGGGATGAACGTCACGCGAACGGTGGATTGACCAGAATGCTTCAGGGGCTGCAGACCGATCTGTTGTCGGTCATCGACACTGCGCCTTTTGGTTTCTGCCTCGTGGGCGGAAGCGATTATTCCGTCATCTACGCCAACCCCGCCTTCGGCCCCCTCATCGGTTATCGCGGTATCATCCACAATTACCCGCTCGCCAGTTTTCTCGGCCCGGAACTCGAAAGGGTTTTGCACAACCATCCACGTTCATTTGAACAGGATGTTGTTCTGCAGATCGAAGGGCGCTACGAACGCTGGCTGCGCGTCAAGGGCGAGTTGATGACCTATAACGGCGTGCCCTCATACGCGCTTTGGTTCATAGACACGACC
>CALBME010000211.1 GCA_937896295.1 uncultured Micavibrio sp. | reverse complement strand
GCGTCGCCTTGTCGAACTCTTCCGCGGTGAATGCGCGGCGGATAAGGCGGTGCGTATTGCCCTCGATCATCACTTCTGCCAGTCGGTCGCGTGCGTTGTACTGGCTGCTCATGGTAAAGCCATAAGCGCCCGCATAGCCGATCTCGATGATATCGCCACGTTTGATGTCTTCGGGCAGCATGCGGTCGCGGGCAAAAATATCACTGCTCTCGCACACGGGCCCGGCAATCACGCATGGCATGTCCTTGGCGTTTGATACACGCGCCAGTTTGATAGGGTGGTACGCCTGATAAAGGGCCGGGCGGATCAGGTCGTTCATGCCGGCATCGACCATGACGAAATTGTATCCGCCTGACTTTTTGACAAACATGACCTTGGTGACCAGTGTGCCGGACTCGGCGGCGACGAAGCGCCCCGGTTCCAGCTGGATGCGTACGCCGCGTGCCTGCAGCTCCTTGGTGATTTCGGCCACGACGGGCGCGAAATCACGGGGGCGGGCATAGGCGTCGCCTTTATATGAAACGCCGAAGCCGCCGCCAAGGTCGAGGCGATCCAGATGCGGGTTGTCCTGCGATTTAAAAATGTTCACCAGCGCCTGGTATCCCGCGCGCAGTTCTTCCACGTCATGGATCTGGCTGCCGATATGCGCGGACAGGCCAACCCATTTCAGTTCCGGGCGCGATGCGATGATGCGTGCGGCTTCCGGTAAATCTTCGACCAGAATGCCGAATTTATCGGAACGCCGTCCGGTGGCGATGTTGGTATGTGTGCTGGCGGCGACTTCCGGATTGACGCGCAGACAGATGGTGGCGGTCTTGCCCAGCGATTTTGCAATATCGGCGACGACTTCGATTTCGGGCAGTGACTCGATATTCAATTGGCCGATATTGTTTTCCAGCGCAAAGACGATATCCGCATCCGACTTCGCCGCGCCGTTCATCAGCATCAGTTCGGTTTTCATGCCGCCGGCAATGGCGCGTTTCATTTCGCCCGCTGACACAAGGCAGGCGCCGATACCGGCCTTTGCCGCAATCGATGTGACGGCGGGATTGTCGTTGGCCTTGATGGCATAGTGCAGGGACACTCTCTGTCCGGCGAAGGCGTCGCTCAGCTCGGCGACGCGCGCGCGGATCATGTCGGCGTCATAGACGTAAAACGGGGTGGGGTATTCGGCGGCGAGAACGGCTTTATCCATGGCCGCCATTTATACTGGCATCTGGCGGTGCCGTCACCCCGGATTTAAAGCGCGAGTTTGCCGATCTGCGCCTGAAAGTCGGCGACAGACAGGGCTTTCGCCTTAAGCGTGGGCTGGTCCAGCGTTGTTTTCCATGCGGTGATGGCGGCATGGGCATCCGGCACGCTGCGATACATGCTCTCCAGCGTCATGGCGGTGGATTTGCGGGTATGAAGGGGAAAACGGTCGACGGCGGCCAGTAATCTGCGCAGGCGTGCGGTATCGAAAGGTACCCGGTCCTGTGGCGCATAATGCGGGGCAATTGCGGTCAGCAGGCTGGCACTGTCATCGCCGGGGCGGATCGTTGCCACGGCCTGATCCAGCAGGTCGGCGGGCTTGCCCGCTTCCGGGCCGAACATCCAGACATCATAAAGCGCGGATGCGCGTCGCCCCGCGGGCAGGGCGTCGATGACATGCCGTACGGTCGTCCAGCCCGAGCCCTTGGTCTTGCGATCGGCCTCATCCATCAGGTTGAGCAGATGCATGGGGGCCAGTTTTTCGCCCTGCGCCACGTGGGTGTAAATCTCCACAAGGGTTTTGAGGCGCGGGGCAGATGTGGCTGAGCGTGCGGTCATGAAACGGGATATAAACAAATCTCATTATTATGTCAATGTTCGGCTTGGTTTTTCGCCCGAACCTGTCTAGAAACAGCCGCATGAGTCAGGAAACCCAGATCGCCCGGCGGCGGACTTTCGCCATTATTGCCCACCCCGACGCCGGCAAGACCACGCTGACCGAAAAGCTTCTGCTGTTCGGGGGTGCCATCACGCTTGCGGGTCAGGTCAAAGCCAAGGGCGATGCCCGCCGCGCCAAATCGGACTGGATGAAGGTGGAGCAGGAGCGCGGTATTTCCGTCGTGTCTTCCGTCATGACCTTCGAATACAACGACGCGATCTTCAACCTGCTCGACACGCCGGGGCACGAGGATTTCTCGGAGGACACATACCGCACGCTCACGGCCGTCGACAGCGCGATCATGGTGCTCGACGCCGCCAAGGGTATTGAAAGCCAGACGCTGAAACTGTTCGAAGTCTGCCGCCTGCGTGACATTCCCATTATTACGTTCATCAACAAGATGGACCGCGACACGCTCTCGCCCTTTGATCTGATGGACGAGATTGAGAAGAAACTGGCCATGGATGTGACCCCGTCCACATGGCCCATCGGCGGCGGCCGTGATTTCAAGGGCACCTATGATCTCGCGCATGACCGCCTGCAGCTGTTTGAACGCGGCGGCAAGGATGACGGCGTGGTGATGCAGGGCCTGAACGACCCGCAGATCGACCAGCTGATCCCCGCGCATCTGGCAGCCGCCATGCGCGAGGAGGTCGAAATGGTACGTACCGCGTGCAAACCCTTCGACCGCCAGTCCTATCTGGAAGGTCATATGACGCCGTTGTTCTTCGGCTCGGCGGTCAATAATTTCGGCGTGCGCGAATTGCTCAACGGTGTAAAGGCGCTGGCCCCGACACCGCGGGCCCAGCCGACGAAAGACCGTAAAGTCGAACCGGGCGAGAAACACGTCTCTGCCTTTATCTTCAAGATTCAGGCCAACATGGACCCCAAGCACCGCGACCGCATCGCCTTTGCGCGTCTGGCATCGGGCACATTCAAAAAGGGCATGAAGCTCAAACATGTGCGCAGCCAGAAAATGCTGACCATGCACACGCCCCTGATGTTCTTTGCCAATGAACGCGAAACGGCAGTCGAGGCATTTCCGGGCGATATCATCGGCCTGCCCAATCACGGCGGCCTTCGCATTGGTGATGCCCTGACCGAAGGCGAGGATCTGGTTTTCACCGGCATTCCGTCTTTTGCGCCTGAACTGCTTCAGCGTGTGCGCTCCGAAGACCCGATGAAGGCCAAGCATCTTGAATCCGCGCTGATCCAGCTGGCGGAGGAAGGGGTGGCCCGCGTGTTCAAGCCCAAGATGGATTCCGGCTGGATCGTTGGTGTCGTCGGCGCACTGCAGTTTGAAATTTTGGCCGACCGCATCCGCACCGAATACAACATTCCGGTCAAGTTCGAGGAAGCGCCGCTTTATACCGCGCGCTGGGTTGCATCGGACGATGCCAAAAAGCTCAAAGAATTTCTCGATAAAAACCAGTCGGCGCTGGCCGACGACCATGACGGCGATCCGGTGTTCCTGGCCCGCAATGCATGGCATCTCAACGATACGCTCGACAAATATCCGGACATCCGGTTTACGGCGGTGAAATAAATGAAAATCATCCTGTTCTTTTTCATGCTCATTATTGGCCTGATCCTGCTGTCCTTCGTGTTCGTCGGTACGCTGCTCTCCCGCCTGTTCGGCAAACGCCGCACGCCGCAGGACCTGGCTGTCATCCAAAGCCTTTCGGCCCTCAGTCCCGCTGAAAAGGCCATACTCGCGCACAGCATCCAGCGTGACGATCCCGTCATCGGTATTCTTTCGGACCAGAGCAGTATCGACTCGCTCATGGCCAAGGGTGTCATCGTTCAGTCGGAAGGCCCCGGAGGTATTATCGATTACCGCGTTGCCGATGCGCCATGGTCCGTCCTGCGCCGCACCCGCGGATTGTGATAAGATCAAACCCGATGCTTGCCTGGCTTAAACAGCGCCGTCTCAAGATGGCTTCCATACTCTCCATCGGTGGCGACGGTCTCATGGGCATGGGCGGCGCCGCCGGACTGTTCAGCTGGATCGTCCCCAATTCCGGCGCGGCGGATGTCTTCCTCATGGTGGCCGGCGCTATTGCTGTCATCGGCCATATCATGGTGGTTTTGTTCGGTCACGGCGGCGCGCGTGCCGACGGCAAAAGGGTGCGGGGACTGAAATCCGGCCACATCGCCCGGGCCCTGATGCCGTGGCGCTACCCGCTCGATTTTGGCCTTGCCGCCTTTGTCTGCTCCGGTCTGCTCTATGCAACGGCTGGCTATCTGATGGCCAATCACGCGCTGATCGTCACAGGTATTCTTGTGTTCGCCGCCTCTCTGACCGGCTGGCTGGGACTTGCGTCGATGCGGGTGACGGCGGGTATTTTCATGACCGCGACGGTCATGCAGTTCTGGGCCGCGTGGCTGGGCCAGAATGTATTCATGTTTTTGTCGGCGCTTTGCTATGCGGTGTGCAATGTCATTCTGGCGACCGTGCGCAAAGAGCACCAGTCCGCCTACACGCTGGACAATCCGTCTTAGACCGGTGCTGCCGCGCCGGGGCCGGCTTTGCCGCGCGTCCATTCAGGCGGAAAAAATTCATCACGGCGCAGGGGCCAGTGTGGCGCACGCTGACGGAACGACGCGCATCGTGCTGCGTCCGGTGTACGGTACGGGACCAGCGTGACATCGGCGAAAATTCTGGCGGGATGCGCGGAATTCGGCGCCGCCTCGATACGATAGGCGATTTCAAGTCCGCGCGTTTCCGCATATTCCTGCAAATCCTTAAAAGCCTTGCGGCTGGCAACGTCCTGTAACTGTTCTTCCGGCGTGCGCACGGGGGATGAGACAAAGGGATTGACGTAGAAAATCGGGAAATGATGGGTGATGCTGTGGACGTTGACGCTCAGCGTCGTGGTCTCGACTTCTGCATCCAGAATATGGGGCGCACAGCGGTTGAACTGGCGGCGCAGGCTGCTTTCAGCCATCTGCATCAGCACGTCATGCCCCGCATTGGGATCGGTATAGGTGCGCAGGAAACCGCTGACTTTTTCGGCAATACTCATGTGAAACCTCCGGTGTTTTTCTTTTTATGGTGAAACCCTAGCAAAACATGGATTTAAAGCGCAAAAGATTTGGGCTAGATTTCGGCATGGCAGCAAAGAATCCGTCCCGTTCCTACTTCCTTTCCGGCATTGGTGGCTCGGGCATGCTGCCATTGGCCCATATACTGGCGGGGCAGGGGTGCCGGGTTCTGGGTTCCGACCGTTCGCGCGATCAGGGCCGCACGCCCGAAAAGTTCGAGAACCTTGAAAAATCAGGCTTTATCCTGTTTCCGCAGGACGGCTCCGGCGTGGCGGGTGTGGACGCGCTGGTTGTCTCCGCCGCCATCGAAGACACTGTGCCTGATGTAAAGGCCGCGAAAGATGCGGGCATCCCCATCATCCGCCGCGCCGAACTGCTGGCGCAGTTGTTCAACGCTGTCGATACGCGCATCGCCGTCGGCGGCACGTCGGGCAAAACCACCACCACGGGCATGATCGCCTTCATCCTGAAGGAGGCGGGCCTTGACCCCACCGTCATGTGCGGCGGCGTCATGAAAAATTACGGCACCACCGCGCTCACCGGCAGGGGTGGCATTTTCGTGACCGAGTCCGACGAAAGCGACGGTTCCATCAGCCTGTATCAGCCGGACATCGCCGTCCTCACCAACATATCCGTCGACCACAAGGGCATGGACGAACTGCGCGATCTCTTCACCGCCTTTGTCGGCAAGGCGCGTCACCCCGTGATCAACGCGGATAATGCCGAGGCCGCCGCGCTGGCCAACGCCAAAACCATCACCTATGGCCTTGATGCCGGGGTCTATACCGCCAAGGACGTGTTCCACCTCGAGGAAGGTGTATCCGCCGTTGTCACCAACGGGATGGAAAAATCGGCCATCTCGCTTGAGGTGCTGGGCGCGCACAACCTGTCCAACGCGCTGGCCGCCATCGCCGCTGCCGGGGCCTGCGGCGTGAAACTCAAGGACGCGGCCTATAGTCTTGGCCGCTTCGCAGGCATCAAGCGCCGCCTCGAATTTGTGGGTGAAGAACAGGGCATCACCGTCATTGACGACTTTGCGCACAACCCGGACAAGATCGCGGCCACGCTTTCGACTTTGAAACAGTTTGACGGGCGGTTGCTGGTCATCTTCCAGATGCATGGCTACGGGCCTCTGAAACTCATGTGGCAGGAACTGGCCGATACGTTCCGGACCCTGACCGACGAAAACGACCGTATTTTTATGCCTGACCCCCTGTATCTGGGCGGCACGGTCGACCGGTCGATCGGCACGAAAGAGGTCTGCGCCGCCATCGGCCCCCGCGCACAGTGGTGTGAATCAAGGACTTACGCGGGCGAGGCCGCCCTGGCCATGGCCCGCCCCGGCGACCGCATCGTGGTCATGGGCGCACGGGACGACACCCTGTCAGACTTCGCGCAGAGCCTGCTATCCGCTCTTCAAAAAGGTAAACAATAAGGGCCGCGACTGCGGCCCCGGGCTTTCGCCCGGGCGGGGGCGAACGGAGTGAGCGGGCCGGCGAGGCCCCATAAAACCACATGAGAGCCATTCGCAAGTAGTTTCAAAGGCTTGCATATTGGCGCTCACATAGTTATATAAAACCGTACCGAAACCGTACGAGTTTGGAATGATCAAGCTGTCACGCATGAGCGATTACGCTGTCGTGGTTCTGGAGGCCTTGAGCCGCCCGGACACCGAAGCCATGTCCGCGTCACAGCTGGCCGCCGCCGTGAAACTGCCTGAACCCACCGTGGCCAAGGTGCTCAAGCAAATGGCCGCGGGTGGTCTGGTAACGTCGCAGCGCGGCGTGAATGGCGGTTACACCGCCGCCCGCAGCGCGGAGGACATTTCGATCTTCGATATCGTCTCCGTGATCGAAGGCCGTCTCAGCCTGACCGCCTGTGTCGATGGCGAACACGAACCCTGCGCGCTCTCGGGCGGCTGCGCCATGAATGGCCGCTGGAATGTCGTGAACGAGGCCGTGCGCAAGGCGTTTACCGATATCTCTCTCGCCCAGATGATGAGGCGCTAGAATGGTTGCGACCTCCGATACCATCAAACAGGTACAGATGATGTCCGGCACGTATACCGCCGGATTCACCACCGATATCGATATGGAACTGGCCCCGAAGGGCCTGAACGAAGATATCATCCGCCTGATTTCGAAGAAAAAGGATGAACCGCAATGGCTGCTCGACTGGCGGCTCAAGGCGTATCGCCACTGGCTGACCATGCCGGAACCGGACTGGGCCAAGCTCAAAATCGATCCGATTGATTATCAGGATGCGCATTACTACGCCGCGCCGAAAACCAAGGTCGCCCCCAAATCGCTGGACGAGGTCGACCCCAAACTGCTCGAAACCTACGAAAAACTGGGCATTCCGCTGAAAGAGCGCGAGATCCTGGCCGGTGTCGCGGTCAGATCGGAAGAGCGTCGTGTAGGGAAAG
>CALBME010000210.1 GCA_937896295.1 uncultured Micavibrio sp. | reverse complement strand
CGATCTCGCCACGCGTGTCGGTGAGGTCGCGTCCGGTGGGGAAGCGGTCGAAGTCCGGCACGATCGGCATCATCGTCATCGAGGCCGCCGATCCCTTCCGCAGGCCGGTGCCGGCCGAGGCCACGCAGGCGGCGCCCATCCGGGCCATCGAGGCCTCGACCGGGCGGGCCGAGGGGCCCTGCTTGATCCGGGCCGCGATCGACTCGGCGGCCACCTTCCCCTGCACGCCGGACGGCATGCCGGTGGGCACGCTCTGCGCCATCGATACCAAACCGCGCCAGATGACCGACGAACAGCTCTCCGCCCTGCGGGATCTGGCGGGCATGGTCGAAAGCGAACTGAAAATCGCATATATGAAATCCGAAAAGGAAACGCTCGAATCCGAACTGGAGCAGGCCAACCGCCTGGCCATGATCGACCCGCTGACCCGGCTGTGGAACCGCGCCGGCATGGAGGAAATGCTGAATAAAGAATGGGCCGAGGCGCGCCGCCAGAAAAAACCCATCACTGTAGCCATGTGCGATATCGACCATTTCAAGAAAATCAACGATACCTATGGTCATCCCGTGGGGGATGAGGTGATCCGCAATGCCGCCCGCCGGCTTTTGGAAACCCTGCGTGACGAAGATTGTGTCTGCCGCGTCGGCGGGGAAGAATTTTTGATCATCCTGACCGATTGCGCGCCTGAAAAAGTGCACGAAACCCTCGATCGCATGCGTGCGCACATTGCGGACCATGCCCTGACCAGTCCTCCACTGGACTGGCCCGTGACCATGAGTTTCGGGGCGGCTACGGTCATACCCAATCTCGACACGCCACCCGGCGGTCTGATCAAGCTGGCCGACCATGCCCTGTACCAGGCAAAACAGCATGGACGCAACCGTGTCGAACTGGCGCGCTAGCCCTTAATATCCCTGAAAAATTAAGGAACTTTATCCCTCTTTCCACAGTTGAAGGAGGGAGGAACGTTCATGCCCCAGACCGACATCACACACCCGTCCATACGGACAGGGATCTTTGTTGCGCCTTTCGACGCGGTGGGGCGCTTCATCTGCGGGACGATTGTCTACGGGTATGACCTGCTGGCATTCATCGGTCAGTCTTCCGTGCGGCTGGCATCGGCGCTGCCATTCCCCCGCCGCCTTCGCATTCCGTCCATCACCCGGCACATATATGAATCCGGCTGGAAGGCGGTTCCAATCATCATGCTGCTGTCCCTTGGTACCACGATGGTTCTTTTTTATCAGGGCGCAAGCCAGCTGCAGAAATACGGTGCCGATCTTTTTACCATCAATATGGCTGTCATATCGCTTTTGCGGGAAATGGCAGTTCTTATCACATCCATCATGGTGGCGGGCCGCACAGGCAGCGCCTTCGCCTCTGAAATCGGCGTCATGAAACTGCGCGGTGAAATCGACGTCCTGCGCAGCATGGGCGTCGACCCAGTGGAAACACTGGTGGTGCCGCGCGTGATTGCGCTGGTGCTGGCCCTGCCCCTGCTGACCTTTTTGGCCGATATCACGGGACTGGCCGGTACGTATGTCATGGCCGTATGGCAGCTGGATCTTTCTTTACCACAATATATTCAGCGGCTGCAGGACATCGTGACGCCGCAGATGTTTTTTGTCGGCCTGATCAAGGCGCCGGTTTTTGCCTTGTTGATTTCTTTTATCTGCACGCATCAGGGCATGCGCGTGACAGCGTCCGCCGAGAAAGTGGGGCAGGCCACCACCCGCGCCGTCGTCCTGTCCATTTTTTCAATCATCATGGCCGATGCGCTGTTTTCCCTGTTGTTTTCATGGGCGGGAATGTGATGGAAAAAGTCATCGACGCAAAAAAAATTACCAACCGCTTCGGGCCGAAGGTCGTCCATGACGCTCTGGACCTTTATCTTGAAAAGGGCGAAGTGCTGGGGCTTATTGGCGGGTCAGGTTCCGGCAAGTCGGTTTTACTGCGTACGGTTCTGGGACTTCAAAAACCTGCGGAAGGCACGGTTAAGCTTCTGGGGCATGATCCCTATGCACTGTCGGAAAAAGAACGCCGCGCCCTGTTTCAGCGTATCGGTGTTCTTTTTCAGGACGGGGCATTGTTCTCAGGACTGAATGTTTTTGACAATATCGCCTTTCCTTTGCGCGAATACCGCGCGGCCAGGACCCGTGATATCGCATCCCGCGTCCATACCGTGCTCGAACAGGTGGGGCTGGAAAAAGACGTAGCCGCGAAAATTCCTTCCGAACTCTCCGGCGGCATGACGCGGCGCGTGGCACTCGCCCGTGCGCTGGTGATGGAACCGGAAATCCTGTTCCTTGACGAACCTACCGGGCCACTCGACCCTGTCGCGGCTGATGATTTTGATGAACTGATCCTGTCCCTGACAAAAACGCTCGGACTAAGCGTTCTGATCATCACACATGACCTGAACACGCTCATGAAGATCTGCACGCGTATTGCCATGATCGCCGATAAGAAAATCGTGACCGGCACAATCGAAACCATGATGAAAGACGATAACGCGACCGTGAAGGCGTTTTTTCACGGCGAACGCATGAACGCACTCTCCAAACATCGAAAGGCAGCCTGAAATGGAACATAAAGCACCTTACGCCCTGGTCGGTCTTTTCGTCTGTATGTGCATCGCGGGCATAATTGGCTTTGTGGTATGGAGCCAAGGCGACAGCGAAAAGGACTATGCGTCCTATACGCTTCTGATGCCGGATTCGGTCAGCGGGCTGGAAGTAGGAGCGCAGGTGCTTTACCGCGGTATTCGTGTCGGTAAGGTCGAGAAAATGCGCCTGCCGCCAGCCGACGATTCCAATGTCCGCGTGGATATCAGCATGCGCAGTGACGTCCCCGTACACAAAACGACGCGGGCGGAACTGGCAAGAATGAGCCTGACTGGCATCGTCAACGTCAACATCACGGCACCCGACGCCGGTGATCATGAACCGCCGTTGCGTATGGCCGGTGAAAGCAAACCGATCATTCAGGGTCAGAAATCAGCCCTTGAAACCGCGCTCAAGGACGTGCCGGTCATCACCAAACAGCTGCGCAGCTTCACGGGCAAGGCAAACGAAAGCCTCGAAGATTTCCGCGGATCTTTCGTGGGCAAGATCATGGGACAACAGCAAGACGATAAGAAGGAAGAAAAGGTGTCACCGCGCCAGATGAACCTGCGAAATTGATTGGAATAAAAAAACCGCTGAAAAGCGGTTTTTATCTAAAAAGAGTGGCGGAGCGAAGCGTCTAATAGAAGAAATCGTCTCCACTCAACGCGTTGATATTACATCATTTCCCCTTCGGCACAATAAAATGTTACCAGCGTTTTTTGCGATATTGCTTTTATGCGGAATGGAAGCAACGCTCTGTGGGCTTGCATGAAGGAGGACGCATGGTTGATCTGACACCCCCAGAAATTATGAGTACGGAAGATCGTCTTAAGGAGGTTGCCCATATATTGGCTGGGGCAGGGGATCGGTTAAAAGACAAGGCGCGGGAAAAGAAAAAGAGTGTCCGCGCCTACATCATCCGTCCTATCGATAAGCGTGATATTATCGGAAAATGACGGTTTCGCCGTAAATTGTGGGCGGCTTGTTCGTGCGCTGTCGCCATGGTAACAAATGTCGCTATGAAAGCATTGCCTTTGATTTTAGCTCTCCTGGTTTTTGCCCTTCCCGCCATTGTGGCGGCGCAGGACGCGCCTGGTACATATAAGAGCTATGCCTGTACCAAGGATTGCTCTGGCCATATCAGGGATGGAAAACGCGATGTCCGTATTGTCATCATCGTTTATGGCCAGCGTGTCGCTATCGATATCCGTCAGCGATGCGAAGTTATCGGCGGAAGTGGGAGTGCGAAGGGTGATAACGTAATCGACCGAAGGGCCGAGATCGTGATAGGTACGGGCCGAAAAATGAGCGGGCTTATTGTAAAACGCCCATGCGTCCCTGGCCTCAATGCGGTGACGGAAATAAATCGCGCCGCCCGATCCGAGCGTGGCGTTCTCTACAAAGCAGGCGCGGCCCGTCTGGGAAAGGGAATAAACGCCGGAGATGTGTTTAATGTCGCCCGCGGATACCGTGCCGTCCGCTTTCACGGCCAGCAGATCGACGGGGCCGTATTGCCAGCTTGTGGTCAGGGATTTTTGCCCCCGATGGGACAGCAGGCAGCCGCCATTGATGACGGCATTGATAAGGCCAGGATATACCAGATCCTCCGGCTGTACGGCGCTGTCGGCCTTGGAACCTTGCGCGGCGCTGGCAAAATCGCCCGTGTCGGCGGCGGCAGCCGTCCCCAGATCCCCCGGCTGGATCGCTGTATCGGCTTTTGCGCCTTGCGTGGCGGTCGCAAACGCGCCCATATCCTCGAAAGCCGCGCTGCCAACATCGGCCTCCTGCAAGGCCGTATCCGCCTTGCCACCTTGCTCCACCGTGGCAAAGTCCTCCACGTTGGCGGCGGCTGCCGTTCCTGCGTCCGTGATCTGCGAGAGCGAATGGGTGTGATCGGTCGCCGCCAGCCCTGCGCGAATATCATTCGGTGAAGCGCGGCGCGTGGCTCCGTCTTGCACAATAGGGATGTCTTCCGTTCCGGCAAGCGGAGTCACGGCGCTCGGAAGCTCCGAGATTTTTTTGGTCGTGGTCATGTGGGATGCTCCTTAAAGCGGGTTATTCAAGGACAAGGACGATGGTGGCTTCGCCGGATGTGGTGGCCTCGACAGGCCCGGCGAAGCTGGATTTATTCCCGTATCGGTCAACAGCGCGCAGCCAGTAGTAACGGGTCTGGCCACTGGCCAGCAGATTGCGGGTGAACGATGTGTCATAGACTTCGAGAATGCGGGCCGCATCGATATGCGGCGTCATGGTCATGCTGGATTTTTCCCAGACCTCGACATAACGGAAGTCGCTATCAAGGATGCGATCCCAGCTAATCGTGATGTAATCGTCCCCTGCGTCTGCCGTGACGTTATTCGGTGGCCGGGGCGGAACGGCCTGGTTGTTCGGGACGACCACTTGCGGGCTGTCACCGATACTTTTCAGATCGGAGGCATCGAAGGTGTAAATGGTCTCGCCGTCTTCATCGAGCGTAAGGTCAACGCCCATGTCCTCGACCATCTGCCAGTTTGTAATGCGGCATGGAAGGCCATCGATACCAAAGCGCGGCAGATCGACCGCGACGGTATTGCCAGCCGCAACCTGAAACCCTGCAAGATTGGCGGGGTATTGGATCTGGCGTTGCCTGCGGGTTTGTTCGAGCGCGATACGGGCGATGCGCTGCGCCATGGTATGCGAGGTGGTAAAAGACAGATCGAGCGTGCTGATAATTTCCTCGCCGCTATCCTGGGCGATGTAATAGTCCGTGGACACGGCGGGATAATCGGTCGATTGCCAGTTATGATCCGGCGATACGAACGCGCCCTTGATCGTATTAAAAAGCTGTCTGCGTGAACGGTGGGGCCGCATGATGACGGCATCGCGCAGGAAGCTCTGATCGAATGTTTTAAGAGGCGGGCTGTAAGCGCCGACCTGAAGCCGCCATTTTCCGCCCGTATGAACAAGGAATCCGGCGCAGCTTCCCAGCATGTTTTCAAGAATGTCGCGGGGGCTGTCCGAGAGATCGACAACGCCATTGCAGGTGTAGCGTTTCTCCGTGCCGCTTAATGTGGCGACCGTTTCATCGCAGATATTAGCGGCTGCGATAAAGGATCCCATATCAATTTCATCGGCGTTGGCTCCCAGCCCGAAATCAGAAACCAGATAATCAAGAACGCACAGGGCGGCATTATTCGACCAGCCTTCCGTATCGGTGCGCGGGTCGTACACTTTGCGGCCCTTGACGATGGCGGATATATTCGGGGTTCCGCTGGCATAGGCGATATCGTCATAGCGCAGCTGGGCGTGAATATAGGCAAGGCCGCGCAGACGGTGGCCGGATGTCCACTGGCCGCCGCTATTGGAAACCAGAGCGGAATCCGCCGTCTGATCGACCGATCCCAGATGCTTGTAAATGCTGGCATAGACTGTGCCGCTCCGCTTATAGGGTTCGGCGGTGGCATCGCTGTTGCCGTCCAGCGGCACGACCACATCGTTAAAGAGAATATCGCCGATTTCTTCGACTTCATGCGCGGCCAGAACAATAACCCAATGCAGCATGTCGAGTTTGTCGCTGCTGCCGATAGGACGGCTGTGCGTGAATACCAGGGGGCCGGAGACGCGCACCTGGCCGTAAACGATCCGGTGGGCCGTGATCGGCTGGTTGACCATTTCCGTCCGGCCCCGGCTGCCATTGGCGATGG
The DNA here is from genome assembly GCA_937896295.1 of uncultured Micavibrio sp. Lineage (GTDB taxonomy): Bacteria > Pseudomonadota > Alphaproteobacteria > Micavibrionales > UBA1664 > UBA6145. The sequence goes on along the minus strand of CALBME010000210.1, from coordinate 8,268 downwards.
AAGTCACGGACGGGCTGATATCGGCCTTTTTAGGCTTCGGCGCGAAAATAGGCGCGGTGAAGGACACCACGGCGGAGCCGACAACGCCGCCGATGATGGCGCCGATAATGCCGCCGCCCACGACCGCGCCCACGACTTTGGAAACCACAGCGCCCAGAACGACCGGAATAACTTGAGGCATTATCCAATCCTCCATGCGCGAAGGGCTTGGAGTGCCGGAGTGCCGACCAGTCCCATCGGGCCGGGGGCAAAGATGGAGGATCCGGCGCAGATGCCGAGCGTATCGCCGTGTCCCACATCAAACAGGCAGACATCGCCACGCCCTGCCATGGCGGGCGCAATTTCAGGGATGGCGTATTTGTGCGCGACGGCTTCGGCGATCCCCACAATGCCGCCATGCTCCTTGAGCATCCGCAAGGCTTCACGCTGGCTGGTATAACCGCGATACGGCGTGGCCAGATCATCGCCCGTTATGGCCATGACGCAGTCCATGGCGAACAGGCAGCAATCGTTCTTGCCCCAGACAAAAGGCTCTTTCAGGCGGGCATGGATATCCGCGACAAGATTGCGGCCTCGAAGAAAAAAGGCATGTGGATGGGTGGTGTTGTTCCACTCGGCTATGATGCAAAGGAAGGCAAGCTCTATATCAATGAGAAAGAAGCCGAGACGGTTCATTATATTTTTAGCCGTTATATGAAGCTCGGATCGATAACGCCGCTCCTCCAAGACCTGAAAGAAAAAGGCCACCAGACAAAAAGCTGGGTTACAAGTTCCGGAAAGTTTTATCCACCTAACGATTTTAATAAATCCAGTCTGTACCGGATTCTCGGTAATCCTATTTATATCGGGAAAATAAAACACAAGGCTGTCGATTGTTTATATGATGGGCAGCACGAGGCCATTATCGATCAGTCGCTCTGGGATAAGGTGCAAGCTCTCATGGAAAAGAATGCCGCCCAGAAAATTCGTATCCCTGATAATAAAGACAGGCCGTATCTGCTGAAGGGGCTAATCGTCAATCCGAACGGTTATGCTTTGACCCCCAGCTCAAAGCTGAAAGGCGAACGGCAATATCGTTATTATGTGAGCATAGAAGCAATCAAGAAAGGGGCCAAAGAGTGTCCGGTGCGGACGGTCGCGGCACAGCTTGTCGAGGACATTATCCTTGATAGGATAAAATGGATTTTTAACAGCCCTGAATGGGTTACGCGCATGACAAAAGTGAAAGAGTCCCAGCTCAGGACGGCAGATTGGCGGGCGGCGCTCCAGCACTTTTCTGAAATGTGGGACGAGCTTTTCCCCATAGAGCGAGCGCGAATTGTTAGCCTTATGATCAAAAAGGTCGTTATGCATGAAGACCGGATCCTTATACATTTTAGACCGCTCGGCATGATAACGCTGCTGCACGAGATAAATTCAGAACTGAAAATTCCGCAGCGAAATATGACCACGATTGATATTGACGACGATGTGACCCTGGAAGTGCCAATCTCGATAAGAAGAGGCGGCGCACGAAAGTTTATTAAGGCTCCGAATGGCACGGATATTGTTTCTTCACGCCACCCTAAATACGATGACACCCTGATCAAAGCAGTCATACGCGCCCATGATTGGCAGCGGCAGATCAATGACGGTAACGTGAAAACCATTGACGAGCTGGCGAAGCGCGTAGGTATGCGTGACAGCTACGTCAGCAAAATTATCCGGCTGACAGAATTGGCTCCCGATATCACGGTGGCGATTCTGCACGGTCGGCAGCCCCATAGCCTTAGCCTCTCGCAAATGGAGGATATTCCCCTGTTATGGGAGGAACAACGGCGCGCATACGGCTTCATGCCCAGTCATGCTGCATAAGGGTAACGAGAAAAGAGCTTTAAAAGCCCTTTTTTTGTACTATTTCAATATTACGGCAGATTTAGCCTTCAACCTCCTCAAAAAATCCGGCTATTATATTGATGTCTTGTCTGAAATAGGCAGGGCCGGGCTGTAGTAGGCCCGTTGGATACCGTTGGCAAAACGTAAATTTGCCGCCCTCGGCATATATGGCCGGGTGGCGGCAGCGCATGTCCAAGCTTCGGCTAAAGGCTGTCGCGGCTGTGTATCCACGGTCTACTAACATCCGGCCACCATGCCCAGACAAGGCATGGTGGTTTTGTTTTAGGAGGTCTTATGAACACGGACGATAAGGAAGAAAAAGGGCTGGCCGCGCTGGCTGGTTCTATAGAAGATGAAAATGACGATGCCATAATGCCGGACGATGATTCGGCAGAAAAAGCGAGGTGGCTTTTTCGAAGCTCTGGGCAAGTTACAATCCACTAATGCACCGATAACGGATGCGGAGATCCTGAAGGCTATTGACGAGCATGTGGGTCGTCAATTCAGGGCAGGGCGGTTATTTCGCAATGTAAAGCTGACCCAGCTTTCTGGGGGACTTGGTCTTAGCTATCAGCAATTCCAAAAATATCAGACGGGCGGTGACAGGCTGTCGGCATCGCGTATGTACCAGATCGCCAGCTTCCTTAAATTATCTCCAGCATTCTTTTTTGATGGTCTGCCATTAATGAAGACAGAGCCGCTGCCTGTATTAAAAAAGACGCATCTTGATCTCATTCGTTCCTATGAGGCCATGCCCGCCAAATCACGAAAAGATTTTCTACAAATCGCAAAAATCATGGGAGGAGAAAATGTATAAAACATGGCTGGTGGCCTTTGTGGGTGCGGTCATAATGGTCACCCCCGTTATGGCGGCGGATCTTGCTGCGCTGGAAAAGGACGTTATCGCCCGCGCAGAAGCTGCCCCTGAAAGCGCGCCGGATTATTTCATGAGACAGATCGAATTACGACCAGTGCCAACCATAGAAGTCCAGGCTGTTTATTTGTACGGCATCGGCCTCGCATATGAACGCATGGGCGATACGGTGGAGGCGGTGGACTATTACCGTGGCGCCGAATTATTCGGCCACAAGGAGGCAGCGGACGCGTTGGTTCGGCTGGGACGGGAGCCGTTCTCCAAGCAGGGAGAGTGAAACAGCCTTCTTTTTGTAATAGGACATCTTGACAGCTTCATTTATGTCCATATATATAGACATATGGACATAAATGAAGCTCTCATCGCCTTTGACGCTCTCTCGCAGGAAACTCGCCTTCGGGTCTTTCGCCTATTGGTAGAACACGGGCCGGACGGTGCGCCAGCGGGGAAAATAGGCAAAATGCTTGGCATTCCGCACAACACCTTGTCTTTTCATCTAAATCACATGAGTAATGCGGATCTTGTCGTATCGCGCCGCGAAGGGCGATCCATCATTTATAGCGCAAACTTTGAATTTTTTACGGGGCTGATCCGCTTCATGATCGAAGACTGTTGCCGCGTTGAATTTGCCAGCATTCGCAATGACAAGAAAAAAGGCTCATCTGTCATCGAATTGATGAATTGCTGCCAGCCCACCACCATCAAGAAAAAGGAGAAAAAATCATGAAACGTCTGCATGTGCATGTCGGTGTAAACAGCATCGAAGACAGTGTTCGGTTCTATAACGCGCTTTTTGGTGCGGAACCTGTCAAACTCAAGACGGACTACGCCAAATGGATGCTGGACGATCCCCATGTCAATTTTGCGATTTCAACGCGCACCGGAAAAACGGGTGTCGATCATATGGGTATTCAGGTGGACGATGCCGACGAATTAAACGCGATTCGGGCACAAATGTCCGCCGCCAATATCTCAACACACAGCGATGGCGAAACCACCTGCTGCTATGCCAAGTCGGAGAAATCATGGGTGGAAGATCCGAATGGTGTTCCATGGGAAGCCTACCACACCATGGAAGACGCGCAGATCTTTTCCAGCAAGGATGACGCTTCGGAAGCCGCGTGTTGCGTTCCTGAGGCAAAGCCTCAAGTGGCCTGTAGTATGCCCTCCGGCCAGAAATCGGGATGCTGTTCATGACCCAGCGTGTCCTTGTTCTTTGTACCGGAAACTCCTGCCGTTCAGTCATGGCGGAAGCCCTTATCAACCAGCTTGGAAAAGGGAAATATGAAGCCGTTAGCGCGGGAAGTAATCCAGCAGGCTATGTTCATCCTAAATCTATTGAAACCCTGAAGCGCCACGGCATAGACCCTGGCCAGCCGCGCAGTAAATCATGGGACGAGTTTGAAGGGCAGTCGTTCAATCTCGTGATTACCGTCTGTGATCAGGCGGCAGCGGAAAGTTGCCCTGTCTTTTTAGGAAAAGCAAAAAAACTGCATTGGAGTACGCCCGATCCTGCCAAAGCAACTGGATCGGACATCGATATTGAATCGGCCTTTGATACGGCCTTTTCCATGCTTAAAGACCGTATAGAGGATTTACTTCATGACCGCCTGTTCGCCCCGTCGCCTGTCGTTTCTTGATCGTTACCTGACACTGTGGATTTTTCTGGCGATGGCGATAGGAGTCGCTATCGGCTCGGCTTTTACAGGTGCGCCTGAGTTTCTGAATAGCCTGTCCGTTGGCTCCACCAACATACCGATTGCGATTGGTCTGATCCTGATGATGTATCCGCCTCTAGCGCGGGTAAAATATGAAGAGTTGCCCTTGATTTTCAAAGACTGGAAAATCCTGCTCTTGTCGCTTGTGCAGAACTGGCTGATAGGGCCGTTCCTAATGTTTGGCCTCGCTGTTCTGTTCCTACACGATTATCCCGAATACATGACGGGCCTGATCCTGATCGGCCTTGCGCGGTGTATTGCCATGGTAATCGTCTGGAACCAGCTTGCGGAAGGCGATAACCAGTATGTCGCTGCGCTTGTCGCCTTTAACAGCATCTTTCAGCTTTTGTTTTTCAGCGTCTATGCGTGGTTCTTCCTGAGCGTTCTCCCACCCTTGTTTGGGCTGGACGGCCAGATCGTGGATGTGAGTTTTGCCACGATAGCAGAAAGCGTGTTCATTTATCTCGGCGTTCCTTTCCTGGCCGGATTCCTGACGCGCAAAATCCTTCTCAAAAAGAAAGGCCGGGACTGGTATGAAAATCGCTTCTTGCCGAAAATCGGCCCTGTCACGTTGGTTGCTCTTCTTTTGACGATCCTGGCAATGTTCTCGCTTAAGGGCGGCATGGTGCTGGAACTTCCTTTGGATGTTATTCGCATCGCCATTCCATTGGCCATCTATTTTATCATTATGTTTTTGGTTAGTTTCATCATGGGAAAAATGATTGGCGCAGATTACGGCAAAACCACTGCTGCTGCCTTCACCGCCGCCAGCAATAATTTTGAGCTGGCCATCGCTGTCGCCATCGCAGCCTTTGGGCTAGGATCGTCCGTGGCTTTTGCTACGGTGATTGGCCCCCTTGTAGAAGTGCCTGTCCTGATTGCGATGGTGAGTGTAGCGTTCTGGTTCCGGGGCAAATTCTTTAAATAAATAACGGCTTTCTTTGTAAGAGATGGTTTCTCCGCTAGGCTTATTGCGGTTACGAACCTTTAAAGTTAACAAGTCGAAAAACTCCATAAACTCAATATCTTCTGACCCCACCGAATTTCACACAAGGTGAGGATAGGCACGGAGAAAATAGCGCCTGGAGAGACGAAATAGGGCCGATATGGAGGAGAATGTCGCGCTGACGGTGGGGTAAGAATGACCCTGAAAGGTTAGGAATACTGGGCTTTTGTGGTGCGGTGATGTAACCGGAGATTCCGGTTCTTATCGGTAAATGGCGGAGGAGGGGAGATTCGAACTCCCGATAGGCTTGCACCTATTCCGGTTTTCGAGACCGGTGCGATCAACCACTCTGCCACCCCTCCGTCTCTAGGCGCATAGAACTAAACGACCTTCCCTTTTTCGTCAACAATGACCTTTTCGGCCCTGATTTCATTGGCAAGATCGTGCCAAAACGCCACGTTCCACGCCCGCCGGGCCCGGAAAGAGGTGGAGGGCAGGATCCACACCCTGGTCTGCCCGATCCGCTCGGGCTGGGGGCCGAAATGCCGCCCTTTGCCCATCACGGCCTCGCCGCCGGTTTTGCTGGTAAAGGCAAGAAAGCGCGGCTGGCACCTCAGGATGCGCCGCCGCAGCGCCCGCGTCGCCTGTTGCCCCAGCGCGCCGGGCAGCAGTTCATCGTCGCTGCCCTGGTCATACTTGGCAATGTCGGTCAGGCCGATTTTTAAGTCGGCAAGCCGGGGAAAGTCATGCGGGGCGAAAACATGCGGGGTAAGGCCGATCGCATGCAGCGTCGGCCAGAACAGGTTGGTCTTGTGCGCGTAATAGGCACCCCTTGCGGCGGATTCATGCCCCGGCGCCGTGCCACAGAAAACGACATCCAGTCCCGGTTGCAGAAGATCCGCCAATACAGTTTTTGGCATGGAATGAATGTAACGGCGGTGGCTGGTTAATCAATGGTTGAGGTCGCGGTCATCCGGTTCGTCGTCGGCATCGTCATTGTCCCGTTCCCACCAGAAGAATTTCTGCCCGTATGTATACCCACGGCTTAGATTAGGCATCAGTTCGCGGCCTGTGCGGATCTTGTCCTCGATCTCTATGCGCGTTTTTTCCAGCGTGACGAAACGCTCGGGGTCGTCGGGGTGGGACCGTGTTTCCGTCAGGGGCAGGCGCACGCTGTCCATGCCGTGTTCCGCTGCGATGCGCCGCCAGTAGGGGGCCGCCGCCGTGATGTCGCCGCCGGCACGCGCGAGCAGGTACAGGCCGGCATAATCGGCTTCCCGTTCGAACCGGACACCGTAAATCTCGCTGAGCGCCGCGCGCGACAGTCCCTCGAAATCGGTATCGAAGCCCACCACATCGAACGCATTGTCGGTCCAGTGGCCGATGGTCGTGATGACCTGGCTGTTCAGTTTCATTTTCTGCGTATGGTTCATGACGTTGTGCGCCAGTTCGTGTCCGAACACGACGGCTAGTTCGCGGTCATTCGCAAAATCCATCTGCCCCTGCGTGACATAGATGGTGGCGCCGTCCGTCCATGCATTGATCTCCCTGTCCGCGGCAAGATAGACAAGACGGTAACGGCATATGTCGACAAGGGGCAGGGTAAGGGTATACGCGGCACCCTCGCGCAGGAAACCGTACGTGACGGACTCGCCACCGGCGCGGCGCTTCATCCGTGCCCGGAAATCGGCCGCATTGCGCACGCGCTTGCCATCCACGCTCAGCAGAACGTCGCCCGCGCGGACGCCGGCGGCAAAGGCATCCTGGCCATACACCGACTGCACAACCGCATCGCGCGAAAGAAGGGCGCGCTCATATGCGACATCCTGAAGGTTTTTGGGCAGGTCAAAATCGCTTAAAACTGTGAAACCGGGTGTCACCGTGCGGCGCGGGCAAAGCGGCGCATTGGCGATCATCATGGGCCCGGCTACGGTCCACAGGCGGCGCTGCGCTGCGAGGTATTTTACCAGAATATCACCGGTCTGGATCCGTGTTTCCCGCTGCAGCGAGTCGTAGGGGGCCGACGGCATGTCCGTCACCGTGTAGGCGCAGGCACTCAACCCCAGAGAGCAGGCAAGGCTGATTAGTAATCCCCTCATACACCTAAGCTTATGCGCTTTTTAAACGCAGGAAAAGCCGCCCGCTTTTATGCGCGGGCGGCGTTTATATCCGTACCGATAAGGGAAGGATCAGTTGGGATTGCCGTCGGTGGCGTCCTTGACGCCGTCGCTCAGGCGCTGGGCCGGCGTGCGGTCCTGCAGTTCGCGGGCGGCATCATCAAGGCCCTGTCCATCGGACAGCTTGCCGACGGCATCGCCGATTTTTTCGCCGCTGGTGCGGTTGTCCGGCATGTTCAGGAATGCAAAGGCCAGAACAGCCAGAACGGCAACGATCAGGCCGCCAATCAGAAAGCGGGAATTATTGGTGGAAACGGTAGCCATGGTCTTACTCCTCGTTTGGGAATTGAAGTTCCCATGACGAACGTGCGGCTATTGAAAAAGGTTCCCGGCCGCCCGCCATGCCCACATCAACAGCCCCGAAAGCATGAAAGTCAGGGGGATGGTCAGGACCCACGCCCAGACGATGTTGCCCACCACGCCCCAGCGGACCGCGGATATGCGCTTGGTGGCACCCACCCCCATGATGGAGGTGGAAATGACCTGCGTGGTCGATACGGGTATGCCGAAATGGGACGCGCCGGCAATGATGACGGAGGCTGTCGTTTCTGCAGCAAAGCCCTGCGCCGGGTCCAGGTGGATCATTTTGCTGCCCATGGTACGGATGATGCGCCATCCCCCGCACATGGTGCCAAGACCCATGGCAATGGCGCAGGACAGCACGACCCATTGCGGTAC
>CALBME010000209.1 GCA_937896295.1 uncultured Micavibrio sp. | reverse complement strand
AATAATAATGAATTTTTAAGAGCAGGATTCTCTAATTTTAACCAAAAAATGGTGAATGTTTTTGCGCCAGGTGATAAAATTTATTCTACCGTTCCAGATGGTAAATATGAATATTTACAAGGAACTTCTATGGCTTCTCCAAATGTAGCGGGTGTAGCGGCAATGATTCGTTCTTATTTTCCAAAATTATCCGCCAAGCAAGTAAAACAAATCTTGATGAGTTCGCGATGGGTTCCAGCAACGAAACGTCGGCCTTTGGCGTTTGCCGGAATCCATGGAACCTCGATGTGGTCCCCGGTGGTTCGAGCGGTGGCTCGGCCGCTTGTTTGGCGGCACGCTTGGCGCCGATTTCGATCGGTACCGATACGGGTGGATCGATCCGCCAGCCGGCAAGTTTCTGCGGCGTTGTCGGCATCAAACCCACCTATGGCCGCTGCTCGCGCTGGGGCGTCGTCGCCTTCGCGTCGTCGCTGGACCAGGCCGGTCCGTTTGCACGCACGGTGGAAGACTGCGCCCTGATGCTGGAAGTCATGTCGGGTCACGATCCGAAGGACTCCACCTCCGCCAATCTGCCTGTGCCCGATTTCCGCAAATCGCTGACGGGCGAACTCAAGGGCGTGAAGGTCGGCATTCCCAAAGAATACCGCATGAAGGGCATGGACGCCGCGATCGAGAAAAGCTGGGACGAAGGTATCGCCTGGTGCAAGGACGCCGGTGCCGAGATCGTCGAGGTCAGCCTGCCGCACACGCAATACGCCCTGCCCGCCTATTACATCATTGCCCCGGCGGAATGCTCCTCCAACCTCGCCCGTTACGACGGTGTGCGTTACGGCCTGCGCGTCGAGGGTAACAACCTGAAAGACATGTACGAGCTGACACGCGCGCAAGGGTTCGGCGCGGAAGTGAAACGCCGTATCATGATCGGCACTTACGTCCTGTCGGCCGGTTATTACGACGCCTATTACATCAAGGCACAGAAAATCCGCCGCCTGATCGCGGAAGATTTCAAAAAAGCGTACGAGCAATGCGACGTGCTGCTGACCCCGGCCACGCCGTCACCGGCTTTCGCCATCGGCGAAAACGAAGACGATCCGGTCAAGATGTACCTGAACGACGTGTTCACCGTGACCGTCAACCTTGCCGGCCTGCCCGGCATGTCCGTACCGGTCGGCCTGTCCCCCGATGGCCTGCCGCTTGGCCTGCAGATCATCGGCAAGGCGTGGGACGAAGCCATGGTCTTCCGGGCGGGTTCCGTCATCGAACGCGCGGCGCAGTTTACCGCCAAGCCGCAACTGGTCGCCCGAAAAGCGGCGTAAAACGCCATGACCCCCGGCCTATGCCTGATCGTCCTGTTTGTGCTGACGATCGGATACAAGCTTTTGCTCAAACGCTGCAGCGATGTGCTGGACCATCGCAGCGTGCCGCTGTTCATCGCGGTGTGGGTGCTGGCCGGTCTGGCCGTGACCGCACCGTTCTATGCCGCGGATGCGTGGCAGGCCGCCCGCGCGAACCCGGCGGCGGTTTTCGTCGCCATCATCAAGGGCGGGCTTTTATACCTGACACTGTTCCTGGGCCAGCGGCTGATGCGCGCCAGCCTGTCATCCAGCCTGTACACCGCGCCCATGTCGATCGGCGCCGTCGCCGCCATCAATTCCCTGCTGGGCGAACGCCTGTCGGGACTGGAATGGTTTTCGGCGGCCAGCGTGTGCGCCCTGTCCTGCATCTTTTTCCTGCGTGGTCATTTAAGCGAGCTGAACACAGCCGCCAAACGCGATTACGCCGCCATCGTCGTCCTGCTGACGGTCATGGGCGGCATGGACCAGTTCGGCATCTCGCACATGGGCTGGTATGGATATCTGACCCTGTCCAACGCCGTCCTACTGGCGGCGGGCATGGCGGCCCATGGCGACATCAGGACCGCGGTCTTCAACCGCCTCGCCCTGCCCGCCGGAATCCTGTTCGCCGTCGCGGAAATCTTTAAGTTTTACCAAAGCGTCACGATCAACCCGATCACGGCCATCATTTTGGTCCAGAACCTGTCCACGCCGGTTTTGCTGGTGCTTTCGGCCCTGATCTGGAAAGAACGCACCGTGCGGGAACAATTAATCTGGGGGGTATTGGCCTTTGCCTTGTCGATACCTTTGTTTTTGGCTAAATAAGTGACTGGATTCAAGGAAGTGAGACAATGGCTGAGCTGATCAAGGGTGAAACCGGTGCATGGGAAATGGTGATTGGGCTTGAGGTCCACGCCCAGGTCATCGCCAATTCCAAACTGTTTTCGGGCGCCGCCACATCGTTCGGGGCCGAGCCGAACAGCGAAGTGTCGCTGGTCGATGCCGCCATGCCGGGCATGCTTCCCGTTCTGAATGAGTACTGCGTCGAACAGGCGGTGAAGACCGGTCTTGGCATCAATGCCGCGATCAACAAATACTCGGTATTCGAGCGTAAGAATTACTTCTATCCAGACCTACCGCAGGGCTACCAAATTTCGCAGTTTCAGCACCCGATCGTCGGCCTTGGCTTCATCGAAATCGATATGCCCGACGGCACGTCGCGCACCATCGGCATCACCCGCCTGCACCTTGAACAGGACGCGGGCAAATCGATGCACGACCAGCACCCGACCAAATCCTATGTCGACCTGAACCGTTCGGGTTCGGCACTGATGGAAATCGTGTCGGAACCTGACCTGCGTTCCAGCGAGGAAGTCGTTGCGTACCTCAACAAGCTGCGCATGATCCTGCGTTACCTCGGTACCTGCGACGGCAACATGGAGGAAGGGTCCATGCGTTGCGACGTGAACCTGTCCCTGCGCCGCCCCGGCGCGCCGTTCGGCACCCGTACCGAAGTCAAGAACGTCAACTCTGTCAAAGCCGCACAGATGGCGATCGAATACGAAGCGCAGCGCCAGCTGGAGATTCTTGAAAGCGGCGGCACCATCGACCAGGAGACACGCCTGTGGGACCCGGCCAAGCTGGAAACCCGCACCCTTCGCTCCAAGGAAGATGCGCATGATTACCGGTATTTCCCGGACCCCGATCTTTTGCCGCTGGTCTTAAGCGACGAGATGATCGAGCGCATCAAGGCAGGCATGCCCGAACTGCCCGATCAGAAGAAACACCGTTTCATCAATGATTACGGCCTGACCGTTTACGATGCCGGCGTGCTGATCGCGGAACAGAACCGCGCAGCATATTTTGAAACCGTGGCCAAGGGCCGTGACGCCAAGCTGGCCGCAAACTGGGTCCTGAACGAATTGCTGGGCCGCCTCAACAAGGACGGCAAGACACTGGATGACAGCCCGGTGAAGGCGGAATCCCTCGGTGGGCTGATCGCGCTGATCTCCGACAACACGATTTCCGGCAAGATCGCCAAGGACGTGTTCGCCGAGATGTTCGCATCCGGCAAGGAAGCCGCCGCGATCGTGGAAGAAAAAGGCCTGCGCCAGGTGACCGATACCGGCGCGATTGAGAAGATCGTCGACGACGTGATCGCCGCCAACCCGGACAATGTCGCGGCCTATAAAGGCGGCAAGGACAAGCTGTTCGGCTTCTTCGTCGGACAGGTCATGAAAAATTCGGGCGGCAAGGCCAACCCGGATATCGTGAACCAGCTGCTCAAACAAAAACTGGGATAAGCCGATGCGCGCCTGGCTTGCCATCATCGCCCTGATGTTAAGCCCGGCCATCGCGCAGGGTGCCGAAAAAGACAGGCTGTGCGACATCACCGTGATGTTCGGCAGTTATTGCTGCGGCACCGATCACCAGACATACCAAGCGGTCAAATCTTTGCTGGAAGACCGAAAAGAATTCGTATCCTATCGCCGTATTCCGTGGGGCAAGGAAGGCGAATTCACATTATGCGTCAGCGCGGAAAACGCGGACGAGATCAAGCCGCTTTATGATCGGATCAAATCCATCCTGCCGACGGGGCGGAATGAAACGCGCGGCTACACCACCGTCCGCCTGCAACGGGAAATGGACAGCGAATGAAACTTGCCGACGAACTTGAGGGACTGATCGCGCTGACGCCCGGATTCCCGAAAGAGGGCGTGGTGTTTCGAGATATCTCGCCCCTGCTCGCCACGCGGTTCAACGATGTCATCGACATCATGAGCAATCTTTTCACCTACACTGAAATCAAGGATGCCGACGCCTTTGCCGGTATTGATGCGCGCGGGTTCATCTTTGCCGCCGGGCTTGCCGCGCGGCATGGCAAGAACATGGTGATGATCCGCAAGGACGGCAAACTGCCGCCGCCGTCTTTAAACGAGGCGTACAGCCTTGAATACGGATCGGCCACCCTTGAACTGAAACCAGGACAGGGCAAGGTCATTGTTCTGGACGATGTGCTGGCCACGGGCGGGACGCTGCATGCGGGCGCCAATCTCTGCGCCAAGGCGGGGTACGAGGTGACCGCGCTGGCCGCCCTGATCGACCTCAAATTCCTCAATGATTTCTCGTGGCAGGGCATGCAGGCCCGAAGCGTGTGGCAATACACTTAATGCACCCTTGATTTTATTGTATAAAATTAGGTTTGCGCGAACGCGATTTGACGGTAATATCCCCCGCATTGGAAACGTGGCCGAGTGGCTGAAGGCAACGGTTTGCTAAATCGTCATACGCCCTAAAGCGTATCGAGGGTTCGAATCCCTCCGTTTCCGCCAGTTTCTTTTCTCATTCATCCCGCCTTTTCGGTTTCCTTTCCGCAAGTGTCGCGGACGAAGATCTGTTTGCCCCAAAGCGCACGCAGAATGCCTTTATTCAGCCCTCATTCGCCGCGGTTTCGCCCAGAATAGTAAGCATGCTTACTAATTAGCGGCGGATCGATTCATCGGCCTGCCCTTAACAAGGAGCGATCCATGAAGAGCGTAATGAAATTCAGTTTGCTGACCCTGATGGCCGGTGCCGGCCTGATGGCAGGCGCGCATGCCGCGCAGGCCGAGCCGCATGGCTGGCATAATGGCGGGCCCAAGTATAACCAGCACGACAACCGGTATAACGACCGCGATGACCGCCGCTATGACGATCATGATCGCGGCGGCTATTACCGTCGCCCTGTCGTCATCAACCAGTGGAATACCCCGCGCTATGTCATTCGTGACCATGACCGCGTCGTCGTCCGCAATTACATCGGCCATACGTGGCGCCCCGGGTATAGCCATTACGCCCCGCGCTACCTGATCGGCGCGCCGCTGGCCTATGGCGTCGATTACTACCCCGTGCCGCAGCACGTGCTGGTCCAGCTGGCCCCGGTGCCGCGTGGGTACCGGTATGTGCGGGTCGATAACGACGTGCTGCTGCTCGACGCGACGGCACGCGTGATCGACGCCATCGCCCGGCTGTAAGCGCCGTAGCGATTCGATCATTCCCCCTTCCTCCTGTCCCTTGCCCTGCCCGGTTTACGCCGGCGCAGGGTTTTCATATTAATAAGGGATTCTGTGTATTGACGATCGCCTAATTACGTCCAAAGAATGACGTTTGGAAAATCGAGGCTTAGTGCGCAGCTTACTTCTTATAGCATTTCTGACTTTAGGGTTTTCAAACGCTGCTTTAGCGGTGAGCAACGAGCAGATACGCGATGTGATGATCAAACAATCCATCGCAGGGTATCCCGGGAGTTGCCCCTGCCCCTACAGTAAGGATCGAGCGGGCCGTAATTGCGGCAAGAGAAGTGCCTATATTCGCCCCGGAGGTTATTCCCCCTTTTGCTATTCATCAGACATTCCCGATGATGTGGTGCAAGAATGGAGAAAACTTAATGGAAAAAAAGCCCGGCCACTCGCAAGTGAGAAAGCCGAATAATTTTCCCCCGTAAATTGACACCAAACCTATAATTGGTTAGGATTATATTCTTAACAGGCGGAATCCGTGAAAACGGTTCCGCCTTTTGTCATTTTCAAGCGATTAGGAGCCTTTATGAGAGTAAATACTGGAAACCCCTTTTACCAACCACACGCTAGACCTTCTACCATAAATAGCATTATCTCTTCCTCTCTTTGTGATCTCGATGCTACTCAACAATTGAGTTTTACTGGTAGCGGTCAGAGTTGGGCTAATATGGTGCTATCACCTGCGGATGGGAGCACAAGAAGTGCGTATAATTTTATACTTGGTGACACTGGTGCTGTCGGATCCAACGACCCCACTTTTATAGGATCTCCCAATGCAAACCGTTCATATTTTGCATTAGACGGTGGGGATAGATTTCTATTCGCTGGAAACAATACGAGCTTCATCAAGAGCCTGCCTAGAACTGTAGGCGGCACAGATTTTTGGATGGCACTAGCATTTCGTTATGCCTCCCCACCCACAGGCGCTGCACTCTTTAGTTGCAAATCAACATCAACTACACAAGGGATCGCATTAGTAACCACTTCAGATCGACTTCAATTTGCACAGTATGGCGACACCGCAAGTAGCGCGACAGTATCCGCTGCGGGGCAATTGCTAGTAAACGGGACTGATTATTTAGTAATAGTCTCGCGTCTCGCAAACGGTCTATTTACGCGGTTTTGGGTCAACAGCCGGAGCCGACAGGAGCTTGCACACAACTACAATTCTTGCGCAACCGACTCTACAGGAAAATTCAGCATCGGAGCCTCACCTGGTGGTGGCTCAGCCACCGGGAACGGTACACGCATCTATGCTTTTAGTATGGGAAACAGCTTTTTGGATAATTCTTCGGTATCAAAAATTTTTGACTTTTATAACTTCAGACACAAGCGAGTTTACGCCTAAATTCTCTTACTTACCTTTTCAGTATCTAAAAAATACGAAGCTGTTTGCTCAATGCCGCTCTCAATACTAGTAAAAGGCCAATTCGGTATAACCGCTTTTAAACGAGTAATGTCGCCACAAGAACGATAGATATCACAACTCTTACGCTGCCTGTTCTCCACTCTGCATTCGTGCTTCATTGAGGCGCTTATAAGTCTACTAGTCTTATTGATAGTCAATTGTTCACTAGTGGCGACATTAAAGACACCCGCATGAGGGTACTCACAAAAATAAGCGTTAACTTTAGCAATATCAGAAACAAAAACGAAATCTCTGGTTTGTTCACCATCTCCATTAATAAGATGGGGAAGGCCCATGATACTATTTTTGAAAAAGTGGGTCATGACACCTGCATAGGCGGTATCTTCTTGACGTGGCCCAAATACGTTAAAATAGCGCAGCGTGGTTACTGTCATGGCATGGTTATGCCCTTGGATAACATCTTCCGCCATCAATTTAGAACGACCATAATTTGAGATAGGATGTGTGGGAGTGTCCTCACGTAGCGGCAACGCATCGGAGTCTCCATAAACAGCGGCTGAAGATGCGAAAACAAAGCGTTTAACACCATCTCTTAATGCGAGCGCAGCTAAACGCTGGGTAACATCAACATTGTTTTCAAAGCACGCACTTTCATTTGCTTCACATTCGCAGACACTGACCATGGCTGCGAGATGAATGATGGCATCAAAACGTGATGTGGCAAAAAGTGTTTTCAACGCATTGGTATCACGCAAGTCCATACATACGTAGCGCAGAGCATTATTAATGGGTATTGAAGCAAGGCGCCACGCACTTTCCCGCGGGGTTTTGTCGACTACTGTTACCTCATGCCCTTTTTCTAATAAAAGTTGTGCCGTGCTGGATCCAATAAATCCAGCACCTCCAGTTATTAAAACGGCATACGGAACAGACATAGTTTTTTCAAAAAACGACTCAACAAGCTGATTAGTAGTGTAAAAAAGGGTTCACTTGTATAGATAGTTTCATCATTGATCACCCATTCAACAGGTAATACTCAGGCCGCTGCGCGCACGATGGCCGCGATCAGCCAAATCGTGCGGACAGATCCCTGATTTTCTTTGGCCGCCAGATATTGAGCCAGCCGAGATACTGGCGGGTAAAGCCAAAGCCGGTCAGCATGGGGTTATTGACCCATACATACCGGAAACCGGCGCGGCGCAGCTGAACGGGATCGACACTGTCCGTCACGACAATGGTGGTATCGCGCGGCATTTTTCCTGCCTTTTTCATGAAGGTGGTGAAATTCATATCGAAGGCAAGCACGAAGGTATTGGCAAAAAGCTTTTTGTCGCGCTTCCAGCTGCGGTATTCGCGTTTCAGCAATGGCGCGCTGGGGGCAATGCGCCAGTGACGCAGGGGTGCGGGTTTGCCCGTGCTGACGCCCAGGGCGGCGGCGATGCCGGCATAATCCTCCAGCCAGTCTACCTTGCCTGTTCCGGGTTTTGCCCGCGCAATGCATTCATGCAGATGGTCGATATCCGCGCGGCGGCATAGAAGTGCCCAACCCTGATCCGCCGCATAACGCGCACGGGCCAGTTGCTGGTCGCGCCCCTCGTCTTCCTGCGGCATGAATATCAAAGGGCGGCCACTACCCAGCAATTCGTGATAGCTGTTGTAACCCGCTGCGCTGATGATGACGTCAAAGGCATCGTAATAGCGGGCGATGGGCATGCGCTCCACCACCAGCGCGTATTGCACGCGCGGCGGTGCCTCGTGCGAAATGGGCCAGTGCGCAACAACAGGCACAAGCCCCGCCTTGCGCACCTGTTCGATTGCGCTCATCAGAATGGTTTTATCTTCGTCCTTCTGCATTGCGCCCAGCATGATCAGCGCATGCCTGCGCGCGGGATTGAGGGCGAATTCCGTCATAACTTCAGCGCGTGACAGGGGCGCATCCTGCGCCGGGCGAATGGGGCGGGTTTTCAGAAAAGCGCCTGGCGGGCAGAATTCGTGGCGCGACTGCCAGCTGATGCCCGTATCATAACTTTCGGACAAATCGCCGGGTTCAATCAACAGATCGGCCTTGGCCTGTCCGGCCATGAAACGCGCCCCTGTTCCCTGTTGCCACATGCCCCTGCGTACCCAGGTCAGGTGAATATGCGGACGATCGGCCAGTGCCGCCAGCAGTCCGTCAGGGATATTATTACCATCATACAAGACATGTGTGGGCTGCGCATGCGTAAGAAACCTTAAGGCGGCCTCGCGTGTGTAGGAAAAACCGTCTTTTGCATCGAGTTTGAGATATTGCTGGCTGGGCAGATAAAATGCATCACGCGTAAGACCTGCCGAAAAACTCATCATGCTGACCGTGCCATAGGGTGTCAGACCATGCGCCATGGCCTGCATGCGCGTGACATGTCCGAGGCCGAAACCGTTAGAGACGACGAACCCAAAACGTGCCGGCCCGTCATGCGCTGGAAGACGCGCAGCCGGTCGCTCTATGAGCCGCTTGCCATCAAAATCAAAAACACGGCCACACAGGCGCGCCAGACGCGCCGGTGAGAGCATGCGGCGGTCAGTGACATAGGTGCGCGGGCAGAAATCGCGGATGGCGAGAAGCTCGTCCCGGCTCGCCGTCCAGCCGACCGGGTTGGA
>CALBME010000208.1 GCA_937896295.1 uncultured Micavibrio sp. | reverse complement strand
TGGGCAGCGTGCCGACCATTCAGGCGGAACTCTCCGGCGATTTTGCGCAACTGATGGAATGGGCCGACGCCGCCCGCCGCATGGGCGTGCGCGCCAACGCCGAAACCCCGGACGATGCCGCGACCGCGCGTCATTTCGGGGCGCAGGGTATCGGCCTGTGCCGGACCGAACACATGTTCTTCGACCCCGCGCGGATCCAGCGCGTGCGCGAAATGATCTTTGCCGAGGACGTGGAGGGGCGCAAAGCTGCGCTCGCTCATCTCGCCCCAATGCAGAAGGGTGATTTCAGATCGCTGTTTGAGATCATGAAGGGCCTGCCCGTGACGGTGCGCCTGCTCGATCCGCCCTTGCATGAATTCCTGCCGCATTCGGATGCAGATGTCGCGGCCTTTGCCGCCAGCGCCGGCATACCGGAAAAACGCGTCCGCCAGCGTCTGGGACAGCTGCACGAGGCGAACCCCATGCTGGGCCATCGCGGCTGCCGCCTTGGCATTACCTATCCCGAAATCTATGAAATGCAGGTCCGCGCCATTTTCGAAGCCGCAAAAGAAGTCGGCGACGTCTTGCCGGAAATCATGATCCCCCTGATCGCCACGCGCAAAGAGCTGAGCATCCTGAAAGCCATGACCGACCGCGTCGCGGCCGAAGTGGGCGTGAAGGATTATCTGGTCGGCACCATGATCGAACTGCCGCGCGCGGCGCTGATGGCGGACGATATCGCGCATGACGCCGCGTTTTTCAGCTTTGGCACCAACGACCTGACCCAGACCACGCTGGGCCTGTCGCGCGATGATGCGGGCAATTTCCTGCCTGCGTATCAGGATGCCGGCATTTTTGCCCGCGATCCCTTTGCCACGATCGACCAGCAGGGCGTCGGCCAGCTGGTGAAAATCGGGGTCGAACGCGGCCGTAAAACCCGCCCCGATCTTAAAGTCGGCATTTGCGGTGAACATGGCGGTGATCCGGATTCGATCCAGTTTTTTGAAAGTGCCGGGCTCGACTATGTATCCTGTTCGCCGTACCGCGTACCCATCGCGCGTCTGGCCGCGGCTCAGGCGGCCATCAGGGCCGGTCAGGCAACGGGTGCTGTACCGCTTAAAAAAGCGGCCAACGCCTAAACCCGTACCTCAAGCAACGGTTTGGGCTGGAAAAAGCCCATCATGCCGTTTTTTTCGTACTGTTCGTAATACTCATGCAGTTCTGGATGATTGCGTGATTTTTTAAGGTCGTCGGCATAGTCCACACTTTTCAGGCATGCGACTTTTTTCAGGATGCGTTCTTCCTGCTGGTCCAGATCGCCGTCACACCATGCCAGCGCGCGTGCAATCGCGCAGAATTTATGCCGATGTTCGGGCAGAAGGATTTTGCGATAGACCGCCTCCACATCCTGCGGGTTGGCAAAATCGCCGCTCAGTGTAAGAAGCTGGTCTTGCGAGAAGTGAATGGTGGTGCGGTATTCGTCCAGAACGGCCCGTTCTTCGGGCGATACTTCATGGTCGGCAAAGGCGAAGGCAAAAACGGCGCGCCACATGGCGAATTCGCTCGCGCTCACGCCCTTATCCGGATCGACCATTTTGCCCATGAAGCGCTAACGGGCGTCAGGTGGGGTCGGTTCCCTTATGCCGGGGCAGGGGAACAAGCCCGGCCTTTTTCGCCTGGTCCAGCGCGTCATGCCGCAGCATGGCCAGTCCGTGCTGTCCGTGGCTGGAACGCATTTCCCCGATGATGTGGCCATCGACCACGATATCGGTAAAGGGCGGCAGGACATCGCCGCTGATGCGGACCGGGTACAGCGCCTTTTTGGCCAGACCCCGGTGATGCATGCGGCTGGTCAGTTCCTGACCCATGTAGCAGCCCTTGGTAAAGGACACACCGTTCCAGTCTTCAAGCCCCATATCCGCGACGGTGTCTTCGCCGCGTGCGAAATCGCGGCTGCCATCAGGCACACCCAGCGACAGGCGTAAAACGTCATACACATCGAAACCGGTTTGGGTGAAACCATCGGGCGCCGTGCGCATGCGAAAACCAAGGTCGACATGGCGCGGATCGCGCGGGGTGGAGATGCATTCATCCCCCCACGCGGCAAACACGTCCACCGGCGCGGCGGTGATGGTGATCGCCTTGCGCAGTTTGAACATGGACAGGCGCGCCACCAGCGCGTCGGCGAGGCGCGTTTCAC
Source organism: uncultured Micavibrio sp. (assembly GCA_937896295.1). Classification (GTDB taxonomy): domain Bacteria; phylum Pseudomonadota; class Alphaproteobacteria; order Micavibrionales; family UBA1664; genus UBA6145. The sequence goes on along the minus strand of CALBME010000208.1, from coordinate 8,696 downwards.
ATTCCAGTTCGATCCCGTCATCGACCGGGCGCATGAAAAAATCGTAATCGAATTTGCCCTGCGCGGTCAGCAGGGCGCTGTATGAAAGACGCCCTGCCTTCAGCGTCTGAATATCCTGCGTTACCAGACCTTGCAGGAAATCGCCCGCATCCGCCCCGCGGACGGTGATGGCGCTGCGGCCCGGAAGGACAGTGTAATAACCCTTTGTCATAGGGCCTTTTATATAGCATTCTGCCCCCGATGAAAAAGCCGAAGATCCTCTTTATTGCCGCCACCCGCATCGGGGACGCCATTTTCGGCATGGGGCTTATGGACCATATCGTTACCCGCTATCCCGACGCGCGGATCACGGTGGCCTGCGGCCCGCTGGTGACGGGGTTTTTCACCCCCATCCCGCAGGTGGAACGCGTGATCGCCCTAAAAAAGGAAAAACGCGCCGGGCATTGGCGCAAACTGTGGAAACAGGTGGTCCTGACCCGCTGGGACATGGTGATCGACCTGCGCAATTCGGCTGTATCCCGCCTGATCGTATCGAAGCAGAAATTCATCTTCGGACCCCATATCGACAGCCAGCGCCACAAGGTCGAACAGAACGCCGACGTGATGAAACTGGATTACACGCCGCAGCCGCGCCTGTGGTTTTCAGCCGAAACGCTGGCCGCCGCCGCGCAGCTGGTACCGCCCGGCGGACCGGTGCTGGGCGTGGGTCCGGCCGCCAACTGGTTTGCCAAGACGTGGCCTGCGGACCGGTTCATCGCGCTTTTGAAAATCCTGACCGGCGAGGGCGGCATCCTGCCCGGTGCCCGCATCGCCGTGATCGCCGCACCGGGGGAGGAGGCGCAGGCCCGCCCCGTGCTGGACAGCATTCCCGAACACATGCGCATCGACCTGATCGCAAAGGGGCGGCCCGAACTGGCCGCGGCCTGCATCGCGCGCTGTGATTTCTTTGTCGGGAATGATTCCGGTTTAAGCCACTGCGCCGCCGCCGCCGGTGTGCCGACCCTTGGCCTGTTCGGCCCCAGCTGGCCGCATATCTACCGCCCGTGGGGACAATCATACATCGCTACGCCCAAAAACTTCGCCCAGTTGATCGACTATCCCGGATATGACAGCAGGACCGCGCCCTGCCTGATGGAAGGGTTGAGCGTCGATATGGTGGCATCCGCCGCCTATGATGCGTGGTTCAAGGCGAAAGCTGCTGCGCCAGCGCCGCAAAAGACGGCCTAGAGGCCGGATCGTCCGCAAGGCATGCAGCACGCAAAGCGCCAAGCACACCTGCATCGCCGTCCATGCGCGTCATCATGTCGTCCATCAGATAACCGAATGCCCTGACATCCATGCTTTCGCGTGCACGCGCGTGACGGTCACAGAAGGACGCAGCACCAAAATCGCCCAGCAGCGCATGCCCGTCGCCGCGCGCCAGAATGTTGTGCGCATACAGGTCGCCGTGCTGCAGCCCGCGTGCGTGAATGTGCGCGGCCGACGCCGCGATACCGCGCAGGACCCTGAACGTGAAATCACGGGCAAAGCGCGTACCGTCCGGATAGGTATCGCGGGTGCAGCTTTGAAACGACGGCGGTTTACCCAACTGCCTGTAATCGTCCGGTACAAGCGCAAGCGCAAGGCCGTCCCGATCATCGGGCAGGCCGGTGATGCGGGCGCGAATTTTCAAAAGATGATCGTGCGTACCCGCCGCCATAAACGCGCGCATGTCATCCTGCGGATAACCATCCGACGTCAGGGCGCCCTTGAACAGCTTGACCGCGACCATCTCGCCATTCGGAAGGCTGGCGCGGTAGACAAGGCTCGACGGACTTTCATTGATCAGCGCATGAACGACCAGATCGTCCCACGCGACCTGTGTCAGTTCGCTTGCGGGGGCCGGCGGCCCAAAGGCGTTCCCGCCATCCGCGTACCAGGCCAGGCGCGGCATGGAAAAAAGCCATTCCGGCGGCGGCGTGTCGAACGCATTGGCCGAAATGCGCAGCAACCCCAGTTTGCGGCAGTTCTGCATGCTCTCAGGCAGGGTGCTCAGGCGATTGCCGGCGAGCGAGAGTTTTTCAAGATGTGCAAGTCTGCCGATGGCGTTGGGCAGACGCTCGATCCGGTTGCCGGTCAGCACCAGCCATTGCAGGGACGGGGGTAGGGCATCTTCCGCAATCGTCGTGATGGCGTTGGCCTTGAACAGGGCCATGCGCAGGCGCGGCAACGTGCCTAAAACCACAGGTATCTCGGTGAAGGGATTATTGGCAAACAGCGCGACATCCAGATCCGCAAGATCGCCAAAATTACGGGGCAGAGACACCAGCGTATTGTCGCTGGCATCAAGGATGCGCACGCGCTTTTCCCCCATGAACGTGACCATATCCGGCGTGATGGCGGATATGCCGCGCAAGGTCAGGCGGCTTTGCGCGGGGTCGTATCCGTGAATGAAATCGTCCATGGTTTTCAGTATATATCGCCAAGGCAAAAATGGTTCAATTGCCTGTATTTTTACGCTATCTTTGCGTCCATGCTGTCTTTTCTGCGCGGCCTTTTCGCACGTAAAACCCGATCCCGCCTTCGCCTGCACCAGGAAAAAGACCCGGTACGGTACGAAAAGGAACGCGCGCAGGCAGCCTCCAGCGCCAAGCGCGACCGGCTGAAACTGGCCCGCAACCCGAACACCCATCTGGAAATCCTGTACTACCTTGCCACCGATACGGATGACGACGTGCGCAAGGCCGTTGCGGGTAACGAGGCCACGCCGCTGCATGTCAGCCCCATCATGGCCCGCGACAGCAATGTTGACGTGCGTCTCTCACTTGCGCATCGCCTGATGGACCTGTTGCCGGAACTCTCTCTCGAACAGCACAGCCAGCTTTACGCCTTCGCGGCGCAGGCGCTGGGCATGCTGGCGCTGGACGAGGTTCTGAAAGTCCGTCTGGCTCTGACCAGCGTGTTAAAGGACACGGCCTGCGCCCCGCCGCAGGTCGTGGCGCAGCTGGCCCGCGATCTGGAACGCGAGGTATCCGAGCCGATTTTGCGTTATTGTGCGGCTCTGCCGGATAACGACCTGCTCGACATCCTGTCCGAACACCCGCAAGACTGGGTAGTGGAGGCGATTGCCAACCGCCGCACCGTGTCCGACCGCGTATCGCGTGCCGTGGTGGAAAAACGCAACGTATCGGCCAGCCGCGCGCTGATCGTCAATGAAGGCGCGGATATGGGCAACGACACGCTGGCGCGGATTGTCGAAATGGCGCCCCAGACGCCGGAATGGCACCGGCCTTTATGCCTGCGCAAACACCTGCCCGCGTTCCTGATGAAGGAAATCGTGCGCTTCGTCGATGTATCGCTGCACCGCTTTATCCTGCAGCGCACCGATTTCGATGACGCGACCCGCGCTGATATCGAAGACACGGTCAAACGGCGCATGCGTTTTCTGGTCGATGACACGGGCCACCGCATCAGCCCCAAGGACAAGCTGGCCCGGCTGCACAAGGCGGGCAGGCTCGATGACGCCGTCATGGCCGATGCGCTGGCGCTGCGCGAGTATGATTTCATCCATATGGGGCTGGCCCTGCGGGCCAAACTGCCCCTCGATACGGTCAAACGCATGATGGAAACCCGCTCGGCCAAGGCGGTCACGGCGCTGGTCTGGCGCGCGGGCCTGCCCATGCGCCTTGCGCTGGAGCTACAGCGCGAAATCGCCCGGGTCCCGCACAGTGAACTGCTATACCCCCGGAATGGCGAGGATTTCCCGCTCAGCCCGGAGGAAATGGACTGGCAAATCAGCTTTTTCAAGCCAGAAAAAGCTTGATTTTCAGTGACCTGTACGCCATGTTGCGCCGTAATTCCAGCCTGTAAGGAAGGTCGTAAAATGGCAAACGTAGCAGTAGTCGGCGCCCAGTGGGGCGATGAAGGTAAAGGCAAGATCGTCGATTTCCTGTCTAACCGCGCCGACGTCGTCGTCCGGTTTCAGGGCGGTCACAATGCCGGTCACACCCTGGTCATCGACGGCATCAGCTACAAGCTCGCCCTTCTTCCCTCCGGCGTCGTCCGCCAGAACAAATTCTCCATCGTCGGCAACGGCGTCGTCGTCGATCCGTGGGCCTTCCTTGCGGAAGTCGAAAAGGTCGCGGCACAGGGCATCACCGTCACACCCGCCAACCTGATGCTGGCGGATTCCGCCCATGTCATCCTGCCCGTTCATTCGGCCCTCGATAAAGCCATGGAAGCCGCGCGCGGCAAGGCCAGCATCGGCACGACCGGCCGCGGTATCGGCCCGTGCTATGAGGACAAGGCCGCGCGTCGCGGCATCCGCCTGTGCGATCTGGCCGAACCCGAACTGCTGCGTGCCAAGATCGACGCGATGATGGTTCATCACAATGCGCTGCTCAAGGGCCTGAACGCAGACCCCATGGACCCGGCGAAAATCTATGCCGACCTGATGGCGATCGCCCCGAAAATCCAACCCTTTATCGGCGTTGCGTGGAAGGCCCTCGACGATGCACGCAAGGCAGGCAAGAAAATCCTGTTCGAAGGTGCGCAGGGCGCATTGCTGGACGTCGATCACGGAACGTACCCGTATGTGACCTCATCCAACTGCGTGGCCGGACAGGCCGCCGCCGGTTCGGGCATGGGCGCGGCATCACACAATTACGTGCTGGGTCTGGCCAAGGCCTACACCACGCGCGTGGGGTCCGGCCCGTTCCCGACCGAACAGGACAATGCCATTGGCGAAACGCTGGGGCAAAAGGGTCATGAATTTGGCACCAACACGGGCCGCAAGCGCCGCTGCGGCTGGTTTGACGCGGTTCTGGTGCGCCAGTCGGTCGTACAGGGCGGCATTCACGGCATCGCCCTGACCAAGCTGGACGTACTGGACGGATTCGAACAGGTGAAAATCTGCACCGGCTACAAGCTGGGCGACCGGCAACTGGATTATTACCCCTCGGGCCAGGCGGATCAGGCAAAGGTCGAACCGATCTATGAAACCATGGATGGCTGGAGCGATACGACCAAGGGCGCGCGTTCCTGGGCGCAGCTGCCCGCAAGCGCGGTGAAATACGTGCGCCGTATCGAAGAACTGATCGGTTGCCCCGTTACCCTGTTGTCGACATCGCCGGAACGTGAAGACACGATCCTGATGCACGACCCGTTCGTCGGTTAATTGCGTCTTATTTCCACGCCGTAATCGGCGCGCAGGACTTGGGCAGGTCGGCCGGATCCAGGCCGTCCATGACGGTATAGGTATTTTCACATGTCATCATGCGCGGCGGCATGCCGGTGATTTCGAATGTCTCGTATCCGGGGCGCAGTTCATTGACCCAGAAGTCAATCCACTCGCTGTCCTTGTGACGGATCAGGTTGTCTTGAGTCATGCGGAAAGGGAAGGCATGCACGGGAACCGATGTCTGGCCATGCTCCAGCGCAGCCTGCGCCATCGTGTAAACTTCATCGATATTGGCATCGCTCAAGGCGTAGCAGCCGATGGAAACGCACGCGCCGTGAATCATCAGATGCGCACCCGTCCGCCCAAGCGCCTTGTCGTACGCATTCGGATACCCCATGTTCAGCGCAAGGTGATATTTGCTGTTGGGGTTCAGCTGTTTGACGCCGACCTCGTAAAACCCTTCGGGCGCCTGCCGGTCGCCTTCACGCTGTTTGGGTCCAAGCGCGCCGGAATTGACGCAGATCGGGTATACCTCGAACAACTCGAACCGCTCGCCTTTCTGCAGCCACGCCTCGATCACGCCTTCTTCCTTGAAGACGCGTAAATACAGCGGCGCGCCGGGCAGAAAACCGCGTAAGGTCATCAGGGTCGAAAGATCGGGACGGTTGCCGCCGCGCCACACCTTGATAGCGGTTTCAGGCGCAAAGGAATGAAGGAATTTATAAAAACCGCCGGGGTCGCGCGGGCGGTCCGGCTCGGCGGCCATGGCCGGCGCACACAGGCACAAAGCAAGGATGGCGATGACGATACGACGCATGAACCGCAAGTCTAGACGCGATTCACGGCGCAGGGCCATTCTTATTTATGGTGAAGCGGGGGCAGGCGTATATCGCGCAAGGACCTGCCGCTGAAGGTATGAACCTCTTCCGCCGCAAGGCCGCCCAGCATCGCACCGGGCAGGCCGAACAGCGCCTGGCTGCCCGCGTAAACCTTACCGGCCACCGGCGTGCCGAACAGGCGGCTGATACCGCCGGCGAAACGGTGCGTATACCCGGCCCGCCCGCACGCGCCTTCAGTGCTTAAGCCTTGGCCGACATTGTAAAGCGCGCCGCGCCCCACGCCGTAAGGAATGGCCATGATCACATCAGACGCAAAATGCGCGGCCGGGGAATTCCCGGGCAGGGGGCGGATATACCCGCCCGTTGCATTTTTACATTCAAGGCCGTTATACGCATCGACCCCGCCGACGATGAAGGCGACGGCGGACCAGGCAGATAGAAGGCGATAGGCAAGCGGGTGCATGCGTTATGAACGCACAAACAACCGTTTTGGTTTCACGGTTATTTGTATTCGATTTTGACGATTTCGTAGGATTGCTGCCCTTTGGGCGTATTCACCTCGACGATATCGCCGGTTTTCTTGCCGATCAGCGCGCGCGCCAGCGGCGCGGCGATGGCAAGGCGGCCCGATTTGATATCGGATTCATGTTCGCCCACGATCTGATAGACGACCTTTTTATCATCGTCATCGGCAACCGTAATGGTGGCGCCGAACATGACCTTGTCCGCGCCCGCAAGCTTGGTAACGTCGATCACATCGCAGCGGCCGAGAACGGATTCGAGTTCGTCGATACGCCCCTCGATGAAGCTTTGTTCTTCCTTGGCGTATTGGTATTCGGCATTTTCGGACAGGTCGCCATGCGCGCGCGCTTCCGCGATCGCGGCAATGATGGCCGGGCGGCGCACGCTTTTGAGTTCTTTGAGTTCGTCCACCAGAAGCCCATGGCCGCGCGGTGTCATCGGTACTTTATCGAGTGCCATTCTATCATCCGTTTTATGCCAGCAAAAATCCCGCCTTCCGGCGGGATTTGTTGAATCTACGGGGCAATGACGGTCCTGTCAAACCCTGAAATTTATTAATCAAATCAAGCTGCTTCACCCGAAAAATACGACTGAAGCGGGGCGATGTGGAAGGACCTGGCCTTCATCGACCGGATCGCCTGCACCGCAGCCGTGGCCGCCGCCATGTTGGTGTAGTACGGGATTTTATGCATCAGGCCCGTACGGCGGATTTCCACCCCGTCCGTCATCGACTGGCGCGTCAGCGTGGTGTTGATGATCAGGTTCACGTCGCCGTTGATGATGGCGTCCACTACGTGCGGCTGGCCTTCCGACACCTTGTTGACGCGGATGACGTTCAGGCCTGCACGCGCCAGATGCGTGGCGGTGCCGCCGGTCGCAATGATGCGGAAACCCATGCTTAAGAGATCGCGGGCAAGACCCGTGATCGCGTCCTTGTCGGCGTCATGGACGGACAGGAACACGGTCCCCTCGCGCGGCAGCCACTGGCCCGCGCCGATCTGCGATTTCGCAAACGCCTGTGCCATCTGGCGGTCGATCCCCATGACCTCGCCGGTCGATTTCATTTCCGGGCCCAGCACTACGTCCACGCCAGCAAAGCGCGAGAACGGGAAGACGGGCGCCTTCACGGCAACATGGTCGTCCTTCATGCCCAGCAGGTGCCCTGCATCCTTGAAGGTTTTCAGTTTTTCACCCGCCATGATGCGTGCGGCGAATTTAGCGACCGGCACATTGGTTGCCTTGGCGACGAACGGAACGGTGCGCGATGCGCGCGGATTGACCTCGAGGATGTAGATATCGTGCTCGCCGCTTTCCGCGTTTTTCTTGACCGCGAACTGGACGTTCATCAGGCCTTTGACTTTCAGCGCACGCGCCAGCGCATCCGACTGACGTTCGATCTCGCGCACCACCTTATAGGGCAGGGAGTGCGGGGGCAGGACGCAAGAGCTGTCGCCCGAGTGAATACCGGCTTCCTCGATATGCTCCATGATGCCGGCGACGTAGGTGGTTTCGCCGTCTGCAAGAACATCAACATCGACTTCGGTCGCGCTTTGCAGATAGGTGTCGATCAGAACCGGGTTCTTGCCCGATACCTGACCCGCGTTACGCATATACGTTTCCAGCTCTTCCTGGTTGGTGACGATCTGCATGGCGCGTCCGCCCAGCACGTAAGACGGGCGTACGACCAGCGGATAGCCCAGCGTAGCGGCAGCCTTCACCGCGCTTTCCACGGATGTCGCCATTTCAGCGGGCGGCTGCAGCAGTTTGAGCTTGTCGATCAGCTTCTTGAAGCGGTCGCGGTCTTCGGCCAGATCGATCATGTCGGGATCGGTGCCCAAAATGGGGATCTTCTGGTCTTTGAGGAAATTCGCCAGCTTAAGCGGCGTCTGCCCGCCCAGCTGGACGATCACCCCTTTGACCTTCGATCCCTGCTGGTTTTCGGCATGGATCAGTTCGATCACGTCTTCCGGCGTCAGCGGTTCGAAGTAAAGGCGGTCGGACGTATCGTAATCGGTCGACACGGTTTCCGGGTTACAGTTGACCATGATGGTTTCATACCCGGCCTCGCGCAGGGCATAGGCCGCGTGCACGCAGCAATAGTCGAACTCGATGCCCTGGCCGATGCGGTTGGGTCCACCACCCAGCACCATGATCTTCCGGTTGCTCGTCGGCTCGGC
>CALBME010000207.1 GCA_937896295.1 uncultured Micavibrio sp. | reverse complement strand
AGTGACTGGAGTTCAGACGTGTGCTCTTCCGATCTCGCTAAGTTTATGTGCCCGCGCATCACGGTCGTAAACGCGCGCTTCATATCGCGCGGCGGAATACCGATGGCCAGCGTGCGCGTAACATCCGTTGTACCGTCAAGATACTGGCCGCCGCTGTCGATCAGCAGCAGGCCATCGCCCTCGATGGTTTTCACCTGGTCATCGGGTACCTGTCCGTGAACGAACGCGCCGTTTTCATTGAACCCCACGATGGGATCGAAAGAACGCGTAAAACAGGTGGGTTCCTGCGCCCGGATATCGAGGACCAGTTTCTCGATATCCCGCTCGGTAAGCCCCTTGCCTGTATCGACCGCATACAGGATTTTGACAAGACTCACGCCGTCGCGGATATGGCTGGCGCGAATACCGTCCTGTTCTATCGCATTCTTGCACGCCTTGGGCCATGTCACCGGATCCATGGCATGCGTAACGGTCGCGCCGGCCTTCTCAAGCCCCTCGCGGAACGCCGATGGCGTATTCCAGTCATCGATCATCCATGACGTCCGCACCGGCTGCGCAAGTGCGGCGTGCACATCGGCAAGCGCCCGCACGGTCACGCGGTTGCCGAAAGACGCGGTAATGGCAGGCGATGACAGATCGACATCAGTAAACAGGGTCGCGTGCGCCGCCACGGCATCCAGCAAAACATATCCATGCACCACCGGTACGATGGGCAGCTCAGGCACGCGCAGGTTCAAAAGCCATGACACCGAGTCCGGGCGGGTGATCGCAACGGCTTCGCGCCCGGCTTCACGCACCGCTTTTGAAATATCGTCCAGCTTGTCGCCAACGCTGCGGCCTGCATATTTTATGTCGTGGGCAACGGCCTTGTACCGGGTCAAACCCTTGTCGCCCCAGACCATATCGACCGGGTTGGCCGTGGCGGGCTCCAGCGTGACGACCTTGGCCATGGCGTCTATGTCTGCCTTCGTATGCAGGTACGGATCATACCCCAGCGCCTGCCCGGACTTAAGGTGCGCCTTCGCCCATACCTCGGGCTTCATGCCCCCCGCCTCATCCACGATTTCATACAGGCCTGTATCAATCTGGGTGCGGGCCGAAATGGTATAGCGCGAGTCGACAAAGACCGCCGCCGCGTCCTGCGTAATGACGGCTGACCCCGCCGAGCCGCGGAATCCGGTCATGTACCTGAGGCGGTCCGACCCCTCCGCCGCGCGGTTACGGCTCTGGAAGGCATCGGCATAAGGAATGATGAAGGCGTCCAGACCAAGCCGGATCATGGCATCGCGCATGGCAGCAAGGCGTTTCTCTGGCATTTTTCAATCTCTCAGGGCAGTATGCATGTCATGGAACCGGCTAATCAGACCAGTATCACTGTGGGGCATATCGTCGTTTTTGGCAACGAGAAGGGCGGCTGCGGAAAATCGACCGCCGCGATGCACGCTGTCGTGGCCCTTCTACGTATGGGATACCGCGTCGGCACCATCGATCTGGACGCGCGTCAGGGCACCTTCAGCCGCTATATCGCCAACCGTTACTACGGCAATATTCAGCGCGACAAGGGTACGCCCGTCCCGCGTCATCTGGGCGTGATGCAGTCACTGGCACCGACCCTGAAGGAACGCATGGATGATGAATCGTCCCATTTCTTTGCCGCGCTGGAAGATCTGACCCGCAACAACGATTTCGTCGTCATCGACACACCGGGGGCCGATAACCATCTCAACCGCCTGGCCCATCGTTTTGCCGACACGCTGGTGACCCCGGTCAACGATTCCATGCTCGATCTCGACCTCATCGCGGACATCGACCCCGAGACGGGCGCGGTGCGCGGACCAAGCGTCTATGCCCGCCACGTCATGCAGGTGCGGGAAAGCCGGAAAAAAGAACTCAACCTGCCCATGCGCTGGATCGTTATGCGCAACCGCGTAAGCCCCCTGAACATGAAAAGCAAAAAGGACATCGAAACCCTTTTGCAGGATCTGAGCGGCCGCCTGAATTTTCAGTACATCCCCGGCTTTACCGAGCGGCTTGTTTTCCGTGAAATGTTTTCAAAGGGCCTGACCCTGCTGGATATGGACGGCGCCGAAACCGGCAAGGGCCTCAGCGCATCGCAGCTGGCCGCACGCCAGGAAGTCCGCTATCTGGTCCACGCCATCGTGCCTGAAGACATGCGCATCGCCCTGATGCGCCGCAAGCGGGACGCGGCCGCGAGCGCAATGCAACAAACACAGAATTCGACAAAACGCGGTTAGACATTTTATAAGCCGTATATGATGTCTTTAAACGATCTGTTCGCGAAGCTGGTAAAGGCCACGCTGGAGGGTTTCGCCGCCTGCGCGCCTTACCCGCTGGTCGACATTCCCGCATCTCCGAAGGAAAATGCGCAAACGCCCCAGCTGACGGACGCCTCTGCCTCTAAACCCGCCGATCCCTGCGGGCCGTAAGCCCTGAAAAACCGGTATAAAACCGCCCCTCACAGGCAGTTTGGCTTGTGTTTTTGCCCTTTTCCAACCATAGTGCCGCGCATGACCAGCGACCTTAAACGCCCTATCCGCAAGGCCGTCTTTCCCGTGGCAGGACTTGGCACGCGCTTCCTGCCCGCAACCAAAGTCATGCCCAAGGAAATGCTCCCCCTCGTCGACCGTCCGCTGATCCAGCGCGCGGTGGAAGAGGCCCGCGAAGCCGGGATCGAGGAATTCATTTTTGTCTCGGGCCGGGGCAAGACACTGGTAACGGAACATTTCGAATACCAGCCGGAACTGGTGATAGCGCTTAAAGAAAAAAACAAAACGCATCTGCTGGAAAAAGTACGCAATTCAAATCTCGAATCCGGCTTTTTTTCCTCGATACTGCAGCAAAACCCCAAAGGTCTGGGACACGCCGTGTGGTGCGCCAGCAAAATTCTGGGCGATGAGCCCTTCGCCCTTCTTTTGCCCGACGTCATGGTCTTATCGCCGCAGGGCAAAGGCTGCACCGCGCAGATGATGGACGTTTATAACAAGGAAGGCGGCAACATCATCGCATCCGCCCATGTCGCGCGGGAAGATGTATCGAAATACGGTATTCTTGATGTGGCAGACGCCGGTGCCGACATCACGGCGATACGATCCATGGTGGAAAAACCAAAAATCGCGGACGCGCCATCGACCCTGTCCATCATCGGACGCTATATCCTGCAGCCTGAAATTTTCAAAATCCTTGAAAACCAGAAAGAGGGTTCGGGCGGCGAAATTCAGCTGACGGACGCCATGCTGACCCTCATGCAGTCGCAGAAATTCACATCCATGCTTCTCAAGGATGACTATTTCGACTGCGGCCATCATACCGGCTTTATCGAAGCGAACATCGCCTTCGCCCTCGCCGATCCGGAATTCGCCGATCAGATGCGCGCTATCATGGAAAAATACGCAACCATCAAACGCCCTGCCCCGGACAAAGATGCCGCAGCCGCATAAATTCAATCCATCCATTTTACGCGAATACGATATCCGCGGTGTTGTAGGCCAGACGCTCGAAACGGCGGATGCATATAATATCGGCCTCGGCTTCGGCACGGTTGTGCGCCGCGCAGGGGGACAGAATGTCGTGGTCGGTTATGACGGGCGCCTCTCGTCCCCCGGCATGCAGGAAAGACTGGTACAGGGCCTGCGCGAAACCGGGTGCGATGTGATTTCCATCGGCATCGGCCCCACACCGATGTCGCATTTCGCATCCCACCATTTGAACGCCGATGCGTCGATCATGGTCACGGGATCGCACAATCCGTCCGATTACAACGGCTTCAAGATGAGCCTGAAGAAAAAGCCTTTCTTCGGCGCCGCCGTACAGGCGTTGGGCAGGCAATGCGCGGACGGCGATTACGATATCGCGCCCGCCCTGGGTAAATTTTCGCAGGTTGATGTGCGCAATGCCTATCTCGCGCGCCTGATGCAGGACTTTGCGCCCGGCCGCGCGCTCAACGTTGTCTGGGACGGCGGCAACGGGTCTGCCGGCGAGGTACTGCAGCAACTGGTCAAAAAACTGCCCGGCACACATACCGTACTGTTTGGCGATATTGACGGCACCTTCCCCAACCACCACCCCGACCCCACCGTCGATAAAAACATGGTCCAGCTGCAGGCCAAGATGAAAGAGGTCGGCGCGGATCTGGGCATCGCCTTCGACGGGGACGGCGACCGCATCGGCGCCATCGACAATAACGGCACCATTATCCGCTGCGACATGCTGCTGGCCCTGTACGCAGCCGAGGTGATCGCGGCGCAGCCCGGCGCCACCATCATCGGAGACGTCAAATGCTCCGGCGCCCTGTTTGCGGAAATCGAGCGTCTGGGCGGCACGCCCTTGATGTCGCGCACCGGCCACGCGCTGGTCAAATCCAAGATGGCCGAAACCGGGTCGCCGTTGGCCGGTGAACTGTCCGGTCACATCTTTTTTGCCGATAAATATTACGGCTTTGACGACGCGCTTTACTGCGCGGTGCGATTACTCAACATCGTCGGTTCGGGCGATGCACAGCTTTCGGACCGCCTGGCCCATCTGCCGTCGCGCCTTGGCACCCCTGAAATCCGGTTCGAAGTCGCGGATGATCGTAAATTCGCCGTCGCCGACCGCCTGAAAGCCCATCTTCTGGCCGCTTTTGAAGGTCAGGGCTATACCCTCTCCGATATTGACGGCATCCGCCTCGACGGACCGAAAGGCTGGCTGCTGATCCGGCCCAGCAACACTCAGCCCGCCATGGTCGCACGGATAGAGGCGCAGACCCCGGACGTTCTGGCGCTCCTGACCGCCCGGCTTGAAGAAGCGCTGGCCAAAGAACAACTCAGTTTACCGGCTGAAAATAATCATTAAACTGGGCGGGCATTTACGAAAGGCCCGTCCATGACCGACATCCCCGCCGACTTCACGCCCGATATCGACCTGCCCATCCGCGCGGTCGAACTTTTGTGTTCGCGCATCTGCCACGATCTGGTCAGCCCCGTGGCCGCCATTTCCAACGGCGTCGAACTTTTGGGCGAACTGGGCGCCGACGGCCTTCAGGACTCGATGGGCCTGCTCAACCATTCGGCGCGTCAGGCATCGGTACGGCTTCAGGCGTTTCGTCTGTGCTATGGCGCGGGCGGGTCGGAAGCCCTGGTCACCGGCAAAATGATTTACGAGGCGTTCCAGCAATACATTGAATCCGACAAGGTAAAGATGGAATGGGACCTGATGAATGCCGTTCCAGATGAAGACCTTAACCCCGGTTTCTTCAAAGTTCTCTTTAACGCCATGCTGTTCGCGCGCGAAGTTCTGATCCGCGGCGGCACGGTCAGCGTGACCAGCGACGCGGGCTCGTGCAGGATGTCGCCCGACTTCAGCGCCGCCTCGAAATCCTGCTCACGCGCGCGTCGGCCTGCAGTGCCTGCTCACATGAGCAGAATCAACCGCTTCCACGAGTAAAAACAACAAGCATCAGCGACGGTGATGTCGATTTTGAAAAAAATCATTGCCAGAAGCCTCTGACCTGGCTAAGGTTTGTCCAGACAAACCAATTGCCAGGTTCACCATGCCGAAGAAAGAAATGATGTCGTCCTTCGCGCTTTCGGCTTCTCGCCGGTCAAGTCGCTCCGCGCGCCGCGCCCCCGCGTGGAGCGCTACGTCGTCGAGGTCTTGCTGGACAGCGGAGACTGTTTCGCCAAGGTCAAGGCTGAGACGCTGGCGCTCGCCCGCCGGATCGGCCTCGACACGCCCGGGAGCATTCCCGTCACCGATGCCGCCACCGCGCGGGCGGCGGCCGAGCGGCTCGGCTGGCCG
>CALBME010000206.1 GCA_937896295.1 uncultured Micavibrio sp. | reverse complement strand
TTCCGATCTGCACGCCTCTGGCCGCCTTGCCGTCCTTGATCGCCTGCGCCAGCTTTTGCGCATAATCCGGGTAATCCACGCTGTCTGTGCCGTTGGTGCCAAGGTCCAGCCACTGGACATGCGGGAAACTTTTCAAAAGCTGGTCTTTCAGCGCGACGCCGCCGTGGTCGCATGCAATGGCGATAATATCGGTCATGGGCATGATTTAAGCGATGATCCCGTTCTTGCGCAACACGTATTCCAGCCGCCGCAACGCATTGTTTTTCAAAACGCCTTCCATCGCGCTGCGCGGTCCCTGTATGGACACCTCGGTCATGGACTCCACGTCGACCGCCGTCACCCGCATATAGGACCCGATCGGGATCATTTCCAGCAGCACTTCACGGCCATTCAGGGCATTGGTTTTAACCATGGGGCCATGGTAAAATAGTTTCATGGCACAGAAAACAACCTTTGACTGGCAGGACCCCCTTCTTCTTGAGCTCGACCTCACGGACGAAGAACGCATGATCCAGAAAACCGCGCGCGATTTTGCGCAGGACCGGCTCCTGCCCTCCGTCGTCGAATGCAACCGCGAAGGTCATTTCAACCGCACACTGATGCAGGAAATGGGAAGCCTGGGGCTTCTCGGCGCCACGCTCGAAGGCTACGGCGCGGGCGTATCCGATACCGCATACGGTCTCATCGCACGTGAAATCGAACGCGTGGACTCGTCCTATCGCTCCGCCCTGTCGGTGCAATCGTCGCTGGTCATGTACCCGATCTACACCTTCGGCTCCGAAGACCAGAAAAAGAAATTCCTGCCCGGCCTTGCGAAAGGCGATCTGATCGGATGCTTCGGCCTGACCGAACCCGATGGCGGCTCCGACCCGTCCGGCATGAAAACCCGCGCCAAGAAAACATCGGGCGGCTGGTCCCTGACCGGCGCCAAGCAATGGATCACGAATTCACCGCTGGCTGATGTGTTCGTCGTCTGGGCCAAAACCGACGAAGGCAACATCATGGGTTTCCTTCTTGAAAAGGGCATGAAGGGGCTGGAGGCGCCGAAGATCGAAGGTAAATTCGCCTTACGCATTTCCTGCACCGGCGGCATCGTCATGGACAACGTCTTCGTGCCGGATGAAAACGTCCTGCACGGCGCGCTTGGCGTCAAATCACCGTTCATGTGCCTGAACAAGGCACGCTTTGGCATCGCATGGGGCGTGATGGGCGCGGCTGAGGATTGCTGGCACCGCGCACGGCAATACACGCTCGACCGCACCATATTCGACAAACCCCTCGCCAGCATGCAGCTGATTCAGAAAAAACTGGCCGACATGCAGACGGAAATCACGCTCGGCCTTGCCGGTGCGCACCGCCTTGGCCGCCTGATGGAACAGGGCAAGGCGGCGCCTGAGGCGATTTCACTGATGAAGCGCAACAACTGCGGCAAGGCGCTGACCATCGCGCGTGAGGCGCGGGACATGCATGGCGGCAACGGTATTGCCGACGAATATCACGTCGTGCGCCACATGATGAATCTGGAAGCGGTCAATACCTACGAAGGCACGCATGACATTCATGCGCTCATCCTCGGCCGCGCGCAGACCGGCATAGCCGCCTTCGGCTGATTTTTAATAGCTGCGGACCAGTTGCAACGGCTGACGCTTGAGCGGCAGCATATCGTCAAGATAGCGCGGCTGGTACGTAAACGCGGGATGCGCGGACAGGCGCATCATCATCGCCATATCCGAAACATTGGCCCAGAAACCTTCGATCTGGCGGCGCTCGCTCAGGTCTTTCCGGACAGCTTGGAAAACGCGCATGGCGCGCGCGGCCTGCGCCTCTATCTCGACATGCGTAAACGCATCCATCGCGCCACGCTCGGGCAACTGCTGAAGGATATGAACATTTTCAATGAAGCGAACCACATCACTGCCCTCTGACGGCGATGCCGGCCCTTCCGTCTGCAGGTCGGACTTCACCGCCTCGATATAACGGGGCAGCAAGCCCTGGTTCACGATCTGGGCCTGCTGGAAAATCGTCTTCAGGCGCCGTGCGCCGCGAAGGACGCGCACATCGTTTTCACTTAAATCCTTTTCGGCATACGTGCCCTCGATCGCATCGAACTGTCTCAGGATGCCGGCGCCCGCACCCGCATACCGGTCCACCGCGCGGAAAACCTGTTCCTCATCAAGGCTTAAGGTACCGGCATATCGGGCCAGTTCCCGGACCACATGGTCGGCGAACAACAGGCCGGACCGGTTGCCGTGCGCACCGGCTTCCAGCTGCGTGACATGCTGCCAGTTGGCAACGGCGGCGCGGAAACCGCGCAGGGCCGCGCCCTTCAGGGTGGGCCAGGGATCGACGGGGAATGGCGTGGTCATCTCGAACATGGGGGTATGATCTAGCCGGGGACTTAAGAAAATGCAATAAATTAATTGACATAAAAACAAGAAAGCCTTACCTTAAGGCCCTGAAAAGAACAACGATAACAATAGAGTGTGTGAAATGACCCAGCCCCGCCTGTCCGATGACGAAGTTGCCGCCATTCTTGGCCATGCCTTTGAATTCAAGCATGAAAACGAAGGCCGCACCGTCGTCGTCAAGGCCAGCGGCAAGATCATCGACAACGAAGCCATCCGCAACAGCTTCGCGCAGCAGGTCAACGTCATGCGCCGCGATCTCGGCCTCAAGGTCGTCGTCGTGCACGGCGCGGGCAACCGTATTGATGCCGCCCTCGCCGCGGCCGGTAAAACTTCGCTCAAGCGTAACGGCCTGCGCGTCAGCCAGGCGGACCACATCGAAATCATCGATTCCGCCACGCGTGAAGCCAACAAGATCCTGACCGATACGTTCAACACCTACGCGGGCAACCACGTTAAACCGTATGGCCTCTCCGGCCACCACCCCGATCTGCGCATGCAGGCATCGGCCATCGATGCATACAATGATAATTTTTCGGGCGAAAACGTCATCGATGTGAACAAGTGGTTCCTCAAGCACATGCTTGATGACGGCAAGACCATTCCCATCATCACCAACATGTGCGCGAATATCACGCCCATAGACGGCGTGACCAAGATCAACGTCAACGCCGATACGGTCGCCGCGCGTCTGGCCATCAGCCTCGGCGCACACCGCCTACTCATGTGCTCCGACGTGCCGGGCGTTCTCGATCTTGAAAAACGCATTATTCCTGAAATCAAACCCGACGAAGTCGACGGCCTTGTGCGCGACGGCACGCTCTCGGGTGGCATGCTGGTCAAGGTGAACGAGGCATTCGAAGTCGCCTCACGCATGACCCCGGAATCTGCTGTCATTATCATGGACGAAAAATTCCTGCTCGAACTCCTCACACCCATGGGTCGCGGTACCATGTTCCGCAGCCCCGCACTTGTCGCGGCGTAATCGGCTGAAGGATTACCGCGCTTAAATTTACGCCTGTTTCGCGTCGATAATCGCGCGGCGTACAGCGCGGGTGCGGGTGAACACCTCTTCCAGCTGCCGCGCATCGCCGGTGCGGATGGCTTTTTGCATCATCGTCAGGTCTTCGTTGAAACGCGCAAGAATATCCAGCACCGCATCGCGGTTGTTCATGAAGATATCGCGCCACATCACCGGGTCGGACGCGGCGATCCGCGTGAAATCACGAAAACCCGATGCTGAAAACTTGATGACTTCGGACTGCAGGTCCTTTTCAAGCTGGGTCGCCGTATCCACGATCGTATAGGCGATCAGGTGCGGCAGGTGCGACGTAATCGCCAGCGTCTTGTCGTGGTATGCGGAATCCATCTCCTCGATATTCGATCCGAACACTTTCCATAGATGGCCAAGCCGCATCACCGCATCGCGGTCGGCGTCTTTCGGCGGCGTCATCACATACCAGCGGCCCGCAAACAGTTCCGCAAAACCCGCCTCCGGCCCTGAATGCTCGGTGCCCGCAATCGGGTGTCCGGGAATGCCGTGCACGCCCGCAGGCAGGTGTTTTTTAAAAACCCCCTCGACCAGCCCTTTGACCGAACCCACATCGGTGACGATGGCCCCGTCTTTCAGATGCGGCGCGATCATGGCGACCACCGGTTCGATCGCACCCATTGGCACGCATACGAAGACAAGGTCGGAATCCTTCACCGACGCCGCGATATCCGTGATCGCCTCGTCCGCGATACGCAGTTCGCGCACTTTTGCGCAGACCGCCTCCGACGTATCGGCGCAGATGACGCGCACGGCGCACTGGTGTTTTTGCAGGGCGCGGGCGATCGACGATCCGATCAGGCCAAAACCGATAATGGTAACCGTATTGAACATCTATATCTTCCTTAAGGGACCGGCGGCGGCGGGTTCGCCCCACACCAGCGCCGGTTTCGAAACTTTCTGCGTCTTGCCGCGTATGGGTGAATACAGGCGTTTGGATGCCTCCGCAACGATAACCCCACACAACGGCGCGCATATCGGCGCCAGCGTTTCAAGAACCGGCGCGACCTTGTCGATCAGCACGCTGCGGCGGAACGGCGGCGCGACCAGAGCCCCGGTCATACGCTCCAGCGAAAAATTATGATCGCGCAAAAGATCGTGCAGTTGCGTATGCGTAAACGGCCGTCCATGCCCGAACGGGGTTTTTTCCGCGCGCGCCCACAGGCCCGTGCGGTTGGGCACCACGACGATCAGCCGCCCTTCGGGTTTCAGCGTGCGCCACGCCTCCTCCATCATGTCGCCCGCATCTTCCGCGTATTCCAGCGCATGCACCATGACGATGTAATCGACGCTCGCTGGCGGCAACGGCCATGCGTCCGGTTCCGATACCATGCAGCGCTGACGCCCCTGCGCGGGCCAGACCAGCGCGCCCATCTCGCCGGGCAACAGGGCGTAAATCCCCTTCGGACCGCTGCACCGTTCCAGGTACGGCAACACATACCCCGCGCCGATCATGGTTTCGCCGTCCAGTTCGCCGTCCGGCCACCACGCGCCGAACCGCCTGAGCAGCAGGGCCAGAACCCCCTTGCCCTGCCGGGTCGAATAATACTCTTTCAGGTCATACGCGCTGGGCAGCATCTAGGAACCCAGGTATTCGAACAGAATGGGCACCAGCGGCACATCGGCGGGCGGCATGGCGTAATCGCGCAGCTCGCCGCGTTTGACCCATGCCAGTTTCTGGCCCTCCAGCCCCCTGGGCTCGTAACGCCATTTGCGAATGGCAAAGACAGGCATCAGAAGATGAAAATCGTCATAGGCATGGCTGGCGAACGTGACCGGCTGGAGACAGTCGGTGCAGGTGACGATGCCCAGTTCGTCTTTGAGTTCACGCACCAGCGCGTACTCGGGCGTCTCGCCGGCCTCGATCTTGCCGCCCGGAAATTCCCAAAGCCCGGCCATGGCCTTGCCTTCGGGGCGCTGCGCCAGCAACACGCGGTTCTGGTCGTCAATAAGAATGCCCGCGACGACGGTGACGACGCGGGCATTCGGAAACTCGGGTAAGTCGTAGGGAAGCGGTTCGCCGCAGCAGCCGATATCTTCTGCCGCGTGCGAAGCCATGATTATTCCGCCGCCGGCGTCGATGCCGGGGTGGTCGCGGCGGGGGCTGCTTCCGTTGCGCCGGCTTCAGGGGCCGTGGCTTCCGGTGCGGCGGGCGCGGTTTCGGCTGCCGGTGCTTCAGCCGGTTTTGCCTCTTCCTTGGCCGGTGCGGGTTCAGCCGCCGGGGCTGCCTCGACCGGTGCCGATTCCGCCGGAACCGTGGCTGCGTTTGCGGCAGGCGCGGTCAGGATTTCAACATCAGCCTTCTCGCGCAGCTCTTTCAGCTTGGCGTCCAGCAGTTTCTGGCGGCTTTCCTGTTCCAGCGGGCCCTTGGCTTCCTCAAAGGACGGCTTCGCGCGGGTGCGCTTGTCCAGAACCTGAATGACGTGCCAGCCGAACTGGGTTTTCACGGGCGCGTCCGAAATGCTGCCTTTGTTCATGGCAAAGGCGGCTGCGCCGAATTCCGGCACCATTTCAGCCTGCGTGAAATAACCAAGGTCGCCGCCGCGTGCTGCGGACGGGTCCTTGGAATTTTCCGACGCCAGTTTTTCGAAATTGGCGCCGCCCTGCAGTTGCGCGATCAGGGCTTTGGCCTTGGCTTCCGAGTCGACAAGGATGTGGCGGGCATGCACTTCGGTCGGCAGTTCGCCGCTTTCATACTTGGCCTTGTATGCTTCTTTGAGCGAGTCTTCGGTGATCTGACCGTCGAACAGCTTGCGCAGGTAACCGGCGCGCAGGATCTGCTCCTGGCTGTTGGCCATCTGCAGCTGTACTTCAGGGTCGTTCAGCACGTCGGCCTTGACGGCCGCCTTGTTGATCAGCTGCAGGTTCACATACTGCTCGGTGAACGCGGGCAGGATCTGGTCGATCGCAGCGGGCGGCACGTTCGCGCCCAGTTCCTTGATGGTCTGCGCGACGTCGGATTTGTGGATGCTGTCGCCGTCGACCTTGGCGACGACCGTGTCTTCGCCCGCGATCAGGGTGCTGACATCCGGACGCGGTTTCTTGATCAGGATTTCGCCCTTGGTAGCGGCCGAATGGGTGGTGAATGCAAAAATCAGCGCCGCGGCGGCCACGGCCAGGGACAGGCCCACGGCAATGGTGCTCTTGCAGCATTTGGACTTGCAGGCTTTCTGGTCGGTACCGTTACCGGTGCCGCCGCAGCAGCCGCCGCCGTGGGAATGGTCGTGCGTGTGGTCGTGGGTCATTGTTTTTCCTGCTTCTTTGTGGA
>CALBME010000205.1 GCA_937896295.1 uncultured Micavibrio sp. | reverse complement strand
ACTGTCATGCTGCACCGCGTTCGTAAGCCGTTGAATTTTATGCTATAATTATATTATCCGATAAAGGAGGCAAGTGCATGACCGAAGATCCTAAAAGCACCTCCGAATACATTGCGCGCGAGCGCAAATATCTGGCGCAGGTGTATAAGCCGCTTTCCATCGTTCTCAATCGGGGCGAGGGCGTATGGCTGTGGGACACCGACGGCAAAAAATATCTCGATTTTCTCTCGGCCTACAGCGCTGTCTCCTTCGGCCACCTGAACAAACGCATCAAAAAGGCCGTGATCGACCAGCTCGACCGCCTTGATGTTCCTGCGCGTGCCTTTCACACGGACCGGCTGGGTGAATTTGCGGAACTGATCTGCCAGTTCACCGGCATGGATGCGGTCATGCCCATGAACTCCGGCGCCGAAGCGGTCGAAACCGGCGTGAAGGCTGCACGCCGCTGGGGCTGTGACGTCAAAAAAATTCCCGATGGCCGCCAGCGCATCATCGTCAGCGACGGCAATTTCCACGGACGTACCACCACGGTCATCAGTTTTTCAGGCGACGCCGATTATCGCCGCGGCTTCGGTCCTCTGACGCCGGGTTTCGATCTGGTTCCCTTTGGCGATCTGGATGCGCTTGAAAAAGCCATCACGCCCGATACCTGCGCCTTCCTCACGGAACCCATTCAAGGTGAGGGGGGGATTCTCATCCCGCCCAAGGGCTGGCTTGCCAAGGCGCAGGCAATCTGCCGCAAACACAACATCCTGTTCATGGTCGATGAGATCCAGACAGGCATGGCCCGCACGGGCAGGAACTTCTGCTTCCAGCATGAAATCGATAAGCCCGACGGCCTGATGCTGGGCAAGGCGCTGGGCGGCGGCATTTACCCCGTTTCCGCCTTCCTCGCCCGCAAGGATGTGATGGATGTGTTCGATGTCGCCTCGCATGGCTCGACCTTCGGCGGCAACCCGATCGCGGCGGCGATTGGCGTGGAATCCATACGCATCATTCAGGACGACCGGCTGGCGGAACGCTCGGCGACGTTGGGCGAACACATGCTGCGCCGTCTGGGTGCCATCAACTCGCCCTATATCAAGGATGTGCGCGGCAGGGGGCTGCTGATCGGGCTTGAGATTGACGCGGCGAAGGCCACGGCGCGCCAGGTCTGCGACAAGCTGCTCGAAAAGGGGCTCTTGTCCAAGGACACGCACGGTACGGTGGTCCGGTTCGCCCCGCCTTTGATTATCGAGAAGGAACAGCTCGACTGGGCGGCGGACACGGTCGCGCAGGCACTGGCGGAAATGCCGTAAACCAAAAATTCAGAATGCGGTGCCCGGCTGACCTTGCGTGAAGATCAGCCGGGTTACGCGGTAGGTACGACCTGAAAAAATCCCGGGCTCAGGGAGACGTTTTCAGGTCGAAGACGATGCGGAACGGCGCGCTCAGAACGCTGCTTGATACCAGTTCCGCCTTGTTCTTGAGTTCGATGGCAATGATGACGTTTGTGCCGTCATCGCTGGCCGTCCATCCCTTGGCCAGTTGCGATTTGACCTGTCCGCCTGCCGGGCCGCGCCACGCGGCGGAGGGGATTTCAATCATCAGAAGTCTTTCGGTGTTGTCGATGTTGTGCGTATAGGCGGCCTTGGCCGATGCATCGACGACAATCCGTGTGCGGCCGTCATGATCGGCAATGCGTACGCCCGTGACGGCCACCTGTCCGGCCGGAACGCTTTGCATCGGCGTGGTAACAGGAATGACCGGGGCCGTCGGCGCAGGGTTCGTCGCTGCCGGAACAGGCGCGGGCGGTGGTGTCGCTGCCGCAATGGCGCTGATGGGTTTTTGAAGTGATTTTTCTTGCGCTTCCGCCTTTTGCGCCTCGTTCATCGGGGCTGTGTCGTTACGCGGCGGAATGGCCGTAACGGGGGCGACGGGTTGCGCCGGTACGGCCGGTTCTTCGACCAGTTCCCGCGTGGCGCCGTCCGCCATGGGGCCGATATCGGGAATGGATGTCTGGTCGTTGATGTTGGCGCCGGGCGGCGGCGGCAGATGGGCGCCCGCACCCGGGACCAGCGATTGCAGCTGCGTGATCAGTTCTTCCATGTCGGATTCGACGGCAGTCAGGCGGATGATCGCGGGTTTGACCGCGTCGAATTCGCGGCGCAGATCGGCAACCGCGTTTTCTAGCCGTTTGAAACGCTCATTGTCGTTGGAAATTTTTTCTGCAAACAGCTGGTCGGCATTCAGCCCCTTGCTGGGCGGCAGCAGAGCGGGCAGGCCATCCGGCGTATACAGCGTGCCGCTTTGCCCCGGCTGCAGGGGGCGGCCCGCCGCGTTGGGGGGCAGGGCGCTGATGGCGCCGATGGCCGGCTGGTCTGAGGATGTATTGTTGGCCTGGCGCAAAGGGGCATTGGCCGCGGGGCTGCAGGCATGCAGAAACGCGCATGCGACCGCCAGCGCGAGGGCCGCGCGGGGTTTTAATTTCAATAACGCTGCAATTCGGACGGAGAAACCCGGCAGAACTGACGAAGATACGGACATCAGGGAAGAAAACCCGGTCCTTAGAGTGAGCCCGAGGCCCATTGCGTAAGATTTTTTCTAAAAGAAACAAAAGCTTGCGACGGATGGCCCCCGTACACATGGTACCTGCTTCGACGAATCGGCGTCAATGACCGGTAAGGACATTGCGCCTATCCGCGGGGATATCGACTATAAAATCATGCCGGAAAGCGTGATTGATGAAATGGCCGTAAGCCTGCAGCGGCCTATCACGGAAACGCTGGACGCCGAAATCGAACACCGCCGCCAGCCGGAAGACAAATACAGCGAAAACAGGCTTCAGCTGAACTGGCGTGCCTCGGCGGCAACGATATCCCCGACGCTGATCCGCAATTCGGATGGCGACACCATCGCGTATCTGAACACCAGTTTCTCGGCCATGCGCGAACCGGGGGGTAACATACGTTTCAGCAACCAGGTTCTGGGTGGTAACGGCCTGCTGAACGTTCTTGTCTTTCTCGACAAGAATGGAAACGGCACGCGCGAGCCTGAGGAGGAGGTCCTGCCCGACGTAACCGTGGTCGCGCCGCAGAACGGTGGACAGGCGACGACCGATGCGAATGGGTATGCCCGCCTTGACCAGCTGCAGAGCTTCAAGCAGACCGATCTTTATATCCTGCCCGACAGTCTTAAGGATCCGTTCTGGCTGCCCGCGAAAAAGGGGATTTCCATTCTGCCACGCACCGGCCACATGACGGAGGCCGTGCTGCCCGTCAATATCGGCGGCCAGGTCGAGGGCACGGTTTATATGAAAGGATCGCCCTCTGGCGACACGCCGGCACGCGGTACGACCTTAAGCCTGTATAACCACGCAGGCGAAAAAATCATGACCTCGCGCACGGAATATGACGGGTATTATAATTTCGCTCCCGTACTGCCGGGTGAATATTTCCTGATGGTCGATGATACGGGGCAACCTGGCACTTCTTACAAGCGCCCCGAACCGCAGCCGGTCAAAATCGGGTATGACGGCACCGACATCACGGGTAAGAACGTTTATCTGGATCCCGGCGTTGATGTGCCCGTCAGGATCATGTCGGATGCAAAATCGTTACAGGCGCAGGATCCCGGCCTGAATGCAGGCGCGCTGGAAGGCAAGACAGTTGTCCTGAACCTGGGCGCGTATCATTCCCGCCTGCTGATGAGCATTATGTGGTTCAAGGCCCAGAAAATGGGCGCAGCCGGTCTTAAACCGCTGGTCGATCCGGGTCAGTCTTATGCTGATACCGCGACCGGCGAACATGCGCTGCGCGTGAGTGCAGAGAACATGGATATGGACGCGGCCGCCGAACGCTGCCGCATCCTGGCGGCGGGCGGCATTCCCTGCACGGTTGAGGTGTTGCCGGGCGGCATGAAGCTCGCCGCCGCGGTGCCGCCGAAATAAAAACCCCGCTTTCGCGGGGTTTGTTTTGTCACGTTGGCGCAAGACCGGGTTTTGGTCGTGGCGGCGCATTTTTTGCCTTGGCGGTTTCCTTGGCGAACCCGTTGCGTGCGCCTTTCATGAACGCGCCGGTATTGGTGGGTTTTTCTTCCTCCAGCTCGCGCGAGGCATAGGGCGCCGTATTGTGACGCGCACCCACCTGGATTTTGACGCCTTTCGACGACTGCGCCAGAAGCGGGAAGGCCTGTGCATCCTTGTCGCTGGCCAGAAGGCCCATGGCCTGAAGGAACGGCGCCGCCGTCGTGACGATTTTACCAAGCGCCATGCCGGTGAATTCGCCTACCTTTTCAAGGGCGGGATTGCTGGCGACGGCGAATGAAGTCTTGCTGAGTTTTGTCATGGTTCCCCCTTAATGCGCCGTCTTGCTCTTGGTGAGGTCAAGTTCGGCAAATGTTTCGGCCTGCAGCCACAGCGCGTGCTTGGCCAGATCGCGTCCCTCCGGCATCAGGCCGTTCAGGCCCGGACGCACTTCGACGCGGATTTTGTTCGGGTCCGTTTTCCAGTCATACACCATGGTGTAGCTGGCACCGGCCTTTTCCCGGCGGTGATGGCGGAACTTGATCTGTCCCGGCGCGAGGGATTCATCCAATCCCGTCTGCTGTAAAAATTCTTGCGCGGAAAGCTGCATGGCACACCTTTTAAACTTCGTTGTTTTTCCGACGTTTTGCGCCGGTTTCATTCGGTATTCCTGCCCTCTACCTTATGAAAACCGTATTAAAACAAC
>CALBME010000204.1 GCA_937896295.1 uncultured Micavibrio sp. | reverse complement strand
GCTTGCCCTACGAGGAAGCCGCGTTCGGCGCCGTGGGTCTTGAAACCTTGCTGCCCGGCGCGCTGACGCTCCATCACAACGGCGACGTCCCGCTCCTCACCAGCCTGTTCTACGACCGCGGCTGGATCTACTTCACCAAGGCCGGCTCGGCCCAGCTGTTCCGCCGCGGCTTCGAGGTCGAGTCCGGGGTGGTCGGCCAGCAGCTGTACTCGTACCCGTCGGTCGCCGGCGTCAGCTACAGCGGGGTCCGCGGCGCCTTCGTCGCCGGTGCCAACCTCTCGGGCGCCGACCTGAAATCCGCTGACTTGCGTGAAGGCAAGATCATGGAAAAAGGCCAGGAAGGCTATCTCGCCGATCGCGTCCGCCGCGACGGCCACAACGCACCCATCGCGAAGACCGTCTTTACCGGCGCGCGCATGATGGAAACCAACCTGTCTGGCGTTCGCGCAGGCTCCGCCGACTTTTCGGACGCCGATCTTTCGAACGTGCGCATTCAGGGCGCCGACTTCCGCAATGCCAATCTTGAAGGCGCGAACCTTTCGCACTCCGACCTGTCGGGCACCGACCTGCGTGGTTCGAACATGCGCAACGCCATTCTCGAAAAAACCTCGATGGCGATGGTCGAAACGGCTGGCGCCGATCTTACCGGCGCCATCACCGAAAAAGCCACCGGCGACGAAGTTTCGAACCTCGAACGCCCGCTGGACGAACTTCTTCGCGAACACGTCGCATGGGTGAAAAGCCGCGGCTCCGAAGGTACGCAGCTGGATCTCTCCGGCTTCGACCTGCGCGAACTGGAAGACCTGTCCAAGTACTCGCTGACCGCCATGAAGGCGATCGGCGCAAACTTCCTTAACCAGAATTTCTCAGGCACCGAGATGCAGTCGTCGATTTTCGACGAATCCGACTTCCGCGACTGCCTGTTCGTGAATGCGGATGTGCGCGGATCGTCCTTTAAGGATGCACGCCTGAGCCGTTGCGATTTTTCGGGTGCCAACCTCTCGCCGCTGCTGTTCTCAGACACCAACGGCCAGGTCAAGCGTATCCAGCCGGTGATGATGATGGGGGCGACCTTGCGTTACTCCATCATGCGCAATTCCAAGATGGCGGGTGTACGCCTGACCAACGCCGATCTGTGCTATGCCGATTTTTCGGGTGCCGACCTGCGCAAGGCAGATCTGACCGGTGCAAAGCTTGAGGGCGCGATCTTCGAAGGTGCCATTCTGGACGGCGCCTTGCTCGATCAGGGTACTGAAATCCTCTAAAAACGGCGGATAACCGCCATTTGAACGTTGATTTTAACGGCATCGGCATGCTGAACTGCTGGCCATGCCCGCCATTCGCCAGCTGCCCGATTATCTGATCAACCGCATCGCGGCGGGCGAGGTTGTCGAAAATCCGGCCGCCTGCGTGCGGGAACTCGTGGAAAACGCGCTTGATGCCGGAGCCCGGACCGTTGCCGTCGATATTCGTGAGGGCGGAAAATCATATCTGTCCGTCGATGACGACGGCCATGGCATGAGTGATGGCGACTTGAAACTCGCGGTCCAGCGTCACGCGACCTCCAAACTGCCCGAAGATGACCTGGTCAACATCATGACCTTTGGTTTCCGGGGCGAGGCGTTGCCATCCATCGGTGCCGTTGCGCGTCTTTCCATTGTATCGCGCGCGCGTGGGAGCAATGACGGCTGGCAGATCACGGTTGAAGGCGGTCGCATCAACCCCGTGCAGCCCGCTGCGCGAACCGCCGGCACGCGCGTCGAAGTGCGCGACCTTTTTTATGCGACGCCGGCACGCCTGAAATTCCTGCGCGGGGATCTTGCTGAAACCACCGCCGTAAAGGGCGTGATGGCACGCCTTGCGCTGGCGCATCCGCAGGTGCGCTTTTCCCTGACGGTCGATGGGCGCAGCGCGCTGGCCTGCGCGCCCGTGGCTGACGGCCTGATGCGGGTGGAACAGATCATTGGTGATGGCTTCAACGCAGCGTCCATGATGCTGGAAGCGACCCGCGGCGATCTGCGCCTGCATGGTTATGCGGGGCTGCCCACGTTTTCACGCGCCAATTCCCTGCACCAGTATCTGTTCGTCAATAACCGTCCCGTGCGCGACCGACTGTTGATGGGCGCACTGAAAGGGGCGTATGCCGATACGATGATGGGCGGGCGTTACCCGGTGGCCGTTTTGTTTATCGATGTCCCGCCTGAAAGCGTGGATATCAACGTTCATCCGCAGAAACAGGAGGTGCGCTTCCGCGATCCATCTATGATCCGGGGCTTGCTCGTCTCCACCATTCAGCAGGCGCTTCAGGCGCATAGTACGCGCAGCGCCACGCGCCCGAACATGGATGTCTTCATGCAGGAACCGCTGGCCACGCGCCGCGCGGTGCATGAAACGCCTTTTTCAGGACTGTCGAACTGGACGCCGCAGGCGCGTACAGCCGTGCCGGTCATCCCCGCTGAACCATCGCCGGCACCCCTGAGTGTGGGGAATGACAATGTGCAGGATAGCGGGGTAACAGCGCCGCCTGCACTGCCACTGCATCCGCTGGGCGCGGCAAAGGCGCAGATTCATACCACCTATATTGTTGCGCAGACGGGCGAGGGGATGACGATCGTCGACCAGCACGCGGCGCATGAACGTATCGTCTATGAGAAACTGAAGAAAGACATCGCGGACGGGGGTATCAGACGCCAACCTCTACTGGTACCCGATATCGTCAATATCGATGCGGACAATGCCGCCCTGTTGCTTGAAAATGCCGGACTTCTGGCCGAATTCGGCCTGATCATCGACGCCTTTGGCGAGGGCAGCATCGCGGTACGCGAAATGCCCGCGCGTTTCGGTGACAAGGTGGACACCCACGCACTGCTGAACGATCTGGCCGATCAGCTTGCCGATGGCGGTGGGGGTGAGGCACTGCGCGACGCATTGCTGGCCCTGCTGGCGCGGCAGGCATGTCACTGGTCTGTCCGCGCCGGGCGCACCCTGAATGCCGATGAAATGAACGCCCTGTTGCGCCAGATGGAAGAAACGCCCTTATCGGGCCAGTGCAATCATGGCCGCCCGACGCACGTAACCCTGTCCCTGAACGACCTTGAAAAACTTTTCGCGAGACGATGACATGACAACGGAAATGCCCGCAGCCGATCTGACGATCGATACCTCCAGCCTGATCAAATGCTATGGCGTGCTGATTCTGGGCATGATCGTGGTGTTTTTTCTCGATTTTTACATGAGCATACTGGGCTTGCTGCTTCTGATTTGCGGGCTGGTATGGAACATCAAGTTACGCCGCCGGAATCAGAATCCGTTGTTTGAAAACCACACGCGCTGGATTCGCCGCACGTTGGGCCTGACGCTGCTGTTCAGTCTGATCGCCGCCATCGTGGCCAGCACCATATTTTCAAGCCATGCGGATGCCACCGGAATCGATGAGATGACAAGGGCGCTTGAAAACAAGACCGCCACGCAGGAAATGGTACGCACCACGATGGACGGCTTTTATGAACGCAATGGCCGCCTGATGTTCTGGAACCGGGTGGGCTGTTTCGGCCCCATCGCCCTCTACGCGATCGCGCGTTATATCAAGGGATATCGCCTTTCTGAAAAAGGCCGGCTCATACCCAACGTCAAGAGCTGGTGGCTGTAATATAATCGCGCACCGCCGCAAGATCGCGCGCGAGTGACGCGCGCCGCTTTTCCTCGATCGGGTCCAGCCCGTGGCGTTCCAGGTCGTGAATGCGTTCGTAGAAGAATTCCTCGCACAGCGCGGCACGCATCGCATCTTCGGGCGTAATCGCCCCTTGGGTCAGCGCAAGGCCAAGAACCATGGATCCTGTCATGGAAACCGCCGTATGCATGGCTGTAAACATGTGATCGTCCATTGCGCTGACGGCGGCACGCACCGCTGTGTGGGCGGCGTCGGGCTGGTCCAGGCGGACAAGGGTGTTGGTAGTCAGAAGGCTGACCCCGTACCGGTCGGCGAACCAGTCCAGCCACGGGTTCCACAGCATGTCCTGCTCGGCCACCAGCGCTTCGGGTTCATCCGCGCGATAACATAAAAGATCGCCGTTCAGATAGGGCATCATCTCGGCCTCGATCTGTGCACGCAGGGCCTTGCGGTCGATCGTGGTGGTCAGAAGCTGCGTCAGGGGCATGCTGGCCGCTATGACGGTATCGCCCTGCGCATCCCATTCGGCGGCGACAAGCGCGGCCAGTTTTTCCGTCGGCGCCGCCATCAGCGACTTGTCTGGCGTCCGCACCGGCCGCCCGTCCAGCAGGACGGCAAAGCCTCCGCCTATGGCGGGGCCTGTGGCGACGTCTTTATAAAAACGGTTCATGTCGGTGGCTTAGAACGGCAGGCGCTTGGGATCGACCGCGCGCATCGTGACCAGTGCCTTGCAAAGCGTCGTCAGGTTGCACGCGCTGGCGGACATGCGCTTGTCGTTGACGATGGACCAGAAAGCCTCCCGCACCTCGATATAGTCGCGGCCCGTCGGATCGATCTTGTTGGCGTCGACACCCTTGGGCAGAAGCGGGATGGTCGCGCACGTCTTGGCCGCAAGGCAGGTGATGTAGGCGCTGCGCTTGTTCAGCTTGCCGGCCTGGATCTGCTTGGCGGTGTTCTTCATGCGCGCATAATACGCGGTCATCGTGCTCTTGATATCGATGTGGTAATACTCGGTGATGGTATCCAGCGTGCCGCACTGTCCGGCCATGGGCTTGTTGGCAAGGGCGGGCTGGACGCAGTCTTCATTGAAACCGACCCAGTCCGGCGCTTCCAGAATCTTGAACAGGTGTTCTTCGTAGGTCGGATATTTGTCGATGTATTCTTCCAGCGCGAAGGGGCGGCCGGCCTTGGCGGATTCGATATATTCCTCGCGCCAGTCGAATTTCAGGTTGGCATAGGTCTGCACGCCGCCCATGGCCAGCAGCGCGATGACAAACAGCGGAATGTTCCAGAGGCGGATGCCGAAAAACAGTACGAAGCACGCGGCCACATACCCCATGACCAGGTAGTCGTGCCCCGGCTCGACATATTCGTAACGGGACAGCAGGTAAATGCCACCCACGGCTGCGGCAGCGACGGCAATGACCAGGCTGACGATGGTCAGGAAGGTTTCGTTGACGGGGGATTTCATCGGCGGGGCCAGCTCCTAAAGACGATGAAAAGTATACCTTCACTTGAAGGGGATGAAAAGCGCCTGGCACTTGGACCTGAAATCCGGGGAAACCGGGGCCTCCAGGGTAATATCCTTGCCTGTTTTCGGATGGATCAGGGTCAGCTTGCGGGCATGAAGGTAAAACCGGCCTTTGCCCGTGCCGCCATACTTGATGTCCCCCCATAACGGGGCGCCGATATGGGCCGCATGGACCCGGATCTGGTGGGTACGCCCCGTCAGGGGGGTGAACTCCACCAGCGCCGCCTGTTCGCCCCGGGCGAGGACCCGGTAATCGGTCACGGCTGCCTTGCCCGCGTCGTGGTCGGCCATCATCTTTTCAAGATCCGGGCCCGCCATGCCCTTGGCCAGCGGTGCGTCGATGCGCCCCATATCGGCCACCGGCCCCGGCGCGCAGATCGCCAGATAGATCTTTTCGATGTCCCGTCCTGCGAATGAATCGGCCAGGTTGCGTGCCGCCTTGGCCGATCGCGCCAGCAGCAAAAGTCCGGACGTATCCTTATCCAGCCGGTGTACAAGGCGTGGGCGTACACCGCTGGCTCCGGCAAGCCCGTCCAGCATGCCGTCGACATGGCGGGTAATGCCGGACCCGCCCTGTACCGCAAGACCGGCAGGCTTGTTGATCACGACGATGTCATCATCTTCGTACACGACCAGGTTTTTGATGAACGCGTGGTCCTTCGCATCGGCCGCCTTCTCCGACACTTCCGCGTTCATCAGCATCGGTGGCAGACGCAGTTCGGACCCTGCCGCAAGCCGTGCGTCACCCTTGGCGCGTTTGCCGTCGATGCGGATCTGCCCCGTGCGGATGATTTTCTGCATCTGCCCGAACGGAATGTGCGGATAATGCTTTTTCAGCCAGCGATCCAGCCGCGCGCCGTCGTCGTCGTCCTTAACGCGCATGGATTTTTAAACCCACGATACATGCGCCGATGGAAAGAAAAACACTGGCTGCGACGTATAAAACCGCAAGGACGGGCTTGCGTTCGTACAGCATTACAGTCTCGAGTGAAAAAGCTGAAAACGTCGTGAACCCACCCAGAATGCCGGTGGTCAGGAAAAGCTTGAGCGCAGGATCGGTCTCCCGCGTTGCAAACGCCCCGATCACGAGACCCATCGCAAGGCTGCCCAGAATGTTGATGATCAGTGTACCGTAAGGAAATGCCATGCCCAGAAACCGCGTCGCGCCGATGTTGACGCCGTAACGCGCCGCCGCGCCGATACCGCCGCCAAGGGCAACCCAGATCGCATTCATGCTTTTCCTGCCTTTTGTTTTTGCGTGCGCATCTGCGCCCATTCAGCAATACGCGATTTGAGGTCCTTTTCAAAACCAAGGCCGCGCGGATCATAAAACTGTTCACGTTTCATGGCTTCGGGGAAATAATTCTGGCCCGAAAAACCGTCTTCCGTATCCGGGTCGTATACATATTCTGCGCCGTAACCGATCTCTTTCATCAGCTTGGTCGGTGCGTTCAAAATATGCTTGGGCGGCATCAGCGAGCCATGCGTGCGGGCGGCGGATTTTGCGGCCTTGTACGCGACGTAGGCGGCGTTCGATTTCGGGGCGGTGGCAAGGTAAATCAACGCCTGCGCCAGCGCCAGTTCGCCTTCCGGCGACCCCAGCCGCTCATAGGTTTCCCACGCTGAAATGCACATCGGCAACGCCTGCGGCGCGGCGAGGCCGATATCCTCCACCGCCATGCGCACCATGCGCCGGGCGATGTATTGCGGATCCTCCCCGCCGTCCAGCATGCGGCAAAACCAGTACAGCGCCGCATCAACGTCAGACCCGCGCACAGATTTATGCAGGGCGCTGATCAGGTTGTAATGGCCTTCATCCGATTTATCGTAAAGCGGCGCACGCTTCTGGACGATGGATGACAGCCGGTCCGCCGTGATGATGTCGCCCTTTTTGGTCTGCGCCGCGATCTGTTCGATCATATTGAGAAGAAAACGCCCGTCGCCGTCGGCCATCGCCTTCAGGCTGCTGCGGGCCTGCGCATCCATGGGCAGGTCCCGTTCCAGCGTGGCTTCGGCGCGCGTTATGATGTTTTCAAGCGCCGCATCGTCCAGCCGGTTCAGGATGAAGACAGCAGCCCGCGACAGTAACGCGGCATTCAGTTCGAACGATGGGTTCTCCGTCGTGGCGCCCACCAGAAGAATGGTGCCGTCTTCGACATACGGCAGAAACGCATCCTGTTGCGATTTGTTGAAACGGTGGATCTCATCAACGAACAACAGGGTCCGTTGACCCGATGCGGCGCGGCCTTTGGCTTCCTCAAAAACCTTGCGCAGTTCGCCGACGCCGGAAAAAATTGCTGACAGCTGTACGAAATACAGGCCCGATCCTTCAGCCAGAATACGCGCAAGCGTGGTTTTTCCGCACCCCGGCGGTCCCCATAAAATCATCGACGTCATGGCATGATTTTCGACCATGCGGCGCAGCGGCCCCTCGGCGCCGATCAGGTGATCCTGTCCGACGATATCGTCCAGCGTACGCGGGCGCAGCCGGTCGGCAAGGGGCCGGACCTGGTCCTTCAAGGGTTCGAACAGCGTCTGTGATTGGGGCATGAACCTTAATATATGGTTCTTTGCAGGTAATACAAAGCCCGGAAAAAGGACCCGTTCAGCGCAGGATCAGGGTTTTGTCCTGTCCGTCGCGCCGGATTTTCAGGATCCAGCCCTGCGCGCCTTCCTGCAGGGGCAGCAATTCGCGGATTTTGTCGGTTCCGCTCACGGCACGCTGGCCGATCTCGATGATGCCGTCACCCGGTTTAAGTCCCAGCCTTGCGCCGATCGTTCCGGGTTTGACTGACTGTACCACAACGCCTTCCGTCTGGTTGACCAGGCCCATTTCCTCCACCACCGCGGGCGAAACGTTGATCAGGGTCGTGCCCTCCAGCGGATTGGTGCCGGTGACGTTGACCGGCTTTTTCGGCGGAATTTCAGCCGGGCGGTCCGCCGTAAAGGTCAGGGTCATGTCGGCCCCCGCGCGCCGCACCTTCAAAGGGGCGCTTTGTCCGATGGACATGGTGGCGATGCGGTAACGCAGTTCTTCGGCATCGCGCAGCGTGTGGTTGCCCAGCATTAAAATCACGTCCCCGCTTTTCAGGCCGGCCTTGTCGGCGGGGCCGCCCGGCACGATGCTGGCCACAAGCGCGCCTTGCGGATATTCAAACCCAAGACCGGCCGCCGCATCCGACGTCATGTTCTGAACCTTGAAACCCATCCACGGACGCACCACGCCACGCTTGCCGACCAGTCCTGATTTGTCTGCCGCAATGACGGCGCGCACCATTTCGGACGGCACGGCAAACCCGATGCCCAGCGATCCGCCCGAACGGGAATAAATGGCTGAATTCACGCCGACGACGCTGCCATCCATGCCTACCAGCGGCCCGCCGGAGTTGCCGGGATTGATCGCGGCATCGGTCTGGATGAAGAAATCGAAATCGTTGATATCGGTATTCGACCGGGCCACGGCCGATACGATACCGGATGTCACTGTCTGTCCCACGCCGAACGGATTGCCGATGGCAAGCACAAGATCGCCGACCTGCAGCGAGTCGGATGACGCCAGCGCAAGCGTCGGCAGTTTCGCCCCCTTGGGGTCGATGCGTAAAAGCGCAAGGTCGCTGGGCTGGTCGACCAGCACCGACTTGGCGGGGAATTCGCGCCCGTCGGATAACTGCACCATGATCTCATCCGCATTTTTGATGACATGCGCATTGGTGACGATCAGGCCGCTGCCATCGACGATGTAGCCCGAGCCGAGCGACTGCTCGACCCGTTTTTTCATCGGCGCGGCCTGCTGAAAAAACTGCGAAAGAAATGGGTCGTTGGCGAACGGGTTGTTCAGGGCGGCTTTTTGCACCGTGTGCTTGCTGAACACGTTCACGACGGCGGGGGCCGCAGCCTTCACCACGGGGGCATAGGACAGCCTGATCTGTTCGGACGAGGCAGGCACCACATCCTGCGCCAAAACCGGCGCGGCGCTTAAAGTCAGGCACAGAAAGGCGATCAGGAAACGCATGACCCCAATGATATAGGCGATGGGATAAAATTAAAAGGGATCCGCCGTGCCGGGCAGGGCGACGACCAGGCCGTCCAGAGCGTCCGTCATCATGATCTGGCACGAAAGCCGTGACGTTTTGGTCAGGTCGAAGGCAAGGTCCAGCATGTCTTCCTCCTCCATGCTTTTGCCGCCATCGGGAAGGACTTTTTCGAACCAGTCCGGGTGAATGATGACATGGCACGTGGCACAGGCAAGCGACCCGCCGCACGCGCCCTCGATCTGTTCGATCCCGGCCTTGCGCGCGATTTCCATGACGGAAAGTCCGACCGGCGCATCGACTTCGAAAGGCGTTTTGTCGCGCAGGATGAAGGTCATTTTTGCCATGTCGATATCAGTCTTTTGTAGGTGTCGATAAAGGTGTCGATGTCCGCCGCTGTCGTATTCCATCCCAGGCTGACGCGCAAGGCACAGGACGAAAGGGCGGGGGTAATGCCCATAGCCTCCAGCACATGGCTGGGTTTGACTGAACCCGAAGAACACGCAGACCCCGACGAAACGCAGATACCCGCAAGGTCGAGCGCCATCAGCTGCGTGTCGGCGGGCACACCTGGCAGAGCGAAACATGTGGTGTTGGCTATGCGCGAAGACGTTTTGCCGAAAACCTGTATGCCGGGAATCTCGTTTTCAATACGGTCGCGTAAAATCGCCAGCTGCGCAAACGCCTGCAGATCGACGGCCTTGGCGGCGGCGCCGAAACCGGCAATCGCAGCCACGTTTTCCGTACCCGCGCGCTGGCGGCGTTCCTGCCCGCCGCCATGGATCAGTTTGACGGGCGGCGCCTTGGAGTCGACGATGATGGCGCCCGCGCCCATCGGCCCTGCGAATTTATGGGCGGAAATGGTCATGTAATCGCCCACCGGCGAAAGCAGAATTTTCCCAGCCGCCTGCACGGCATCGCAATGGAATTTCACGCCGTGGCGCCGGCACAGGGTGGCAATGGCCTCGACCGGCTGGATCACGCCTGTCTCATTGTTGACCCACATGACGCTGACCAGTGCTGTGCCCGCGATGGCGGCGGCAAGGGCATCCATATCGATGACGCCGTCCGCCCTGACGGGAATGCGGTCGGCTTTCGCGGCCTCCATCACCGACGGATGCTCGATGCCCGAGGTCAGGATGCGGCCGCTGAAGGACTTGAGAACCGTATTGTTGGCCTCCGTCGCGCCGCTGGTGAAAATGACCTGCTTGGGTTCCGCGCCCGCCAGTGCGGCAACGGCCCGGCGCGCGTCTTCCACGGTCGCGCGTGCGGCGCGTCCGGCGCTGTGCACGCTCGACGCGTTGCCATGCATGTGCATGGCGTCGCTGACCGCCGTGATCGCCTCGGGGCGGGCGGGGGACGTTGCGTTATGATCCAGATAAATGGACATAAAAAAACCGGCCTCTTGTTCAAAGGCCGGTTTTACGGGCTAATCGCCCTGATGTCATGATGTTTTGTCAGTTCGCCTTGCTGATATTCGGCGTGAAAAGCTTGCCATACACATCATCCCGTTCACGGACGACGTCATCCAGCGAGACATGATCCAGAAGCTGGTAAACCAGCCCGTTCATGGATTCCCACAGCTTGGCCGACGGGCAATCCGCCGTGGCCGTGCGTCTGGGCGCGGTCTGGCGGGTACGCTGGGCTGTCGGCGAATCCTCGGCGGCGCGGATAATGGCCGCGACCGAGATTTCGTTGGCCGGCAGGCCCAGGCGGTAACCACCGCCGGGGCCGCGATGGCTTTTAACCAGCCCATGACGGCGTAAGCCCGCGAACATCTGTTCGAGGTAGGAAAGCGATATCTGCCGGCGGGCGGCGATATCGGAAAGCGGGACCGGACGTCCATCCTGCATTTTGGTCAGGTCGACCATAGCAGTAAGGGCGTGCTTACCCCGCGAGGTGGTTTCTAGTCGTTCCACGTTGCTGTTTGCCTGTTCGTTTTTCGTTAAATCGACATCCCGGGCGGGAGCGACATTATTGGAAGCCGCTACGGTACGTCCGGGAATAGGGGAAATAAACCCTAAGCTTTTCATGGCATTGCCCTTTTTGCTGCACTGCGGAATAAAATTGACAATTATCTGGACTCCTTCTTATAACGCCACTATCCGTTAGACGGTTCCTGAATATCGCTTAACCTTTGAAAAACAATAACAAAGGGCCGGCGAAGTTCCAGACTTAGTGGTCAACAGACATAGAAAGTCATCAATGCCTGAAGTTATTATCAACGGCCCCGCGGGTCGCCTCGAAGGCCGATACACCCACTCGAAAATGGCTAACGCGCCGCTGGCGCTCGTTCTTCATCCCCATCCGGAACACGGTGGCACGATGAACAACAAAATTGCCTATTCTCTTCATCAGGTATTTGTCGCGCGGGGTTTTTCAACCCTGCGTTTTAACTTCCGCGGTGTTGGCAAAAGCCAGGGAACGCACGACAAGGGCGAGGGCGAGTTGTCCGACGCCGCCTCGGCCCTGGACTGGATGCAGGCCCTGAACCCGAACGCCCCCAATGTCTGGGTGGGTGGTTTTGCCTTTGGCGCCTGGATCGGCATGCAGCTTTTGATGCGCCGCCCGGAAATCCGTGGCTTTATCTCGGTCACGCCCCCCGCCAATGTCTATGATTTCAGCTTCCTGGCCCCGTGCCCGACCTCCGGCCTGATTATCCATGGCGCCAACGACGATATGGTCCAGCCCCAGCCGGTACAGAAACTGGTCGACAAGCTGCGTACCCAGAAGGGCATCAAGATCGACCATCGCCAGATTGAAGGTGCGAATCACTTCTTCAAGAACAAGATGGGCGACCTGGTTGAGGCAGTGCACGACCATATGAACCTGGCGCAGGCCGGCCGTACGGTCGATCCTGTCCGCATGGCTGAACTTTTACTGGCGGAAGCCGCCTGAAAAGGGCGTAAGGGCGATACGGCACGGTAACCGGGCATGCCTGCCCTTATTTCGCCGTATTGCCACGCAAAGCTTGACCATGATGATTCCTGACAATCTCATTCGCAACGAAGACAACGTTGTCCTTGATATCGCGGATATGATTCGCCGCGATGGAAGCCGCCTGTACGGTGGCACGGGCGCCTGTGCCTTCATGGGCGCGCTGTGCGGTCTGACCGCCGGCTTTGCCCGCAACGGGGATGTCATGGTCATCAAGGGGCCAGATCTGCATGTTGATATCGTGCTGTCCCTGCAGCCGGTCGATGATTCCGACGGGGTGGAACGTTACAGATCCGAACGCACCCAGGTCGAAACCGTGTATCAGGCTGGCGATGTCCACGTCCTGCGCGCATGGCATAAACATCTGTGTGCCTATCGCCGTTCGATGCGTGCCGGCCATATCGCTGCCGCCTGAATGTCCTGAAAATCGTCTGAAATATCTCTCCGCCCCTGAAAGGCGGTTTTTTTGTGCTAAAAATTTTACTGGCTGCGGAGGGCGCGTTCGGTCGCTTCCATGGCATCGGGCAGGGCGGTGAAAATGATTTCGTCCAGCGAGTCCATCGGCACCGATCCGTCGCGGCAGGCTTTCTCGATCGCCGCGGACAGGTCTGCCAGTTTCGAAAGACCGAAATTGCCGTTCATGCCTTTCAGCTCATGCGCGCATCCGCGTAAGGTTTCAGTATCCCCGTCATTGAACGCGGTCTGCAGGGTCGGCAGCACGCTGCGGTTATGCGCGAATACGCCGTCCAGCATTTCGCGCAGCTGCGCATCGCCCAGTGACGCGCGCAGCGAATTGACGGATTTGAGGTTGAACAGATCATCCGGCAACGCGCCCGCGGTTTGCGCGGGCTGGACGGCGGTGGGCGCCGCCGGTTCTTCCGGTGCGGGGGCGGCAGGGACATACGCTTGCGGGGCAGGCTCATACACGGACTCAGGTGCGGCCTCGGCAGGGGCGGGCGCAGCGTCTTCCGGCGGCTTGGGTGTATAGGCGATCGGGTCCGCCAGCGGCAGGGCGGATTTGACGGGTGCATAATCCGTCGGTGGGCGAATGGTGGTCTGGTATTCGATCGAACCCGCGAACGTATCTTCGTCCAGGTCGACATCGGTGAATTCGACCGTGACCGGCGTGGGCGCTTCGGGCTTCACCGGCTTGGGTGTCGCCGCCTGTCCATGCGCCAGCAGGATATTGCGCAGGCGTTCAGGGTCAATCGGTTTGGCCACGATGTCCTTCATGCCGGCGGCCTTGTAACGATCCCTGTCTTCTTCCGCGACGTTGCCCGTCAGCGCCACGACCGGTGTGGCCGCGACGCGTGCATCGACATTTTCACGGATCTGTTTCATGGCTTCCAGACCGTTCATGCCCGGCATTTCAATATCCATGAACACCAGTTGGAAGGCGCGCGTGGACAGGATGTCCAGTGCTTCCTGTCCGCCCGTAACCGACGTGACGCGGTGACCGTCACGCGCAAGAAGCCCTTCCATGACTTTGCGGTTCACGGCGTTGTCATCGACGACAAGGATTTCCATCGGCTTGGCCAGATTGCCTGCCGGTGCCAGCACATCGCCGGCGCGGCCTTCCGCGGCGGCGGCCTTTTCATCGCCCGGCGGCATCAGAAGGGTAAAGGTAAAGGTGGTGCCCTGACCTTCGATGGATGTCAGCTCGATCTCACTTCCCATGGCCTGGATCAGGCGGCGGCAGATGGCAAGGCCAAGACCCGTACCGCCGAATTTACGCGCGATCGACGAATCCGCTTGGCTGAACGGGTTGAACAGGTTCTTGCGCGCTTCTTCCGAAATGCCGATCCCCGTGTCGGATACAGACAGGGTGATGGGCAGAAGGCCGCCGCTGGCCAGCGCCTGATCGCCCGCACGGACGCGAATGGTCACGCCGCCGCGCTGCGTGAACTTGATGGCATTGCCGACAAGGTTGAGCAGCACCTGCCGCAGGCGCGTAGGATCGCCTTTCAGGAAGCGCGGCGCATCGACGTCGATATCGG
Organism: uncultured Micavibrio sp.; assembly: GCA_937896295.1. Taxonomy (GTDB): domain Bacteria; phylum Pseudomonadota; class Alphaproteobacteria; order Micavibrionales; family UBA1664; genus UBA6145. Next base: position 1,247 of record CALBME010000204.1, on the reverse strand, counting down.
TGTTCAGGTAAATCTGGCGCTGCGACGCATGGCCGTTCATCAGCATGGCGACAGAACCGATTACACGGTGCAGGTCGAAATCAATGGCCTCCAGCGTAAGTCCGCCGCCTTCGATCTTAGAGAAGTCCAGAATGTCGTTCAAAAGCGCCAGCATCGCGTCGCCGGAATCCTGAATGGTCTGCGCGTAATCCTTTTGTTCGCGCGTCATCTGCGTATCCATCAAAAGGCGCAGCATACCCATGATGCCGGTCATCGGCGTGCGGATCTCGTGACTGACGACGGCCAGAAAGGCGGACTTGGCACGGTTGGCTTCATCGGCGCTGATTTTGGCCATGCGCATTTCTTCGGTGCGCTCGGCCTCGCGCGCGCGCAGATCTTCCATGATTTCGCGTTCACGTTCGATCACGCGCAAAAGGCGGGCCTGATCGGCGGTTTCCTTGTTGGCTTTGAGTTTGCTGACCGCCTCGGCGCGTTTGGTCTGGCGCAGGATTTCGCGGACCAGGTTCATGTTGCCTGCACGCACATACCATGTGCCCGACAGCACCAGAAGCACGCATACAAGCGGCATGAGGATGGTGGGCGCCTGCAGGAACACGGGCAGCAGCGGCAATATCTCAAACCCGCTTAAATACGGAAGCGCCAAGCCCGCAATCATGACCAGCCACGCGGCACCCGCCATGCGCCCGGTCCAGCGCATCTCGGGTGCTACGGTCAGTGCCTTGAACGCCGATACGCCGTATGCAAGCAGGGTCGATCCGCCAAGGACGATCAGGCGCATGGCCGTGTTCTGCGGCACCACGAACATGAACAGCATCAGCGCCAGCACAAGGACGGCCCCGGCCTGAAAGGCGATGCGGTTGAACATCATCTTGTTCTGCTTCAGGCTCGACGGGCTGGGACCATCGCCGGTATGATTAAGCTCGGCCTCCGTCGTCTTCAGGAAAGTGACCACACCGCGCACCAACGCGAATACCGCGCCGGCGGCCAGGATGACGAAGATCAGGACCAGCAGAATGTTCATGCCTGCAAGATAGGCTCAGCCGAGCCGAATTCCAAATGGAAAGCGCCCGGCGCGCAAATCCGCTGCCAGCGCCATGCCATCCATGCCCGTTTCCCGCAGGCTGGCCAGCGTCAGCGCGGCGTCCCGCTTGGCCAGCCGCCGTCCCTGTGCATCGACCAGCAGGGCATGATGCCGGTAGAGCGGCGTGGGCAGGTCCAGCAAGGCCTGAAGCAGGCGGTGAACATGG
>CALBME010000203.1 GCA_937896295.1 uncultured Micavibrio sp. | reverse complement strand
CATAAATGGCCATGACCCAAGACAGCTCCCACTGGTCCGACCTGATCGAGACCATCCGCAAGACCCTTTTCGTCCCCATTAACCCGGCTGGCTGGCCGTTTATCTGCATCTTTGCAGTTGTGGCCGCCCTGTTGGCGCTCTGGGCCGCCCCCCTTGGCTGGATCGGCCTGATCCTGACCGTGTGGTGCCTGTACTTCTTCCGCGATCCGCTGCGCACGATCCCCGCGCGCGAAGGCCTCGTGGTTTCCCCCGGCATGGGACGTGTTGTCGCGGTCGCAGCCGACCAGAAACTGCCGCCCGAACTGGACCGCGCTATGGATGGCGGCCCCAACTTCACCCGCATCAGCGTTTTCCTGTCGGTCTTCGACGTGCACGTCAACCGCATCCCCATTTCCGGCGAAGTGGTTCAGACCTTTTACCGTCCCGGCGCTTTCGTGAACGCCGCGCTCGACAAGGCGTCGACCGACAACGAAATGTCCGCCACGCTGCTGAAGGTGAACCTGAACGGCCGCGTCGTCGATGTCGCCTTCGTGCAGATTGCGGGCTGGGTCGCGCGCCGCATCATCAATCAGCTTGAACCCGGCCAGATGGTCCGCACCGGCCAGCGCATGGGCCTGATCCGTTTCGGATCGCGCATCGACGTCTACGTACCGGATGATTGCGTGCCCATGGTCGCCGTGGGTCAAAGCGTGATCGAGGGTGAAACGGTGCTTGCCGATTTCGCCGCGACGGAAAAAGCCCGCGAAGGATATGTGCAATGACTACGCCCACGCCGTCAGGCATCGAAGATTATTTCATCGATGACCATCAGGATGAAAAGCCGCGGCCGGATATCCGTCTGCGCCGTTTTTTACCCAATTTCCTGACGCTGTGCGCATTGTCCTCCGGTCTGCTCGCCATCCAGAAGGCGGTGAACGGCAACTTCGAACTCGCCGTTCTTCTCATCACTTTTTCCGCCATCGTCGACACGCTGGACGGCGCGCTGGCCCGCATGCTGCGTGCCACTTCCAAATTCGGCGCCGAACTGGATTCCCTTTCCGACTTCCTGTCCTTCGGTGTTGCGCCTGCGTTCATCATGTATTCCTGGACGCTGGACCAGGCCGGCCCCGTCGGCTGGATCGCCGTGCTTATTTTCGCCATCTGCTCGGCCCTGCGTCTGGCCCGTTTCAACACGATGACGGAAATCGACCCCCGTCCCGAATGGGCGCGTAAATTCTTTATGGGCGTTCCTGCGCCTGCCGGTGCCGGTCTTATTCTGCTGCCGCTGATTATCCAGCTGCAATTCCCGCAGCTTTCGGGTTATCCCGCCCTGACGCCGCTGGTCGGCATCTGGGTCATCGTCATTGCCGGACTGATGGTGTCCAAGCTTCCCACCCTGTCATCCAAGATGATCCGCGTGCCTGCGCAATCGACCGTGCCGTTGCTCGCGGCGGCGGGGCTTCTGATCGCGGCGCTGGTGCATGCGCCCTGGCTGACGCTGATGATCATGGGTACGTTGTATGCGCTTTCGATTCCCGCAGGATTCCAGAAATATGCGCGCCTGAAAAAACACCACGAAGCTCCCGCCGTCGTGGGCGGTCAGCAGACGTTCGATTAAGCGATCGTGTTTTGAGCTGCGAAAGGCTTCACGCCTTTCGCGCACGCACGGATAGAAACGCCCGTATACCGTTCCAGCATCGCCATCTGGCGGTCGTCCTTCAGATCGACATAGGCGTGATAGCACGTGTCATATAAAAGAAACTGGCCCAGCGTCATGCTGGTGCCGCGCACGAAACCCATTTTCCTGTATTCCTTGAAAAGACGCGGCACGGCGCTGGAGCGGCG
>CALBME010000202.1 GCA_937896295.1 uncultured Micavibrio sp. | reverse complement strand
CTTCCGATCTGGCGATAACCATTTTTTGCGCTGGCGCTGACAACTGCACGGCCCCGCCCGAAGCTGGCCCCAGCATCATTTTTTCCGGCTCCAACGGGGCTTTGCCGCTACCGTCTGGCAAAACCCAGGTTCTATGCACGGCAATCAAATTTTTTGAAGGCCAGCGCCGTATTGCCGCCAGCATGACGGGATACACGCGCCCGGATGGTCTGTGCCGGTGTCCGGGCAAAAGGCGAATATCAGATGATATTGCCGCCGTAATGCCGCGCGAATGAAGATATTTTTGAATAACGGTATTTTCCGCCGGAAAACTGGCGTTCCAAAGTTTCAGGGCGTAATCCCTCTTTTTTGCATCGTCCAGTCTGTACGGCTTTTCTGCATCATCTGGTTTGGCTGTTGCGATTGCCTGATAACGGCTTTTGCCGCCCAGTTCTTCCGCAAGCCTAAAACCCGCCTGCGCGTAAGGCAGGCCCGTCAAATAGGCATAAAGGCTCAAAGGCGTTGTGCCGCCATCCCCGGTTGCAAAATCAGACCACTTGCCCGTGCGCCAGTTTATTTTGAAAGAACCGGCCCTGCGATCATGGCGCTTCGGGTTCACCGGCACATATTCGCAGCCCTGAAAGCGCCCGCCCGGAATCCATCTTTGCAGAAAAGCGGGATAATCCGCTAATACCGCGCCGTTAATTTCGGCAAAATCGAGCCTTTCACGATCAATGCACATTGCCGCGTTCCTTTCCTTGCCATTCATTGAGAATTTCAAAAAAGCCTGTCAGGTTTTCCCTGATCTGCCTGTGATCCTCCGCTGATAATGTCCGCCCTGTTTTTGACTGCCAGAAATCCGCATCCGTTCCAGCCTTATGCTTTTCTCCGTCCATTTACTGTATCCATGCCGTCGGCCCCGCCATCGCAGCGGTAACAAATCAGCAAGGGGTTAAACTTGCGCTTCCATCGCAGAAGTCGCGCTTTAATCGCCGTCATTCCTGAATATCCTCCGGCGCTATTGTAAATTTGTGGTTCTTTCCAGCTTTCAACGTGACATGCCGCTTGCCGTTCTTGACTTCGCCGGTCAGCGAAAAATCAAAAAAGCCGTGTTTCAGGCCGGACATGGTTTCCAGCTTCATTCGATCCCAAAGTTTTTGCAGTTCAGATTTATCTTCCATTCCTCTCACCTGTCCGCCGTAAACTAAACACTAAACACTTCTCCCAAATTTTTTTAAGCGTATGACATTTCCTCCTGTGAGGAATCCTGCAAAAGCCCGATAACTTTCAGCCTTATAACCATTGCCTGCATCGAAACATGGAATTTATCAGCCAGTTCCTTAAAAGCGTAATGCAGAACTTCATCATCCGATGGAATATAGCGCCAGTTCGGAAATGCCTGATTCATAAAATCGCGGTTATGCCTTAATGCCTGCAACAGCGGCTGCATCTTGACCGCTGGCCTGTTTGCAAATTCCAGAAACTCATTAACAACCTTTTCTCTCGGAAGAAGAAGGCAGGATGCAAATTTGTCAGCCTGAATCTCTATCGGCGCTTTCTGATCTTCCCTTCTGCACAGGATGATTTCGTTTTCTTCTTGCTCACCTTCAAATAAAGAAGGCGCGTCCATCAAGGCTTCCGCATACGGCCTATGAAGCACCTGATGCCCGCCTTCGTGCGCCAGCGTATAATTATAACGCCCCTCCTTGCGCCGATCTTGGTGCGGATCAAGAAGAGTGTTGATCCTGATAAGGTTCTGTTTAATGTCCAACTGCCCCAGAATGGCGGGATGCCCCAAATCGGTTATCTCAAAGCCAAGCCCAAGATGATTTTCAATGATTTCATCCAGCGGTGTCGCCGCTGTCTGGATCGTGCCGTATTTTGCTTCAAACGATTTCAGAAGCATATTCGCCTCTGTCTCTATGTCAGCATCCGACAAATAAGGAACCTCGAAACTCATTGGTCTTTTTCGCCCTTTCCTGATGGATTTTTTGCTATGTTTTTTGTCAGATTTTCCCAGTCTTCCCGGCTGAACCCCTTGGCTGTCCTGAGAAAGGTTGCCACTTCCTTCGGGTGTTTTTGAATGATGCTGGGCAAATCGGACGGAACCCTGTCCGCCAGCGCCAGCATTTCGTCTTCATTTTCTCCCAGCACCCTTGCAATCTCACGGATTTTATCTTCCACAGGCGGTTTAAATTCATCCCGTTCGATCTGGGAAATATAAGTCGGGCTTACATCTATCATGTCGGCAATTTTCTCAGGGTAATCTGCTTCTCCATGCGCCTGCGTCTTACCCGGCCTCCAAATGTTTCTTTCCCCTTAACCATCGAATCGCTCCTCGCTATATTTCCAAGTATTTGCACATACTATACACGATTGTCCAGTGTTTACTAAACAGTTTATTCACATTAGGTGGTTTAGGCATTTTAGGTGCGATATAACAGTCTTTGCATTAAGTGAAAAACCAAGGAAATTTGAAATGATTAAATGGTATCTGTCCGTTAAAAATCTTCTCCGCGCCCTTGAAGTAAAAGCAAAGGATGCACTTCCCTTGTATGAGCAAGGAGGTGAGGAAGCGGTCAAAGCTGTAAAGGAGTACATGAAAACTGACTATCAGCAACTCTGGGACTTATGGCGGGAAAAATTCCCAAAAGAAGATTTGGGTTATTTGGGAAGACACATCGGTTTTGGCATGGATAATGATTTCAGGGATATTATCGAGCGTGACCTGCCTGAAATTGAGAAACGTGCCGATGCTCACTTGCTAAACCATCAAAAAGATACTCAGGAAAAACTGGGCTTTGAAGACTTATTGCACCCGGTCATTACTCAAAACGCATATCAACTCTATCGAAACGGCCACCTGAGAGAAGCGGTTCTAAATTCTATAACCGCAGTTTTTGATTACATCCGGGAGAAAACGGCCCTTGGTGATGACGGTGACAGGCTGATTGGTCAAGCCTTCGCATTAGAGGATGCCTTTATTGTTCTTAGCGAATTGGAAACTGAATCAGGCAAAAACGATCAAAAGGGGTTTATGCAAATATTTAAAGGGGCCTATCAGGGCATAAGGAATCCAAAGGCTCATAGCCTAACGCACGATCTGACAGAAGAAAAAGCGGCCCAATATCTCATTTTTGCCAGCCTGCTTGCTCGGCGGATTGATGAAGCCCAATTCCCCAAAAAAGCAAAACCAAGGAAACAAGCCTCATAAGGAAAAGCCTATTGATTGCCCCTTCATGGCCTGAAAAACGTGCTGCATACCCTGATCCGGCATGATACAAAGGGTTCTATAGCTTTCCACAAAGGGGAGCCATTTTTCCCCTGACATAACCTGCGGTTGTTTGGTCTGGCATGGCTTCGCCTGTTCTGTCGGCCACCATCGTTCCTGCTTTTGACTTTCGTCAATTTTGCGCCGCCGCGACTCCGTATGGTGTGTGCCGGAGGGTTTTATGAATATTTTCGATCTGGACGCGCTGTTGCTGGCGCGCATGCAGTTTGCCTTTGTGGTTTCATTCCACATTCTTTTCCCCGCATTCACCATCGGCCTTGCCAGTTTCCTTGCCGTCATCGAATGGCGGTGGCTGCGCACCAAAAATCCCGTCTACAAAGAAATCTACATGCTGTGGAGCAAGATCTTCGCCGTCGCCTTTGGGCTTGGCGTCGTATCAGGCGTTGTCATGTCGTACCAGTTCGGCACCAACTGGTCGGTGTTTTCGGACAAGATCGGCAGCGTGATGGGTCCCCTTCTGGGATACGAGGTGCTGACCGCGTTCTTCCTTGAATCATCGTTCCTCGGGGTCATGCTGTTCGGGTGGAACCGCGTCAGCCCGCGCATGCATTTCATTTCCACCTGCGCCGTGGCGTTCGGTACCATGTTTTCCGCGTTCTGGATCCTGTCCGCCAATTCGTGGATGCAGACGCCGCAGGGGTTTGAGACGCAGGCAGACGGTCTTTTCCACCCGACCAGCTGGATCGAGATCGTCTTCAACCCCTCATTCCCCTACCGTTTCGCCCATATGGTCATGGCCGCGTACCTGACCACGGCCTTTGTCATCGGCGGTATCGGCGCATGGTATCTGTGGCATAAAAAACATATCCCGCATGCCCGCATCATGATGGGCATGGCCGCGCTGATGGCCGTGTTCGCAGCCCCCTTGCAAGTCGTGATCGGCGACCTGCACGGGCTTAACACCCTTAAACACCAGCCGGCCAAAGTCGCCGCGATGGAAGGCGCGTGGGAAACAGAAACCCGCGCACCGTTTCATGTCTTCGCGCTGCCCGACCAGGAGGCTGAGACCAATCATTACGACCTGAAAATTCCCGGCGCCGCCAGCCTTGTCCTGACGCACAGCCTTGACGGCGAAGTGCGCGGGCTGAAATCGTTTCCGAAGGAAGACAGGCCGCCCGTCGCCGTCGTGTTCTGGTCGTTCCGCATCATGCTGGCGATCGGGTTCGCCATGGTGGCAACGGGCATTTTCGCCGCCGTTCTGTATGCGCGCAAAAAGCTTTTCGACAGCCGTCTGTACCAGCTGTGGTGCATGATGATGACCCCGGCGGGTTTCCTTGCGGTGCTGGCGGGCTGGTTCGTCACTGAAGTCGGGCGGCAGCCATGGACAGTGTACGGCGTTCTGCGCACGGCGGATTCCGTTTCACCGGTCCTGCCCCAGCATATCGCCTTTTCGCTGGTGGCGTTTTTCACCGTCTATACCTTCGTTTTCGGTTTCGGCACGTATTACATCCTGCGCCTGATCGGCAAAGGCCCCGGCACCAGAGCCGATACATTTGAACAGCACAGCCAGGTCGCAACACCGTTCATCGACCCGCGCAAAGAAGGAGAATCCTGATGTTCTCGTTTGCCTCATTCATCGACCTGCCCCTGATCTGGGGCGGACTGATCGCCACGGCGGTTCTTTTATACGTGCTGCTGGACGGTTTCGACCTTGGCATCGGCATCCTGTTCCCCTTCGCGCCGTCGCATGAATGCCGGGACAAGATGATGCATTCGATCGCCCCTTTCTGGGACGGCAACGAAACCTGGCTGGTGCTGGGCGGCGGCGGCATGTTCGCGGCCTTCCCCCTTGCCTATTCCATCGTCATGCCGGCCATGTACATTCCCGTGATCGTCATGCTGCTGTGTCTGATTTTCCGGGGCGTGGCCTTTGAATTCCGTTTCAAGGCCAATACATCGCGACCTTTGTGGGACCATGCATTTCATTTCGGCTCACTGGGCGCCACCTTCATGCAGGGCACCATTCTGGGCGCCTATGTGCAGGGTATCCGCGTCGAGGGCCGTGCATTCAGCGGCGGTGCGTTCGACTGGCTGAGCGCGTTTTCAGTGACCTGCGGATTTGCGCTGGTGGCAGGCTACGTCCTGCTGGGCGCGACATGGATGATCATGAAAGCCGAAGGACCCCTGCAGGCATGGGCGCGCAGATGCGCCAGCTACATCCTGATTTTCGTCGCCATTTTCATGGGCATTGTCAGCCTGTGGGTGCCGTATCTGGATACTGGCATTCGCGGCCGCTGGTTTTCGCCGGAATGGTTCTGGTGGCTTCTGCCCATTCCGTTGGCGACCATGGGGCTGTTCGTGGTTTTGTTCACGGCGCTGCGCCGTGGGCGTGACATTGCCCCCTTCCTGCTGACGCTTGCCATCTTCCTGATGGGTTATATCGGGCTGGTGGTCAGCCTGTGGCCGTCCATCGTGCCGTATCAGGTCAGCCTGTGGCAGGCGGCGGCGGCACCGGAATCCCTGTCGCTGCTGCTGGTGGGGGCGGTCATCATGCTGCCCGTCGTTCTGGGCTATACCGGTTATTGCTATTACCTGTTCCGCGGGAAAGTGACCAATGAGTCCACGTACTAAAGAATGGCTGTGGTTTGCGGCCCTGTGGCTGGGCGGGGTCAGCGCCGCGCTTAGCCTTGGGTATGGCATAAAATTCGCCATGCGCATTCTGGGTCTTATGGAGTAACATGGGCAACGGATGAAACCGTTGCACCACCATCTCTATTTCTGGGTTCTTGTCGCCATCGTGATCGGCGCGGCGACAGGGTATTTCAACCCGGCCCTTGGCGCATCGCTCAAGCCCATCAGCGACGCGTTTATCAGCCTTGTCAAAATGCTGATCGCGCCGATCGTGTTCTGCACCATCGTTCTTGGCATCACCAATGCCGGCGACATGAAAAAGGTGGGCCGCGTGGGTTTCCGGACCTTCGTCTATTTCGAGGTGGTTTCCACCATGGCCCTGTTCCTTGGGCTTCTGGCCGGTAATTTCTTCAAACCCGGCGCCGGGTTCAACGTGGACCCCGCCACACTGGACCAAAGCGCTGTCGCCGGTTATACGCAGGCGGCGCACGACGAAAGCATCACCGGTTTTCTTTTAAGCCTTATTCCAAAATCCTTTCCCGATGCCTTTCTGGGGTCGGGCAGCCTGCTGCAGGTGCTGGTGGTTTCCATTCTGTTCGGATATGCGCTGAACAAAATGGGCCCCAAAGGGCATATCGTGCATGGCTTCATCGAACAGGCCGCGGGCATTTTCTTTGCCATGGTCAATGTTGTCATGAAGCTGGCACCCCTGGGCGCGGGCGCGGCCATGGCGTTCACCGTGGGCAAATACGGGATCGACTCGCTCAAGCCCCTTGCGGCGATGATGGGGCTGTTTTACGCCACCTGCGCGGTATTCGTGTTTGTGGTTCTGGGCGTCATTGCGCGGCTGTGCGGTTTTTCGATCATCAAATTCCTGAAATACATCCGCGAGGAAATCCTGATCGTGCTTGGCACGTCGTCATCGGAAAGCGTTTTGGCGCCGCTGATGGAAAAGATGGAACGCGCGGGCTGTTCCAAGGGGGTCACCAGCCTTGTGGTTCCGGCGGGCTATTCCTTCAACCTTGACGGCACGAATATCTACCTGACGCTGGCGGCGCTGTTTATCGCGCAGGCGCTGGGCATCGACCTGACGCTGGGGCAGCAGGCGCTGCTGTTTGCCGTCGCGCTGCTGACATCCAAGGGGGCGTCGGGTGTGACGGGCGCAGGATTCATCACCCTTGCCGCCACGCTTGCGGTGGTGCCGGAAATACCGGTCGTGGGGCTGGCGCTTATTCTGGGGATCGACCGGTTCATGTCCGAGGCCCGCGCCATTACCAATCTGATCGGTAACGGCGTTGCCACGGTCGTCATGGCAAAATGGGAAAAAGACCTCGACGAAGACGCCTTCAAAAAGGCGCTGGACGTTTAGTCGGTCGCGCGGTCGGCGGCGTAGTGTTCCTTGTGCGTCATGAGCGTATGCGCATTCGGACGCGGCGTATTGGTGTTTACGGAACGCTTGTCGCTCCAGATCGCCTGAATGTTGCGAACGAAGGAAGAAGCCGGTTTGGTTTTCGTGTTTTGCATCGTCATGGAGGCGATGTTGCCCGTATTCGCTGAATTTGCAATACGCAGCGCAACAATTGCAGCGCACAAAACCATCATGCGTCCGTATTTCCACGATTGAAAACAAACGTAAAAACGCTGCGGACAGCATAAAAAAATGGGGTAATATGCGCGTATGAGCGCATTGATCACACCCGCGGCGCTGGCCGCGACGCTTGCGAGCGTCAAAATTCTGGATTGCAGTTATGGCGTGCCCGACGCGCACGGTGCCTTTGCACGCGCACATATTCCGGGCGCGCAGTTCTTCGACATCGACGAGGTCGCAGACCCGCAGTCGCCATACGCGCATACCCTGCCCTCCGCCGACCTGTTCGGGCAGATGGTGGGCGCCATGGGCATCGGCAACGACGATGCGGTGGTCGTGTACGACCAGAACGGCATTTCATTCGCCGCCGCGCGCGTATGGTGGATGTTCCGCACGATGGGACACCAGAACGTCAAAGTCCTGAATGGCGGGCTGCCCGCATGGCTGCGCGCGGGGCAACCGGTTGAAAGCGGTGCCGCGCCCGCCTTGCCCGCAAAAACCTTTGCCGCCACGCTGAACGAAAACCTGCTGCGCCGTTTTGAAGACATGGATGCCAGCCGGGAAACCGTGATCGACGCCCGCGGGGCAGAACGTTTCAGCGCCGCCGTGCGCAGCGCCGATGGCGACATGGTGCCCGCCCATATACCGGGCAGCCAGAACGTGCCCTTCGCCATGCTGCTGGACCCGCATGGCGCCCTGAAAGACGCCGATGCGTGCGCCGCCCTGCTTTTCCCCCGGATCGAGGCCGGCAGCACGCTGGCCGTCACCTGCGGCAGCGGTGTGACCGCCTGCGTCCTGGCGCTGGGATTTTATGAGGCCGGGTTCCCGGATGTGGCCGTTTATGACGGATCATGGACCGAATGGTCGGATAAAAACGCCCTTAGATAATACATAATCGAATTGAGGTGCCGGTTTTTGTCCTTCCGGACAATAATAACCGGCCCCGCCAATTTGAGATTTCACCAACTTCCCAAAACATAGTTTCAGTAATACATGCAGGTGCGTGCGCCCCTGACATGTATTGGCCTAAAAGGCCAAATACTGGATTAACCAATTTTTAAGAAACTATTTAACTAATAAGGACACAAGCAGCAGTATCTATTCTAATGAATACGATATTTTATCTTCAATAATTAGATGAATACTTAGGCTATGCCATAAAAGTAAACGAATCCGTTGCGTATTTGGACATGACGATTGTGAATTGGTTGCTTTTTTGGTTGCAACGGTTGCGCAAATGGCATACAAAGAAGTTACACACCCTCTATTACCGCCGTTTGTCCGGAGACTCTTGAAAAAGATCTCCGGATCTTTTTTTGTTTTGCCTTAAGGCGCGTGCGCTTAAGCCGCCGCGCCCGCGGCCATACCGGCTCCCGGTTTTCTTATTTTCATAAATTTAAACGAGGCGTGGCGACTCCGGCAGGAGTCGAACCTGCAACCGCCTGCTTAGAAGGCAGGTGCTCTATCCAGTTGAGCTACGGAGCCGTTTGGAAACTCATCCCTTGTCGGCCTTCACCGGCGCGGCGCCGGCGGCATCGCCCGGCGTAACCGGCGGACGGTATTTGAAATTATCGACATAGTTGCGCGGGGTGACGATGCGTACCTGTTCCACGCCGGCCGTGTAATCCCAGCCCTTGGCCGTCGCATAGGCGATGGCGTCTTCACGCGTCGGAAATTCCAGCGTGACCTGATTGAGCGTGTCGCCCGATGCGGTCCAGCCCATCAGCGGTTCAGGCCGGCGCGGGGTTTCCAGTTCATATTCCAGCACCCATACGCCCGCCTTGGCGCGGCCTGACTGCGTTGCGGATTTCGAGAGCTGGTAGATACGCGCTTTCATCTGTTGTCCCTTATTTCTTTTTGACGGGCATGTGACGTTCAACCTTCGCGGCCAGATTGACGAGACCAGCGTCGAATTGTTCGCCCATCATTTTTTCGCAGTTCATGACAACCGCGATCATTTTCTCGTGGAATTTGCTGGTCCCGCTCATCGACCATGTCACCTTGGTGTTTCTTGCGTCCATCGGCTCAAGCGTGATCTGCGAGACAGATGTGCCGGCCATCGGTTTTTCAAACACCAGATCGTAGGTCACGCTTTTGTTGCGCACAGCGTCTTCGATGGTCATCGAGCCCTTGCCGATCTTGGCATTGCCGTCCCAGTGCATGGCAGCGCCGGGCCCAGCAGGTGCACCGTCAAAAGTGATTTTCGCATTCGGGTCCAGCCGCGCCCAGGGCGACCACGTATTGAAATTGTTCAGGTCATTGATCTGCGCAAACAGGGTGGCCGGTTTGGCGGCGATGACGCGTTCGCGCGTATACATGTACTGGTCGGGCATGCGCGCGGCCAGCGCAGCGACAATACCAACGGCAGCGATCAGGAGGGCGAGGACGATTTTGACGATTTTCATGGCCACCACGTGTCTTAAGTTTACGCCATCATAGCGCCGGCAACAGCCAGGGAAAAGATGGTCGGAGTGACAGGATTTGAACCTGCGACATCCTGCTCCCAAAGCAGGCGCGCTACCGGGCTGCGCTACACTCCGTCTTTACGCGCATGTTTATATGATTGGCGGGGTCAGGGCAAGCAAGCGGAGGGACCGGTCAAAACCATGCGGTCGCCGGGTTTCAGGCCCGTTGCAGCCGCCTGTCCGCCCGCTATTTCAAGGACCGCGCATATATCCGCCCGGCCGGGGACCGGCTGGATGGGGGTCAGGTCGTGGGGGACGGCATTCGGGTGGATATAGGCGACCGTGCCGTCCACCGTAAAAAAGACCATATCGAGAGGGATATACGTATCCTTCATCCAGAAGGCCTGAGTCCGGGGCGCTTCGTAGAGAAACAGCATGCCCTGCCCCGGCGGAAGCGCCGTGCGGTCCATCAGCCCGCGTTCGCGCTGGCCTTCCGTGACCGCACGTTCAACCTTAAAAACCTGAAACGTGCCGTCCGCCTTCTGGATGCGCAGGTCCTGAAGCGGCGTCGCGGCCCGGGCGGCAGGCGCCGCAAGCATCAGCAGCATTGCGGCGGCGAGATGCCATTTCATGCGGCGGCCAGCTGGTTGCGGTTATAGAGGGCGGCATAAAGGCCGCCGCGGGCGATGAGCTGGTCGTGGGTCCCCTCCTCCGCCACGCGGCCGCGTTCGATCAGAACGATGCGGTCGGCATGCAGGATGGTGGACAGGCGGTGCGCAATCACCAGCGTGGTGCGGCCCTGTTCCAGTTTACGTAAGGATTCTTTCACGAAGTGTTCGGATTCCGTATCCAGCGCCGAGGTCGCCTCATCCAGAAGAAGGATGGGCGCATCCTTGAGGAAGGCGCGTGCCAGTGCAATGCGCTGGCGCTGGCCACCCGAAAGGGAGACGCCGTTTTCGCCCAGACGCGTGGCATAACCGTCAGGCAGACGCGCGATGAATTCATCGGCGTGGGCGGCCTTTGCAGCAGCAATGATTTCACCTTCGGTCGCGCCGGCGCGACCATAGGCGATGTTCGCCAGTGCCGTATCGTCGAAAATGGTGACGTCCTGCGATACCAGCGCGATGTGGCGGCGCAGATGGGCGACATCGATGGTGCGGATATCGTGACCGCCGACCAGCACCTGTCCGGCCTGCGGATCATAGAAGCGCAAAATCATGTTCAGTACGGTCGACTTGCCGCCGCCCGACGGACCCACCAGCGCGGTGACCTTGCCGGCCTGCGCGATAAAGGACGTTTTATCGAGCGCCTGCGTATCGCCGTCATAGGCGAAGCTGACCTGATCGATGCGGATTTCCGGCGTGGCCAATACGGGCGTCTGTCCACCGGACTGCGTGATGGCGGGGCGCGTGTCAATGACATCAAAGACGCGCTGCGCGGCGCCGAGGCCGACCTGCAGCGTGTTGTTGACCTTGGCGATGCGCTTCATCGGTTCGTAAGACATCAGGAATGCGGTGATGAACGACAGCAATTCACCCGAAGTCGCATGACCGAGGCGCACCTGCTGTCCGCCGTAGAGAATGAGACCGAACAGGCACAGGCCCGCCAGTGTGTCGTTGACGGGCGTGTTGATATTGCCGGTGCGCACGTTTTTGATGTTGAGGTCGCGTACCTCGCGGATCTTGTCCTTCATGCGTGCGGCTTCCCAGTTTTCGCGGCCATAGGCCTTGACCTGACGGATGCCCTGAAACGACTGGGTCAGTAGCGCGGCCATGCCCGCGACGGATTCCTGCGTGCGGCCCGAGAGTTTGCGCAGGCGTTTGCCCAGCTTGGATACGAAAATGGACGTCACCGGAAACACGATGAAGACCGCCAGCGCAAGCACCCAGTCGCGCCAGAACATGACGCCGATCAGAAGCACGAGGGTCAGGGTGTTTTTGCCGAGGTTGGTCAACCCTTCCGCCACCGCGATGCGCATGACACCGGTGTCGGACGTCATGCGTGAAAGCAGCGTGCCGGACGGATTGCGATGAAAATAACCAAGGTCAAGGCCCATCAGGTGGCCGAACATGTTGTTCTGAATATCCGACACGATGTTCTGGCCCGTCGTGTTCATCAGAACCGTCTGCATATAGGTGGCAATACCGCGCACCATGCCGCAGATCAGCACGCCCAGCGCCAGCGGCATGACCAGATTACGCTGATAATTCGTCAGTACGTGATCGAGCACCGGCTGGACCAGCGCGGCAAAACCAGCCGATGCGCCCGCAGCCACCACCATCCAGACCATGGCGTGCGCCACCGTCCCGGCATAGGGACGGACATATTCACGCAGAATGCGGCCAATTAACGGGCGGCTGGCCCGGTCCAAAAGTACAATCATCGGTATCTACCTTCGCGCGAAATTACGCTAAACTGATGGCTATGAAAAGCTTTCTGGCCGGATTTCTGGGTGTTTCAACCATGTTTTTCATGGCTTTAACACCTGCACGGGCGGAAGACCCCCTGGCTTTTCCGCTGGGCTGCCGGGCGGGATCGACCTGCTGGATCATGGGGTATCCCGACCTGAACCGCGCGCCCGACATCGCGCAGGATTACATGTGCGGCCCGGGCGCGGACGAAGGCGACGTGTTCATGCATATCGCCCTGCCCGATCTTGGCGTCATGAAACTCGGTATGTCGGTCATCGCTATCGATGATGGCAAGGTCGTGGACGCCAGCGACGAACTGGACGACACCATCGCCAGCAGCCGGGCGCAGGTCAAAACCGGCACGCCCAATTGCGGAAACGGCATCGTCATCGAACACGCAGGCGGCATGGAAAGCGTTTATTGCCACCTGAAAAAAGGCAGCGCGCGTGTTGCTACGGGCGACCGCGTCAGCAAGGGCCAGATCATCGCATCGGCCGGACAGTCCGGCGTTGCGTTCTGGCCGCAGCTTGGGTTTTCGATGCGCAAAAGCGGTTTTTTCATCGACCCGGTAACGGGCGCAAGCCCAATCGAGGGATGCGGATCAAAACCCCACCCTGCCGTGGCGATACCGGATGAATTCCTGAAATACCAGCCCGCTGCCATCGTCGCGCTGGGGTTTTCCAATACCCCTGTCACCGAGGCGCAGCTGGTGCGCGGCGACGCGCCGCGTTTTGCCGGGCTTGATTCAGGCGAACGTTCAATGAATCTGTGGGCCATGATTTTGGGCGTAAAGCAAAACGACAAAATCGAAATCCGCCTGCGTGATCCGCGCGGACGCACGTTTTATTACAGCGATATCACCGCCGACAAGGACATGACGCGCATGCCCCTGAACATCACGCGCACGCGCGGCTATGCCAACTGGCGCACCGGGCTTTACACAGGGGAAATTACGCTGACACGCAAAATCGGCGTCATTCCGTATAGCGTGACGCGCGATGTGACGATGGAAGTCGATTAGAAGAAATCAGGCTTTGACCTTGCGGCGCTTGTTCTTGCGGTCCAGAAGCACCTTGCCCCAGTGGAATTTGGGAATCCAGAAATTGGGACGGGCACCGAAATTATTGCCGAGGGTCCGCAGGACCTTGTGGCAGTCGTCGCGGCCGCGCACGGCGCGGAAGGCAGCGGCATGCACGCCGGTGGCGACAAGGCATGTATCAAGGCCGCAGTTGATGCCGCCCATGATGTCCTGCGGCAGCGAGTCGCCGATGACCACGGTGGTGGACGGCAGCACATCGCGGAACAGGCTTTGTGCGTGGCGGAAAATGGGCGGGAACGGTTTGCCGATATAGCGGACGACGCCGCCGAATTCTTCGTAGCGACGGGCGACGGCACCCGCGCCCGCATGGGCGGATGCGCCGATGAGCGCCTGCAGGTCCGGGTTGGCGCAGATCATTTTGAGTTTTTTCTGAACGCCGATACGGAGAATGGGTTCAAGGTCGGCGACGCTGCGCCCTTTCGGCGGATCGTCCATGCCGGAGACGAGGATAAAGGTGGCGTCTTCGGCCTTTTCCACGATCTGAAGGTCGAGTCCGTCGATCAGCGTATGGTCATTGCCGCGCGAGATGAGCAGGCATTTATCCCCCAGACCTTCGAAAACGCCGCTTTTGCGTTCCTTCAGGCCAAGCCAGCTGAGTTCGCCGGAGGTGATGATATGATCGAAAAGATTGAGGTCGAACCCCAGGCTTTCGAGGCGTTTGGCGTTTTCGCCAGCGCGCTTGCCGGAATTGGAAAGAACGATGACCTGTTTGTTACGGTTTTTAAGCTCGGTCAGAGCCTCCATCACCCCGTCATAGGGCTTTTGGCCGTCATGCAGGACTCCCCACTGGTCCAGAAGGTAGCCAGTGTAACTGTCGCAAAGTTCGGAAATGCCCTGACACAGGCGGATATCGTCCATAGCCCTTAAAGAATGCCCCGTTTAGGTTAGCAGTCCGTTAATGGTGCCATGTTTCCAGCCCAAGTCAACGCCTTGAAAGGGCTTGATTTTCCCAGATACGGGTCCAAATTAAATTCAAGACCGCCTGAAAAACCGTAGCCGGAAAAAGTCTTTTTGCCTTACCATGGATGCCATGAAGCTCTTGCAACGCATGTTCGGTAAGTCCAAGCCCGAACCCAAAACCAAATCCTCCGCCCCGAAAAACAAGGCCGTCAAAGGGGCGAATACATCCACCCCCGCGCCCGAGCCGCTGCAGCCGCCCGCGCCGGAGATCGATTACAACACCCAGCAGCTGATCCAGACACTGGAGGCACGCAAGGCCATCGACCCGCTGATCCTGGTCAAAGCCTGCGGCACCGAAGTCCTGAACCGCCTGATTCTGGCCATGCGCGACAAGCGCGGCGTGCAGTCGGAAAGCATGCTGACGGCGCTGGGGGCCCTGGGCGGTTTCGCGTGCCAGATGGCCGCGCGCGGCAAAGGCGCACCCATTGAGGTCCACACGGTCGAGGGCAAGACGTATCATTTCGGCCCCGCCATCAACAAGCCACTGGCTGAAACCCCGACATCGATCCTGGCGCTGGCCAAGGCCGCGGCCAACGCGATGGGCGTGGTGGAAATGCCCGATGTGCACGACATTTTCAAAAACGCGATCGACACGATGGGCACCAACCGTTTTGGCATTCCGCGCCTGCCGGACAAAAACCGTCCGCGCGACCTGCCCGAAAACTACGCCCGCGCCCTTTGGCCCGTGCTGATCCCCACCATCCGCCTGTTCTGCAAGGACCCGGCGGAATGGCCCATCGTTTTCGGCTACGCCATCCAGCAGGTGATGAAGGAAAGCGAAAAGGTCCTGAACCCCGCGCTGGCCGTGAAAATCGTGATGGAGGCCGCCGTGCCGACATCCAAGCTGGACCCCAGCCCCGACATGCTGAACGCGTAAGCGATCAAAGAAAAACCCCGCCGGACCGGCGGGGTTTTTGTTTTTGCCTGAGTTTCGCTTAGGCGACTTTCTTCTCGACGAAGCCGCGGGGTTCGCGGCCCGAAGCCGTGCACAGGAAGCGGTAGAGCTTGCCGATGTCCGAGCCCATGAAGGTCGAGCCCAGCAGGTCGCCGCGGTCGGTGTCCATCGCCTGATCGAAGACTTCTTCGTACTGGCGGATGTAACGCTGGACGTAGTTGCGGAATTCGCCGTCGCTTGCGAATTTCTCGCGCACCTTGTCGACCGGCATTCTGTCGACGTTTTCGACCAAACGCTGGGTGAACACGGTGAGATCGCCCTTCTTGTACGAAGCCCACAGTTTCTCCGGCACTTCGCCGTCGAGCATGCGGACGAAGTCCACCGAGAGGCTGTGCAGGGATTCCATGATGAAGCGGGCCGAGGACAGGAACGTCTCGCGCTGGGCGCGGATTTCCGTTGCACGGATCTTCTCGGCATTTTCCAGCGCGTCTTTCGATGCCTTGAACAGCAGCGTGGACTGTTTGCTGAAGTTCTGGGCGGCTTCGTCGGCGGCGGAGACAGCCTTGGCCGAAGACGTGACCAGCTTGACGCTTTCCTCGGACAGCTGTTCGCCGGCCCCTTCCACCTTGCGCACGATTTCGGTCGCCGATTTGGCAACGTCGGCCATGCGGTTCTGCAGCTGGGCGGTCGCACGGCTGATTTCGTCGGCGGTCTTGCTGGAGCTTTCCGCCATCTGCACGACCTGCGCACGCAGTTCCATGCCGTAGGACTTGGACGTATCCAGCGACGCCTTCATCTGGCCGGACACTTCCTTGGCCTTGATCGCGAAGCTTTCACCGATGTTGCGCAGATCCGAGAGCGCCTCGACCGTCTGCTTGAGCAGCAGTTCGGACTGGCCCTGAACCTTCGCCACAACGCTTTCGGCCAGGTGAACCGACTTGGTCGACGCGTCGTTGAGACGGGCGGATTCCTCGCGGGCCTTGTTGCCGGCCATATCGAAGCGGCCGACGATTTTCTCGGCGTGCTGCGACACCTCTTCCGAGCGGCGGACGAATTCGGAGCCTGCGTCCTGCATCTGGGCCAGCGCCTGACCCACAGCCTCGGCCAGTTCGTGGAACTGGTCGTTGATGGCCTTCTGCACGCCCTCGACGGTCGCCCCGGAGGAATCGATTGCTGCGTATGTGAACTTGGGCATGGGTTCCTCGGGCGCGGCTAGCTGGCGAACAGGGTTCGGACGACTTCGGGGACGGTGGTGACGTCGTTCTCCACGAGGGCCATGGCCTCGCGCAGCATCGTGGTGAAGGTGCGCGAGTTCTCGACCAGCAGGATGCGCTGGGGCAGCGGGGTGATCGGTCGGCTGTCGAAGCCGGCCGGCGGCGATGCCGCAGTCGTTGACGAAGAACCGCTCCACCTCCTCGGCGCGCAGGATCGACAGCCGCACGGTGGCGCCGCGGCTCTGTTCGACCAACTGCGCCAGATCGCGCAGCGAAGTCAGCGGCACCTCGCGTTCGCCGAACGGGCCGCGCACGATCGCGCCGAGCCACTCGATGACGTCGCGCAGTGGCTCGGTCTTCCGCTCGTCCGGCACCGTGCGACGCAGCGCGCGGTAGGCGTCGGTGAGGTAGCGCAGCACGAGTCCCTCGCTGCGGAC
>CALBME010000201.1 GCA_937896295.1 uncultured Micavibrio sp. | reverse complement strand
CCAACGCCCGTTCCGCATCGGAGAAGGCATCGGACTGGAAGATCATGTTTCGGTCGGTTTCAAGGGCGGCTGTTACCGCCTGGACCCGATCGGGGGTGATGTCGGGGAACCGCTTGGGTAGGTCTTCGGCGGCGAGGGTGAACGCACGACGGGCGAACTGCTGGTCAGGGAGACTAAGTGGCCGTGAACCTTGAAGCGCCTCCACGAACTGTGCGTCATAGAGGTTCATGGTTCGGGATGCGGCTCGGGCATCTTCACCGAAAAACAAAAGGCCGCCATGCACCTGACCGCAGGCGCGCGCAAGGTCCTGATTTCCGCCCCGGCCACCGACGAAGACCTGACGGTCGTCTACGGCATCAACCATGACAAGCTGAAGGCCGAGCACACGATCGTTTCCAACGCGTCGTGCACGACCAACTGCCTGGCCCCGGTTGCGTTCGTCCTGCACAACGCCATCGGCATCGAAAAAGGGTTCATGACCACCATCCACTCGTACACGGGCGACCAGAACACGGTCGACACCGCGCACAAGGACCTGCACCGCGCCCGCGCGGCCGCGCTGAACATGATCCCGACCAGCACCGGCGCCGCCAAGGCCGTGGGCAAGGTTCTGCCCGAACTGAACGGCAGGCTGGACGGCACGTCCATCCGCGTGCCGACCCCGAACGTTTCGGTCGTCGACTTCAAGTTCGTGGCCAAGAAAGCCACCAGCGTCGAGGAAGTGAACGCCGCCATCAAGGCCGCCGCAGACGGCCCGCTGAAAGGCATTCTGGGTTATTACGACGAGCCGCTGGTTTCGACCGACTTCAACCACAACCCGCTGTCCTCGATTTTCGCGATCAAGGAAGCCAAGGTTCTGGATGGCAATCTGGTCCGCGTCCTTAGCTGGTATGACAATGAGTGGGGCTTCTCCAACCGCATGCTGGATACCGCCAAGCTGATGGGTACGCTGTAATGGCCGTCAAAGCAGCCAAAACGGGGTATGTCGACGGGTTCATCCTGAGCTTTCCCAAGAAGAACCTGGACACCTACAAGAAACTGGCCAAGGTCGCCGCGAAGGTATGGACCGAGCACGGCGCCCTTGCCTATGTCGAGGCCATCGGTGACGACCTTGAGCCCGGCTTCGGCCTGCCCTTTGCCAAGATGGTGAAGCCCAAGAAGGGCGAAATCATCGTGTTTTCGTACATCACCTATAAATCACGCGCGCACCGCGATGCCGTGAACAAGAAGGTGATGAACGACAAGCGCATCGACTGCAGCGGCATCAAAATGCCGTTCGACGTCAAGCGCATGGCCTTCGGCGGGTTTAAAACCATCCTAAGCAAGTAACCAGACCTATTTTGGTCCGGATTTAAAAATGGCGCGAAAGCGCCATTTTTGCTAAAAAGGCGCATGGAAAATACGGATACCCTGCCCCAACCGTCCAAAACCGAGATTCTGCGGCTGGCCCAGACCATCGACCATATCGTCGATTCCGTCGGGGATCCGTCCATTTCCCTGCGCCGCGCTCTGATCCTGCTGGACATCGACCAGCACCCCGGCACGACCCAGATGGGTATTGGCGACCGACTGCGCCTTGAGAAGTCGGTCGTTTCGCGCAACGTCGACTGGCTGTGGGGCCATGGGTGCGTCATTCGTGCCGAAGGCCGCGACGACGGGCGGGAAATGGCTTTAAATACAAGCACTTTCACGCACAAGCACCTGCAGCTGGCGTTGCGACCTTTCGGAAATCAACACTTATCCTTGAAAAAAACACTGGAAGTGTTTATAGGGTTATTCCAGAAGCACATGCCATCCTTAAGGGAACTCAAAGCCTTATTGACGGTTAGTGCCAAGGGCCAGGCCACGCGCAGCGACGTTTTAAACAACCTGTACGACGGACCCGCCACCACAGACCAGCGTGCCCTGCGCACGCTCGTCGCAGAAGGATTAGTAGAGAGCAACGATGGGCAGTAAGACAGTCCTGTTCCAACCCACCCAGATCGCGAATGCCGCGGTGGCGTCTGCTGTGTTCATCATGAACAATGTCGCCAACCCGGTCACGCTGATCCAGGACATGCTGCCGGCGAACTCTGCCGCACTGCGCAACACAAACGTATAAGAGCAAGGTTGACTTGCATGAGGCCGCCCGCGAAAGTGAGGCGGTTTTTTTATACACCCATTCGGAGATATCATGCGCCTTACGCCCACCGTTGAGAAAATTCTTTCCAACTACGAGTCCGACAACAAGCTGGTCCTGAACAATCTGGCCAAGATGCTGATGCACGGCAAGCTGGGTGGCACCGGCAAGATGGTGATCCTGCCTGTCGACCAGGGTTTCGAACACGGGCCTGCGCGTTCCTTCGCCATCAACCCGGAAGCGTATGATCCGCACTATCACTACCAGCTTGGTATCGATTCCGGCTGCAGCGCTTACGCAGCACCGCTCGGCGCGCTGGAAGCAGGCGCGCGCACCTTCAAGGGGCAGATCCCGCTGATCCTGAAGATGAACCATTCGAATTCGCTGGCCAGCAAAGAAGAAAAGAAAAATCCGGACCAGGCCGTGATCGCAACGGTTGAAGACGCTATCCGTCTTGGCTGCGCCGGTATCGGCTTTACGATCTATCCGGGTTCGGATGCGTGCTATGCGCAGATGGAAGAATTCGCCGCGCTGTCGCGCGAGGCGAAAAACGCCGGTATCGCCACCGTGCTGTGGGTTTACACGCGCGGCGGGGATCTTACGAAAGACGGCGAAACCGCGCTGGATATTATTTCGTATGGCGCACATATGGGGTGCCTGATGGGTGCACATATCATCAAGGTCAAACTGCCCACCGATCATCTTGAACTGGGCGAAGCCAAGAAAGCTTACGAAAGCCACAACATTCCGCGCGCATCCCTGACCGAGCGCGTGGCCGATGTGGTCAAATCGTGCTTCAACGGACGGCGCCTTGTTGTGTTCTCGGGCGGCGCAGCCAAAGGCACGGCCGATGTTCTGGAAGAAGCCAAGGCCATCCGCGACGGCGGCGGCAACGGTTCGATCATGGGGCGCAACGCGTTCCAGCGTCCGCGCGGCGAAGCGATCAAGCTTCTGTCCGACATGATGGATATCTACAAGGCTTAAAGAGTATATCCGCGCGTGTAGGCGTCTTTTCCAAGACGGCAGACCACGCCGTTGACGTTCAGCGATGCGCGGATATCGTCTTTTCTGGCACGAAGAATTTCGAGATCGACATTATCGATGCGCGGGCGGATCCGCCCGTGTGTGAAAACCACGTCGCTTGCGACCGACATGCCGTTGCTGACGGGTACGCGGGAAAAGCCGGCCTCGAGCAGCACCCTGAAGAGCGGCTCGAATTCGGCTTTCTTGAGTTCGGAGACATTGCCGTAGGCCAGCCCCCCGGCCTCGCGCCGCCCCACCATGATGAATTTCACGTGTTTGAGCTTGCGCAGGTGCGGAACCATGTTTTTGGCGACCCATGCATGGTCGGGATAGGACGTGGCCGTGATGCCGTTCAGGATGGTCACAATTTCGGCCATCTGGTCGTTAAAAGACGGCGTGCGGCGGCCAAACAGGCGCGAGGCCAGTGCAGAGAAATCGACAATCATCACACCCCTCACAGCTTGTTTTCATAAGTATATGAAGGTTTAGGGAAGGATTTGTCCAGTTTTTAACGATTTTCATTGCGTTCGGGGGACGATTGGCCTATCAAAACGCCCAGAGATTTAGGAGTTTAGCCATGAAACAAGACATTCACCCGGATTACCACAAACTGAAGATCATCATGACCGATGGTTCCGAATACACGACGTATTCGACCTACGGCAACGACGGCGACGTGATGCGTCTGGATATCGACCCGAAATCGCACCCGGCCTGGACCGGCGGCGAGCGCAAGGTCATGGAACGTGGCCAGCTTTCCAAATTCGAAAAACGCTTCGCAGGCTTCGGCGCTGCCGGCGGCGCAGCGAAAGACGCTGACGCACCGAAAGAAGCCGCCAAAGGCAAGAAATAACCATGAAGTGGCCGACCGCCCTGTTCGCTTCCGCCTGCGTGATTGCCGTGTCCGTTCTGGTCGCTGCGTTCACGCCTGCGATCAGCCAGCAACGCGGCGCGGGTTTCATGGTCGCCTCGGGCTCGTCCAACTTTGCCTGGCGCGTGAACACGGTGACCGGCGCGGTCAGCTACTGCGTGCGCCGTTCCGATTCGACGGACCCTGCCTATATTCAGGACAACCCGCCGGCCTGCTCGGGCTTTTCGCCCCCGGTTCAGTAAGATCCATTTAAAAAAGCCGGTCCCTGGGGCCGGTTTTTTTAGCCCCTGATTACGGTATATAGTCCTAGCATCTCTTGACTTTATTCCTAGCCGTTCTATAATGGATGTCTATGGGGAGCGCCTCTTTTGGGCTCCTTGTCAAACAACTCGCTTTTTGAAGGAGATGTACCATGCGTACCAACGCGCTGCGTGATGTATCGCGCAACCAGCTTGCCACCACTGATTTTGATTTTTCGCCTTTGTTCCGTTCGATGATCGGCATCGATCGGCTTGCCACCATGCTGAATACGCCGACCACCAACGCCTATCCGCCGTACAACATCGAAAAAACGGCTGAGGATGCCTATCAGATCGCCATGGCTGTCGCCGGTTTTGCTCAGGAAGACCTGGACATCAATGTCGAAAACGGCGTCCTGATCGTGCGCGGCGAAAAGAAAACGGATGAGACGGATGAAGGCAAACATTACCTGCATCGCGGCATCGCCACCCGCGCCTTCGAGCAACGTTTCCAGCTGGCCGACCATGTCGAGGTCAAGGAAGCCCGGATCGAACGCGGCATGCTGACCATCGAACTCAAGCGCGAAATTCCGGAACGCCTGAAGCCGCGCAAGATTCCGGTCAAACACTAAGCTTTACGACAGACTGGCCGTTTTAAAGGCCAGCCGCCCCGCTGCCGAGGTTGTCCCCTCTTCCCCGGCGCGGGGTTTTTTCGTGCTTCGCACGAAGGGGGCGCCGGGTTTTTATTATTAGTTTTTTTATGGTTTATGCCTACCATGATGGGCCGGGGGAATTCATGGGAATCAAAAACGATTACAACGACCTGAAGCAGTTTCGCGGCGAGGCGCAACAGATCATGACGGCGCAGGGTTTGAAACCTTCCGTCCTTTCCATGACCAATCTGGGCACGTTTTTCCAGGAAATCGGGTATGCGTTCGCCCTGATCATGCGGGAAAAGGAAATCCTGTTCTTTGCCGTCATGCAGTGGGTCGTGATCAGCATCGCGTATTCCATGTGGACCCAGATCCTGGACGTCATTCCCGACAGCGTGTGGCAGGCCGTCGCCAAGGCGTCGGAAGAAGACCGTGACAGCGGCTTTCAGCTGATCGGCATGGTGCTTCTGGGGTGGAGTTTTATCGTCGTGGTGCTGGCGAGTTATCCGCTTGCCCTTCTCAACGCCGCCATCATCGCCGTGCATTTCCTGAACAGCAGGGGCGTTGAATCGACCATACCCAAAGCCATCGCCATCGCATCGCGCCAGATGGGCCGCCAGTGGACCTTCACGGCCATTGATGCCTGGATCACGGTCTGGGCCATCCTCGACCGCATGCCGCGCAAGCGCAACAACCGCAAACTGACGGATGAGTTGCTGTACTACGCATGGAAAATCGGCACGTTCGGCATCATGCCGGGCCTTGTCGCCGGCAAGGGTTTCATCGAGGCCGGCAAGACATCCATCATGATGCTGAAGGACCAGCCGGGCCGCGTCCTGGGCGTACGCATGGGATACAGCCTGATCGCGTGGATCGTCGGCATTACCGCCTATATCGGCGCCATTTACTGGTTTTGCGTTGCGGGCGACGATGGCGGCATTCAAAAGGCCAACGCGCTTTTCAATTTCTATACGCTGATGATTTTGCCCATCGCCCTGTCGGTCGGGTTTCTGGCCGTTTTCATCCGCCCGTTTTTCATGATCATGCTGGCGCGGTTATATACCGAGCAATCACCCTATATCGAACCGGCCAAGGACAGCCATCCGCATGAGGGATCGAATTTCGTGACCGCGATTTTCGTCCTCTCGCTCATGGCATTCCTTGGCGTGTTTCTGTTCGGCGAACAGCTGGGCCTGCATGCATGGGTGGAAAGCCTGGCCGCGAGGGATTTCGCCCGCGGCGCAGGATAGATTTAAGCCGCCTCGCCGATCGCCTTCAGGGCGGCGGAGAGCTTGGTGATGATCGTCTGCGCCTCAGCCTTGCGCTGCTGCTGCTCGGCGATAATCTCCTCCGGCGCGTTTGCGACGAATTGCTGGTTACCCAGTTTCGCCTCCACCTTCTTCACCTCGGCGGCCTGTTTTTCGATTTCCTTGGCAAGACGCGTCTTTTCCTTGGCGATGTCGATGAGGTCCGCCACCGGCAAAACAAGGGTCAGGTTACCGACCACCGACTGCAGCGCCCCCTTGGGTGCTGCGTCGTCGGAGACGTTGATCGTCTCAAGTCGGGCCATGCGCTTGATGATGGCGTCGTGACGCGTCAGCATCGCCCTGTCGGCCTCGCTGGCGCCGCGCACCTGCATGTTCAGCATCGCCGCGACGGGCACGTTCATGTCCGTGCGGACCGAACGAATGTCGGAG
>CALBME010000200.1 GCA_937896295.1 uncultured Micavibrio sp. | reverse complement strand
GCGCACGGCCTGATCATGGTGTTCTTCGTGGTCATGCCGGGTCTGATCGGCGGCTTCGGCAACTGGTTCATCCCGCTGATGATCGGTGCGCCCGACATGGCGTTCCCGCGCCTGAACAACGTGTCGTTCTGGCTTCTGGTGCCGGCTTTCCTTCTGCTGCTGGGTTCTGCGTTTGTCGGTTCGGGCGCAGGGACAGGCTGGACGGTGTATCCGCCGCTGTCATCGATCACGGGGCATCCCGGTTCGTCGGTGGACATGGCGATCTTTGCCCTGCACCTTGCGGGCGCGTCGTCCATTCTGGGCGCGCTTAACTTCATCACCACCATCTTCAACATGCGCGCACCGGGCATGACCATGCACAAAATGCCGCTGTTCATCTGGGGCATGCTGATCACGGCGTTCCTGCTGGTGCTTTCGGTTCCTGTCCTTGGCGGCGCCATCACCATGCTTCTGACCGACCGTAATTTCGGCACGGCGTTCTTCAACCCGGCCGGCGGCGGTGATCCGATCCTGTTCCAGCACCTGTTCTGGTTCTTCGGTCACCCGGAAGTGTACATCATGATTTTGCCGGCCTTCGGCATCATCAGCCAGATTGTCGCCACCTTCTCCAAAAAGCCGATCTTCGGCTATCTGGGCATGGCTTACGCCATGGTGGCGATCGGTTTTGTCGGCTTCATCGTGTGGGCGCACCACATGTATACGACCGGCATCAGCCTTGATACGCGCGCCTATTTCACGGCGGCGACCCTGATCATCGCGGTGCCGACCGGCATCAAGATCTTTTCGTGGATCGCCACGATGTGGGGCGGTTCGATCGAGTTCAAGACCCCGATGCTGTGGGCGATCGGCTTCATCTTCCTGTTCACCGTCGGCGGTGTGACCGGCGTTGTCCTTGCCAATGCCGGTATGGATACGGCGCTGCACGACACGTATTACGTCGTGGCGCACTTCCACTACGTGCTCTCGCTCGGCGCTGTCTTCGCGCTGTTCGCCGGTTTCTATTACTGGATCGGCAAAATGTCGGGCCGCCAGTATCCGGAATGGGCCGGCAAGGTGCATTTCTGGCTGACCTTCATCGGCGTCAACGTGACGTTCTTCCCCCAGCACTTCGCAGGGCTGTCGGGCATGCCGCGCCGTTACGTCGATTACCCGGCCCCGTTGCCGGCGATCAATGGCACAGCATGGGCCGAGACGTCCTGGATCGAGCGCACCAAGTTCATGTTCCATGAAATGTGGCAGCACTTCACCAACAGCGCCTATGTCTCGCCGATCGACTGGGGCCTGCATGGGTGGAACTTCATGTCGTCCATCGGTTCGTACATCTCGGGCGCTGCGACCATCTGGTTCGTGTTCCTGGCGATTTACACGCTGGTGGCGGGCCGCCGCGTGGGCGCCAATTACTGGAACGTCCAGCCCAACGTCATGACGCTGGAATGGACGCTGCCGTCGCCGGTGCCGTTCCACCAGTTCGAAATCCAGCCTGAAGTGAAATAAGCTTTAAGGCATTGATCGTATAAGGATTAACCCGCCCTTTCAGGGCGGGTTTTTTCATGGTGGGTGCGGTCTTGCCCGGCATCGGTTCAGGGGGGCGTGGTGTTATCCCCATTTTTGCGCTAGAATCGCATGAGAATCGTATGTTCTTTACGAGGGTTTCCATGACGAAAACGATGCTTTCCGCGGCCTGCGCCGCCCTGATGTTTACCGCCATCTTTGCCGTGCCGGTCCTGTCCGGCGGTGCCGCGGCGCTGGCCGACGGCACGCCGGTTGAAAAGCCGTTCAACCCGGTGACGGACACGGTGGACCCGGATACGGGCGAAACCTTCAGCGCGCCCCCGACCCGTACGCAGATGGCGAATGACGCACCCACGGCCTACAAGCTCTATGTGAAGGCAGGCGGTGGGTACAATTACCAGGACAAGCAGAGATATAACGGCGAGGAAGCCACGTTTGACGGCGGTCTCGCGGTCAGCGGCGCCATCGGCTACATGTTCGAAAACAATTTCCGCATTGAAGGTGAAGTCAATTATCACCGTAATTACATCGACCGCATCAAGACGGCGGCCGGTCCTTACCTGGCCGAACCCACGGGCGAATTGTCGACAACCGCCTTCATGCTCAACGGCTATTACGATATTCCGACCAACATGGGCATCAAACCCTATGTCGGCGGCGGCATCGGGTATGCCATGGTGGAAGGGACGTATGAAAACTTCTCGGCCGAAGTCGAGGGGATTTCCGAGGATGTCTTTGCGTACCAGGGTATCGCAGGCTCGAATTTCGAGATCAGCGACAGTTTCTCGCTCTATGCCGAATATAAGTATTTTGCGACGGAGGACGTGAATGTCGAACCCGCGGCTGCCAACGGTAATAACGTCAGCCATTCGATCCTTGCGGGCCTGAAATATAATTTCTACTAAGGCCCCTGTCGTATTAACCTTTTAAAGCGGCCGCCCTTTCGGGCGGCTTTCTTTTTCGGGCCAGATTGTCTACACATGGCGCATGGCTGACACCCTGATTTCCACGCCTTCCGACCCTGCCGCCGAGACGCGGATCGGGGATCATTTCGCGCTGCTGAAACCGCGGGTCATGTCGCTGGTGGTTTTTTCGGGGCTGTGCGGCATGCTGGCAGCGCCGGGGCATATTCATCCGTTGCTGGGTGCGGTTGCGCTTCTGGCGCTGGCGATCGGCGCTGGCGCGGCGGGCGCCATCAACATGTGGTACGACCGCGACATCGACGCGGTCATGCGCCGTACACAAAACCGTCCCATTCCCGCGGGTCTGGTCAAGTCGCCCGAGGCACTGGCCTTTGGCATCGTGCTGTCCATCTGTGCCGTGTTGCTGATGGCGCTAGCGGGCGGATGGGTTGCCGCCGCCATCCTGGCATTCGCCAATCTTTTTTATTCCATCGTCTATACCGTATGGCTCAAGCGCCGCACGCCGCAGAATATTGTCATCGGTGGCGCCGCCGGCGCATTTCCGCCGATGATCGGCTGGGCGGCCGTCACGGGGGGGATCGATCTTTCGTCCATCACGCTGTTTGCGCTGATCTTCCTTTGGACGCCACCGCATTTCTGGGCGCTTGCGCTTTTTTCGTGCGAAGACTACGCCAAGGCGAACATTCCGATGATGCCGGTGGTCGTGGGGCCGGAGCGTACCAAGCGCATGATGCTTGTTTATACCATGCTTCTGTTTCCGCTTGGTGTTGCGCCGTATTACCTGGGCGTTGCAGGCGTTGGCTATCTGATTACTGCCGCGGTCCTGGGGCTTTTGTTTATTGTTTCGGCCTTGCGCGTCATGCAGGAGCGTGAAGGCACGCGCGCCGCACGGCAGATGTTTGGATATTCGGTTTTTTATCTTTTTGCCATTTTCGCCGCGCTGGTCGTGGACGGAAATTACGTTCATCTTTTTTAAGGGAGAGCTGCATGCCGCATAGCGAACTTCATACCCGCAGAAACCGTAAGAACTGGGCCGTGGCCGCGGGGCTTTGCGCGTTCATCGCGCTGGTTTTCATCGTCACCGTCATGAAAATCAAGGCGGGCCTGATTTGAACCTTCATGTCCCCGGATGCGTCATGATTACCGGCGCCACCGGTGATTTCGGACGCGCCTTCGCGCAGCGTTTCGCGGCACTGGGCTGCCGCCTGATTGTACACGGGCGTAATGCCGACAAGGTCCACGCCCTGGTCGAGGCACTGGACGGCGATGTTTACGGCGCTGTATTCGATGTGACCGACATGAAGGCGATCGAAGAGGGTGTAGCCAACATTCCCGATCATTTCCGCGATATCGATGTACTGGTCAATAATGCGGGCGGGGCGCTGGGCCTTGATAAGGCGCAGGATGCGGATATATCCGACTGGGATAACATGATCGACATGAATGTACGCAGCCTTGTGCATCTGACGCGGCGGGTTTTGCCGGGGATGGTGGCGCGCAA
Organism: uncultured Micavibrio sp.; assembly: GCA_937896295.1. Classification (GTDB taxonomy): domain Bacteria; phylum Pseudomonadota; class Alphaproteobacteria; order Micavibrionales; family UBA1664; genus UBA6145. The sequence goes on along the minus strand of CALBME010000200.1, from coordinate 1,260 downwards.
ACGCGGTCATATCATCAATATTGGTTCCACAGCAGGCAGCTATGCCTATCCGGGCGGGAATGTTTACGGTGCGTGCAAGGCGTTCGTGCGCCAGTTTTCATTGAACCTGCGCGCCGACCTGCCGGGGACGGGCGTGCGTGTCACCAATATCGAGCCGGGCATGGTCGAGACGCAGTTTTCCATGGCGCGTTTCAAAGGCGATGCCGAAAAGGCCGGTGCGGTGTATGCGAATACAAAACCGTTGCAGGCTGACGATATCGCCGAGGCGGTCGCGTGGGTTGCCACCCTGCCGCCGCATGTCAACGTCAATGCCATCGAGATCATGCCGACCACGCAATCATTCGGGCCGCTGGCGGTGGAGCGTTTTGCATGAATCGCAATAACCGCGTCGCCCTGATCGTCGTATCGGTCGTTTTCGGGATGATCGGCCTGAGCTTTGCCAGCGTGCCGCTTTACAAACTGTTCTGCGCGGTTACCGGTTATGACGGTACGCCCAAGATCGATCCTAACGCCTCCGCCGATCATATTTCCGACCAGAAGGTCACGGTGCGTTTCAATGCCGACGTGGCGCAGGGCATGCCGTGGACCTTCCGGCCCGAGAACAAACCGGTGACCCTGAACATCGGTGAAAAGACACTCGTATCCTTTTATGCGCGCAACAATTCGTCCGAGGCGATGACCGGCACCGCGCTTTTCAACGTACTGCCCGAACGCGTGGGGCAGTATTTTCACAAGACCCAGTGCTTCTGCTTTGGCAAGCAGATGCTGCCGCCCAAGGGCGAGGTGCATATGCCGGTGCAGTTTTTCGTGGACCCCAAAATTCTGGAGGACGAAGACGCGCGGAATATCAAGACGATCACCCTGTCCTATACGTTCTTCAAGGCCGAGTCGCCCGAACTGGACCGTGCCATGGAAAAATACGGCCAGTAATACGTCCTCCCGAACGCCTATTTATTGTCATAATGTTTTTAGTAAGGTGTCGGTACGGTGATTGCCGTTTCAGGGGGGATGACCGTTGCCGTACCCCCGATTTTCCTTCTAGCATCTGGAAAAAGACCCGGCTTCGGGTTACACCTTACGGAATTGAATTTTCAGGAGTGATTCGAAATGTCCGGTAACACGATTGAGTACGGCTCGAGCGGCAAACCCCATCCCTTTCACCTGGTTCGCCCCAGCATCTGGCCCATGGCCGGTGCATTTGCCGCAGGCCTGCTTGCCATCTGCATGGTCATGTATATGCACAAGGCTGAGTGGCAGGGA
>CALBME010000199.1 GCA_937896295.1 uncultured Micavibrio sp. | reverse complement strand
GCTCTTCCGATCTCCACGGGTGCCCTGTGGTAGCGTGCCGGGAGCCCCATGCCGACCATCCAGCGCTCCCATCAGCTCCGGGTCTCCCTTCGGTCCCTTGCGGTCCTCTGCGTGCCCCTTTGCGCGCTCGTCATGGTCACGAGCAGCTGCAAGGACGAGGAGCCGATTCCGCTCTTTGACGAGCAGGGCACCTGGTACCTGAAGCTGTTCGACCTCGCCAAAGTCACGGGCAAGCGATTTGGAAGCGGCTTCCGCCGCCTTGACCATGACCGTTACGAGAGCCGGCATCAGTGCCATGAGATTTAGTCCTTCGCGCGTTCGACGTAAGAGCCGTCTTCGGTTTTGACGACGATGCGGGTACCCGTATCGATATGAGGGGGCACCATGACGCGCACGCCGTTATCCAGAATGGCAGGCTTGTACGAGCTGGCCGCGGTCTGGCCCTTCACGACGGGTTCGGTTTCCGTGATCGTCGCGGTGATGGTGGCGGGCAGTTCGACCGAAAGCGGATCGTTTTCATAGGATTCAATCTGCACTTCCATGCCTTCCTGCAGGAAGGCGCCGCGATCGCCCAGCAGTTCCTTGGAAATCATCGTCTGTTCATAGGTCTTGGTATCCATGAACACGTAGTTTTCACCTTCCTCGTACAGGAAGGTGGCGTCGTTCTGGTCGAGGCGGATGCGTTCGACCATCTCGCCGGTTTTGAAACGGACCGAGTCCTTGTTACCGGTGCGGACGTCGCGCAGGTCGAGCTGGATCGTGCCGGAGCGTTGCTGCATCTGCATGATCTCGTGCTTGAGGACGACCATGATCTTGCCGTTGTATTCAACGACCATGCCGGCACGCAGGGTAATGGAGTTCACTTTTGGCATTTTGAGATATCCCAGTGGAGTTTGAATTTGGCCGGATGGATAGCAGTTTCAAGCGTTTAAGGCAAGTTGTGCGCCCTTAGCGGGTTTTTTCCCCGGCCATGGCTTCGGCCAGGCCTTTGAGCGTTTCGCGTAAAACCGGGTCTTCAATGTTTTCAACGATGTTGCGTGTATCTTCACCCATCGGGACCTTGGGCCGGTAACGGCGCCTGGCCGGCGGGGGGCTGATACGGTCATGGGAGATGGAAATGCGGCGGAGCCGGGCGTTTTCAGGCAGGCCGAACAGACGGTTAACCCTGCCCACGATGATCGCCTCCTGAAAGGTCAGCTTGGTTGCAATCGCGCTGGGTGCCACGATGTAGAGGGTGCCTTCACGGGTGTCGCCATCACCGGTTTTTTTCCACCCTACCCGTACCGGACGTACGGATAACGGGTCCTCGGGGGCGATGATCGCATCCCACTGGTCGATCAGGCGGGCGATGGACAGGCGCGCTTTCGAACGGTCCCTGCCCATAATCGCCCGGGAGGCGTTGGGGAGGATTTTGGCGATCAGTCTTGGTCCGGACATGGGAATTACGCTACATCAGGAGCGCATGAGACCCCAAGTTAAAACAATCATCCCCGCCGTGCTGGACTGGTACGATGTTTATGGCCGCGACCTGCCATGGCGGGTGCGGGGCATGCCCCACCCGGATGCCTATCATGTGTGGCTGTCCGAAATCATGCTTCAGCAGACCACCGTCCCGGCCGTGAAGCCGTATTTTGAAAAATTCACGGACAAATACCCGACCGTCCACGACCTTGCCCGCGCCAGCAGCGAGGATGTCATGCGCGACTGGGCGGGGCTTGGGTATTACAGCCGGGCGCGCAACCTGCACGCGGCGGCGAAGGCGGTCAGCGCGGCGGGCGGACAGTTCCCGCGCGACAAGGCGGGGCTGATCGCCCTGCCCGGTATCGGTGAATACACGGCGGGCGCGATTGCGGCGATTGCCTTTGGCGCAAGAACGTCGGTCGTGGACGGCAACATCGAACGCATCCTGACGCGGCTTTACGCGATTGAAACGCCCCTGCCCGCCAGCAAGCCGGACATCAAGGCCGTTGCCGAAACACTGTTCCATGCCGATGCCAATACGCGCCCGCATGACCTGCCGCAGGCGCTGATGGATCTGGCGACAGCGATATGCACGCCAAAGGCGCCGAAATGTGTGATCTGCCCCATCAGCAAGCAGTGCGCGGCGTATCGCCTTGGCCTTCAGGACGACCTGCCCAAGCGCATGAAAAAACCGGAGCGCCCAAAGCGTAAAGGGTTTGTGTACTGGGTCGAAGACGACCGGGGCCGCGTGCTGGTGGAAACGCGGCCACCGAAAGGGTTGCTGGGCGGGATGACGGGTTTGCCAACGTCAGAGTGGAATGACGACCCGCAGCCGCTTGCGATTTTTGAAGGGGCGCCGGAACGATCAAAGGTCAAGCACGTGTTCACGCATTTTGAACTGACCCTGATTCCGGTGCGGGCAAAGGTCAAAAAAACACCGCCGGGATACCGTTTCGTGGACCCACGAAATGCAGGATTTCCCAGCGTGTTTCAAAAAGTGGCGAAGTATTTTTCCGCCTAGCCCTGTGCGGGTGTGCCACAGACAGGGCACACGGGTGTGCCCTGTACCATCTGGGCCTGGCAGGTTTTGCAGGTGGTCCAGTCAGACAT
>CALBME010000198.1 GCA_937896295.1 uncultured Micavibrio sp. | reverse complement strand
TCGTGTTTGCAGGTGTCCTGCCCGCCGACCGCACATCCGACATCCAGGGTGTCGAACTGACGTCGCAGGCCTTTGCGACGGTGCTGCCCTGGTTCCCATATGTGCTGGCGGTGACGGTTTTCCTGTTCGCCTATTCGACGCTCATCACCTGGTTCTATTATGGTCTCAACGCGGTGCGTTACCTGTTTGGCGACGGCAAGACGGTCGACAAGGCGTTCAAGGTGGTCTTTCTGGTCTGTGTTGTTCTCGGTGCGGGCGCCCAGCTGGGCACGGTGGTCGACTTTGCCGATGCCATGTTCTTCGTGATGGCCATCCCGAACCTGATCGGCCTGTACGTGCTGGCCGGCGTCGTGCGCAGGGAATACACAAATTACATCGCCTCAAAACAATAACGGAGCGGAGATACGCGTGCTGAACCAGATTTTCGCCAAGAAGCCGCTTGTCTCCGACCCCGAAGACACCGGGCTGCGCCGGTGCCTTTCGGCGTTTGACCTGACCATGCTGGGCATCGGCGCCATCATCGGCACCGGCATTTTCGTGCTTACCGGTCACGCGGCGGCGACGCAGGCGGGCCCGGCGGTTATTTTATCCTTCGTGGTGGCGGGGCTGGCCTGTACCTTCGCGGCGCTGGCCTATGCCGAACTGGCAGCATCCGTAGGCGGTATCGGGTCTGCTTATGGGTATTCCTATGCCGCCTTTGGTGAATTGCTGGCATGGATCATCGGCTGGGACCTGATCCTGGAATATGCGGTTTCGGTCGCGGCGGTCGCCAATGGCTGGTCGGGCTATTTCGTGACGGCCATGGCCGCCATCGGCGTGCCGATCCCCGAGCCGCTGACCAAAAGCCCGGAGGCGGGCGGGCTCATCAACCTGCCGGCGGTCTTCATCATCATCGCGCTGATGGTCATGCTCATCATCGGCATCAAACAATCCGCCCGCCTGAACGCGGGCATGGTGTTCATCAAGCTGCTGACCATCGTGGTCTTCATCAGTGTGGCCCTGTTCAACATCAATCCCGGCAACTGGGACGTGTTCATGCCGTATGGCTGGTTCGAGACGCTGGCCGACGGCAAGACGGTGGGCGTGCTGGCCGGTGCATCGCTGGTCTTCTTCGCCTATGTCGGCTTCGACGCTGTCTCAACGGCGGTGGAGGAGGCGAAAGACCCGCAGCGCGATATCCCCCGCGGCATCCTCTGGTCGCTCGGTTTCTGCACGCTTGTGTACATCATCGTCTCCGGCCTGCTGACGCTGGTGGTCCCGTATTACGAGCTGGAGGTGCCATCACCCGTCGCCCATGCCCTGCACCTGCTGGGCATCAACTGGGCCGCCGCGCTGGTCGCAACCGGTGTCATCACCGGCCTGACCACGGTCATGCTGGTTCTGTACTACGCGCTCACGCGCATCATTATGGGCATGAGCCGCGACGGCCTGCTGCCTGCCTTTTTCGGGCATGTGAACGAAAAAACCCATACGCCGGTCCGCAACACGGTCATCTGCGGGGTCGTCATGGCGTCCTTTGCCGGTCTGGTGCCGCTGGGCGTGCTGGCCGAACTGGTCAATATCGGGACGCTGGCGGCCTTCGTCATGGTCTGTGTCGGGGTCATCGTCCTGCGTAAAACCCAGCCCGATCTGCCCCGTCCGTTCAAGATCCCCGGTGGGCTGGTCGTGCCGGTTTTGGGCATTCTGTCCTGCGGTGCGCTCATCGCCTTTCTGCCCGCGGTCACGCATCTGCGCTTTGTCATCTGGCTGCTGCTCGGCGTGGTAGTTTACTTCTGTTATTCCATGCGCCACAGCAAACTGCGCGCCTGATCCTTTGCCGTAAAGCGGGTGTGACCAGGGCTGGTCGATGATGTTTTGATCGCGACATCACTTCATGCACTGAAAGGGTTTTTGAGTGCATCTTCCTGATATTGAATCGGAAATTGTCGCCCATTCACAGTTTGTCCACAGGGGGTGATTCGAATTGTGGATAAAGCGAATCAGCCCTTTGATTCCTGATTCTTGCAAGGGTAAGTTGCCTCATTCAATTTCACGAACGGGGAACCTCCACATGACGCAGGAAACGGCGAAATCTGCCGCTGACACGATTGTATCGACAGACTTATCAACAGAAGCGTCCACAAAGAAGACGATCGTGGTGGCCAATGACGATACGGCCGAAAAGAATGCCGACGTGACCCCGACCATCACCTTTGGCGGCAATCCCGGTTCGCGCCGCATCCGCGAGATCGGAAGAGCGTC
>CALBME010000197.1 GCA_937896295.1 uncultured Micavibrio sp. | reverse complement strand
TCTTCCGATCTAGGCCGTGGCGGCTTTTTTACCGCGGGCAGCCAGTTCCTTGGCGGAAGCCGGTTCAGCGGCTTCTTCTTTGACCTGCGCGATCGGCAGGGCCACTTTCGGCAGTTCGACGTTCACGTCGACCGCAGCGCCGATATCCTTGCCCGATTTGGCGAGGTCGGCAGCGATACCGTCGAGAACGGCGTCGGAAACCAGCTGGCAGTACAGTTCGATGGCGCGCAGGGCGTCGTCGTTACCCGGGATCGGGAATTGAACGCCGTCCGGGTTGGAGTTGGAGTCGACAACCGCGACGACCGGAATGCCCAGAACATTGGCTTCCTTGATCGCAATGTCTTCCTTGATCGTGTCGATCACGAAAATGATGTCCGGCTGGCCGCCCATATCCTTGATGCCGCCGATGACCAGGTCCAGGCGCTCTTTCTCGCGCGAACGGTCCAGGATTTCCTTCTTGGTGAAACCCGAAACGTCGGACGATTCCAGTTCGCGGTAACGCGCGATGGTCTGCGAAAGCGTTTTCCAGTTGGTGAGCATGCCGCCCAGCCAGCGGTGGTTGACGTAGTACTGACCGCATTTCTTGGCGGCTTCGGCGACTTTGGCCTGGGCCTGACGCTTGGTGCCGACGAACAGCACGCGGCCGCCGCGGGCGGCGGTGTCGCGGATGGCTTTCAGGCCAGCGTCGAGCATCGGAACGGTCTGTTGCAGGTCGATGATGTGAATGTTGTTACGAACGCCGAAGATGTATTCCTTCATCTTGGGGTTCCAGCGGCGGGTGTTGTGGCCGAAGTGAACGCCGGCTTCGAGAAGTTGGCGCATGGTGTAGGTAGGCATAGCCATAGTATAGGTCCTTTATCTGAACAGTTGTTTCCTCGGCGGGCCTTGGCCAAGGGGATGAACCCTTGGCACTGTTACAGGAATCCCGCCTGTGAGATGGCGTGGTTATGACGCTTTAAACCTTGGAAATCAAGGTCTTTTTACAGCGTATGAGCCAGCTTGCGGGCGAAATTCATCGAACCCAGCTGGAAACCCATCCGGTTGACCGGCTTGAAATGCAGGCTTTCAGCCAGGCGAAGCCCCTCTTCCGTACGCGGGCGCGTATAGACGGGGATTTCATAACCATTTGATACTTCTTCCATTTTTTGGGAAAACGCCTTTACCGTGGCCGCGCGGGCGAACCGGTCCGGCAGGGCGATGACTTCGCCCATGTAAAGGCCCGCAGGCGTCTGATCGGCGGGTGCCAGTTGGTCGAGACGCAGTTCGGCGCCGCTCATCAGGTTGGTGGCGATCAGCGTCTTGGCCCCTCGGTTCAGCGGCAGGACGCTAAAAGCACCGACATAGTCTTGCGTACCTTCGCGGCGGACCGTCTGGATCCATTGCGGGCTGTGCTGGCTCAGCTCGAGCATATCGTCGAGCGAGGGGACACGATTATTGACGGCCGCAAGGAAAGCACGGACCAGCTGCATTTCGACAGGGGTGGTAACGGGCGCGGCGGTGAAGGCGTGATGCTTGAAAGCGATGGTTGTCATGACATGTTCAGTTCGTTTGGGTTATGCAATTGTCACGAACCAGACGCTAGGCCCGTTTTTAGAATAATGTCAAATTTCTGACATATTGATTAATTTTAACCCAACTTACGGGCACGGAACCACGGACGGAAGGTCGGGACCGGGATCGGTTTACCGTCTGGCAGGCTGTTCTGTAAGCGCATCACGCCCGCCTCCACCGCACGCGGCGTCACTTTGCGTTCCGCGCACAGGGCAAAAATGCCGTCTTTTCCCGCCATTCGTATGTCTTCCGCACTTAAAGTCGGGAACGTTACAAACCCGCCGTTCTTGTGCACCTGCGGCTGACCGGGCAACACCTCGAATGTGACCGGCCCTTTATAGCCGATCGCCGCGCTCACATGCGGCTTGGGAATGAAGCCCCCGAAATAAACGCCTGATCGCGGCGTTTTATAGGCCCACATGCGTTCAGCAACCGCTTCGGTCGTCGTGTTGTAAAAATCGCCAATCTGAAAATGAATCTGCATCCAGGTCATAAGGCGCAGAAGATCGTTCCCGTTGAGACTGTGAACACCGCCGGTTGTCAGAACGACTTCGGTATTAAGCTTGCGAAGCATGTCTTCGTTCATGCCGTTAATGGCAATAAGGCCCGTGCCGTCGATGGCGACGTCCTGCCCGCGCTTATCCTTGTGATTGTAGAAACGAAATCGAAACGCCTTTTTCCCTTCATGGAAGAAAATATTGGGGTGATCCCATTTTTTACTGGGAAACCCATCATGCCGCAGCCAGTTGCCGACAGGCAGATAGACGCGCATGGACACGTTGGGGTCCTGCGACGGAATAAAGTCGAAGGCCCGGTCATACGCCAGGGTCGAAAAATCGACATGCAGCATCTTGGGGCTATAGGTCATGGGATGACGGTATGGAAAAACTTGGCAAGCTGTCAATTTGTGCGCTTACATGAGGCATGACCAGCGCCCTGTTCCTGCTATCACCGTTCGACGCCACCCTGCTGGACCCGCGCACCGGCATGCAGGCGGCCCGCGCCTTGAAAGAACAGGGCATGCAGCGCGCCGATGTTGGCACACACCCGCGTTTTTCCTATGCCAGCCCGCCGATGGTGCACAAAAACTACGCGATTGCCGACTTCACCTTATCCGCCCGCATGCTGACCAACTACATTTTCCGGCCCGTGGTGGGGCGATCGGATGTCTGCGACCTCTCGCACGCGCCGCAATCACCTGTCATGCCGCAACTGGGATCGCTGGCCACGGTCGGCGCATTGTTCGCGCAGAAGGCCAAACTTCCGGGAAGCGCATGCATGGACATCCATGACGGCGGTGATCTGGGGCTTGTCTTTTTTCTGGCAATCCACGGCAGGCCGCAGGAAGCAAAGCATTACGACTTACTGCTGTTCCCCGGCATATCACGCCGCGCGCGTCAGGCGCTGGAAACGCTTGCCGACTGCAACGGCCCTGCCATCGATTCCTATGGCGTGGCCATTGACCTGAACGCGATGCGCAGGCGCATGGCCGGACTGGTCGGAAAACAAACCGCCCCTGCCCGCGTTTTGAATTAAAGACTTAATCCGCTTTTGACGGCGCCGGGTTGCGGCTTGAAATCCCAGCCCGCTTTTTCCTTGGTAAAACGCCGTGCATCGCGGTCATAAGAAAACTGGTTGTATACGTCTTCGTATCTGTTTTCGTATTTGCGCACGCTGTCATGCGCCGCCAGACCGTCACTCAAGGCATAATAAAACTGCGCCACCGCCTCGCACCGCGTTCTGCCGCGGCCGCTTACGGGGAACAGCATATCCGTCCGCGCACAGTGGCGATAAATCATGCTGCTCTGAAACTGGACGGTATAGCTGTATTGCCACGGGATAAGTGGGCTCTCGATTTCCTTGAACGCGTGCTCTTCGCATTTCAGGCGAACGCCGAAAATGTGTTCAAGCTCGGCCTCAAGCAGCGGTGCGACCTGTGTCAGCTCCTCGATCCGCGCGGCACGCGCTTCTTCCCGGGTTTGCGCGACAAGCCCGAACTTGCCGCCTTTGCGCGCCATATGCAGCGAAGCAACGATCCCCATAAACACCCTCATAACTTTTTTAGTTATTTTCAGCTGTTTTACACCAGCCGGGGCGCCTAAGACAAATTTTCAGGCCTCTGTCAGCATCTCGACACTGGGCAGTTTACGGATGGCCGTGATCGCGCTTTGCGACAGCTTCCAGCGCCCGGGCAGGACCATTTCCGCCTTTTTCCCTTCCACCGCGGGTACGGTCAGCATCATGGTCGAAACACCTTGCCCATCGGTATCCAGAATGGTTTTAAGCTGTTCCAGCGCAGATACATCCGCAAGGCTGGCGCTGACCTTGCGCGGCGTGCTCGAAACGGCATCGGCCAGTTTGTTTGCACCCTGAATGGTGATGCGGATCTGGTCGTCCCGCATTTCACATTCCACCGACAGCAAAAGACTCTCGCCGGGATTGAGGAATGGCCGCGTACGGGCCAGCTCCTCCGAAAACATCATACCTTCAAAGACGCCGCCCGGGTCCGACATTTGAAGGAAGGCGTATTTGTTGCCCGTCTTAACCGAAACTTTTTCAACCTTTTTAAGCAGCACGCCCGCCATCGACCCCTTGTAACTGGGACGGTCCTGCAGCCGCATCTGAAGATCGGACGTAAACAAAACCCCCATACGCTTGAGCAGTGCGCGCTGGGAATCCAGCGGGTGGGCCGACAGGTAAAAACCAACCGCTTCGAATTCATGGCGCAGTTTTTCCAGATGGTCCCATTCCGGCGTCCGCGGCATGGGCGGACGGTTGGCGGATGTACCGCCTGCGCCGGGTGCGAACAGCCCGGCCTGACCCGACGTCTTGTCCACGTTCATGTTCTGACAGTAACGCACGATCATCTCGGCCGCCTCGAACGCCGCCGCACGGGTAATGCCAAACGCATCGAACGCGCCCGCCGTGACCAGCGCTTCCATCGTTTTCTTGTTCAGCGCCTTGGGGTCGAGGCGTTCGGCAAAATCGAAAATATCCTTGAACGGGCCGCCTTTGGCCTGTTCGGCCTTCATATCCATCACGGCGCCGGCGCCAACACCCTTCAGCGCGGCAAGGCTGTAACGGATCGCCTTGCCCTCCACCATGAATTCATAGCCGGATGCGTTCACATCGGGCAGCAGCACGGGAATCCCCATGCGCGCGCATTCCTGCCGGAAAACACTCAGCTTGTCGGTATTGCCCTGATCCAGCGTCATGGACGCCGCCATGAATTCCAGCGGATAGTTCGCTTTGAGCCACGCGGTCCAGTAGGAGATCAGCGCATAACCGGCCGAGTGCGCCTTGTTGAAACCATAACCTGCGAACTTGTCGATCTTGTCAAAGATCATGTTCGCCTGTTCTGAACTCACGCCACTGTGTTCGGCGGCACCCTTGACGAACATCTCGCGCTGCGCGTCCATTTCGGACTGAATTTTCTTGCCCATCGCGCGGCGCAGAAGATCGGCGCCACCCAGCGTATAACCCGACAGGATCTGCGCGGCCTGCATGACCTGCTCCTGATAGATCATCACGCCATACGTATCGCGAAGCACCGGCTCCAGCTTCGGATGCATGAAATCTTTTTCTTCCTGCCCGTGCAGGCAGGCCAGGTACTTCGGAATGTTTTCCATCGGGCCGGGCCGGAACAGGGCCACAAGCGCGATGATCTGTTCGAAATTATCGACCCGCATCTTCACGCCAAGGTCGCGCATGCCGGCACTTTCAAGCTGGAAGATGCCGATGGTCTCGCCCTTCGCAATCAGCCGGAAACTTTTCTCGTCGTTCAGCGGCACGGCAAGAATATCCAGCGGCTTGCCCGTACGTGCCGCAATCAGGTCGCAGGTCTTCTGAATGACCGTCATGGTCTTGAGGCCAAGGAAGTCGAACTTCACCAGCCCCGCGGACTCGACATATTTCATGTTGAATTGCGTCGCCGGCATCTCCGAACCGGGGTCGCGGTAAAGCGGCGTCAGTTCTTCCAGCGGGCGGTCGCCGATGACCACGCCCGCCGCGTGGGTCGATGCGTGGCGGTATAACCCCTCCAGCTTCAGGGCGATATCGATCAGCTTGGCGGTGGTTTCCTCCTGCCGCAGTTCACGGCGCAGGTCGGGGTCAGCCTCCAGGGCTTCCTGCAGGGTCACCGGGTTGGCCGGGTTCTGCGGGATCATCTTGGCCAGGCGGTCGACCTGCCCGTACGGCATCTGAAGAACCCGTCCCACGTCACGCACCACGGCGCGCGCCTGCAGCTTACCGAAGGTGATGATCTGCGCGACCCGGTCCTTGCCGTAACGTTCCTGCACATAGCGAATGACCTCGTCACGCCGGTCCTGGCAGAAGTCGACGTCGAAGTCGGGCATCGAAACGCGTTCCGGGTTGAGGAAACGTTCGAACAGAAGATTGAATTCCAGCGGATCAAGGTCAGTGATACGCAATGCCCACGCCACCACCGAACCGGCCCCGGACCCCCGTCCCGGTCCGACAGGAATATTGTGTTCCTTGGCCCATTTGATGAAGTCCGACACGATCAGGAAGTAACCGGCATACCCCATCGGTTTGATCGTGTTGATTTCGAAATCAAGTCTTTCTGTGTATTCTCTGACCTTTGCAGCACGTTCTTCATCTGACATCTTAGGTTTTAGAACATAGTTTTCAAGCCGCCAGGTCAGACCAGCCCTGGCCTCGTCCTCCAGAATCGCGATCTCGTTGCGCCCGTCGCCATACGAAAAGGGCGGCAGGATGGGGTCGATGCTTTTCAGCAGGTGGCTGCACCGTTTGGCGATGACGACGGTGTTGGCCACGGCCTCCGGCAGGTCGTCGAACAGCGCCTCCATCTCGGCCGCCGACTTGAAATAATGGTCGGGGCTGACCTTGCGGCGGTCCTCTTCCGTCACGTACCGGCCTTCCGCGATACACATCAGCGCGTCGTGCGCCTCGTGCATGTCGGCATCAAGGAAATAGACATCGTTGGTGGCGACCAGGGGTACGTCATGCTTATAGGCAAGATCGATCAGCGGACCTTCCGTCACCTGTTCGTCCCGCTCGCCATGACGCTGTAATTCGATGTACAGGCGCTGCTCGAAAAGCCCCATGAGCTTTTTGAGCATTTTCTCCGCATCCTTGGGCTGGTTATGCAGCAGGTATTGGGCCACAGGACCCTTCACCCCGCCGGTCAGGCATATGACCCCCGCGGCGCAGGCCGCCAGTTCATCCCATGTGCACGACACTTCGCGCGTATTTTCGGTTTCCATGTAGGACCGGCTGACCAGCCGGCACAGGTTTTTATACCCTTCCGCCGTCTGCGCCAGCAGCACCAGCTGGTGCCGTTCGAACCCCACGGCCATCTGGACCCCGATGATGGGCTGCACCCCGGCCTTTGCCGCCTCGGTGGCGAATTCCAGTGCACCGAACAGGTTATTGGTGTCCGTAATGGCCACCGCCGGCATGCCTTCCTTGCCACACTGCTTGACCAGCGTTTTGACCGGAATCGCCCCTTCGGCCAACGAATAGGCGCTGTGGGTATGAAGATGGATGAAGCTGGCGGGCATGACCTAAAGTGATAGCAAAAACCCCCGCCTGAAAGCGAGGGTTCCGTATGCTTTATGCGCAGGAGCCGTTACGGCATGCGCTGACCCTGCGTGGGCCAGTATTTGTCGCAGCGGACCAGCACCCGGGCGCCATTCATCGTGGTTTCCCGGCTGGTATAGGAACGCGCGTGGCCGGACGAACAGGCTTCGCGCACGACAGGCGTATCGGCAAAAACTTCCGTAAGCTTTGATTTGGCTGACTGCGGTTGCGCGGCAGCGAGGCCCAGGACGGCGACGCCAATACCGCTGGCGATAGCCCAGCTGACCATGTTGGAACGTTTATCGGTTTGGGGGGATTCGTAGTAGGAATTCGACATGTTGATCTCTCCAGTAAAAAGTTGGCATTTAGGCCCTCACGGGTCTGAATGCGGAGAATCTACAAAAATATTATGAAAATAACAAGCGCTAATAAGCGGTTTTGAAAAAAACTTATGCTGCTAAGCGATATGCCCGCCCTGCAGGCGCAGGGTGCGGTCCATCCGGGCGGCCAGCTCCGGGTTGTGAGTCGCCATCAACATGGCGACGCCCGTCTTGCGGATAAGGGTTTCCAGCATCTTGAAGACACTTTCCGCCGTTTCGGGATCGAGGTTCCCCGTCGGTTCATCCGTCAGAAGAAGCTTGGGCCGGTTGGCCAGTGCGCGGGCAATCGCCACGCGCTGCTGTTCACCACCCGACAGGCGCGCGGGCCGGTGGTCGGCACGCGGGGCAAGCCCCAGCGCCTCGAGCATTTTTTTCGCGCGCTCAGTCGCGGTGTTTTTGTCATGACCCGCGATCATCATGGGCAGCACCACGTTTTCAAGCGCGGTAAACTCGGGCAACAGGTGATGAGCCTGATAGACGAAACCGATGGTTTCGCGGCGCAGCGCCGTACGGCGGTCTTCGGTTAGATTATTCGCGGCATGCCCGCCGATATGGATCGACCCGCTGGTCGGCGTATCAAGCAGACCGACACATTGCAAAAGCGTCGACTTGCCCGAACCAGATTCCCCGACGATCCCGAGGATCTCGGTGCGGCCCTTGACCTTGCGGGGGGTCAGGTAGAACTGCTCGGTGCCCGGTTCGAGGCCGAGGCGGGCGGCGTTGTCGCGGGCGACGGTGAGGGCGCCCAGTGCGCTGCCGGCCGTGGCGGTGACGCTGGACGAGCGCCGCGCCGTCACCCTGCGCGCTGACGCCGCCTGCGGA
>CALBME010000196.1 GCA_937896295.1 uncultured Micavibrio sp. | reverse complement strand
GACGATGACAGGTTTCATGAGGTATTAGTTACGCAACAACGGCACGTCGTAAAGGGACAAACGAACATCGTTTGTGACAATCACCATGCCCTCGGCGGCGGCCTGAGCCACCAGCATGCGGTCGAACGGGTCGTTATGCATGGGGGGCAGGTTGTTGAGCGTGGCGATATGACGGACGTCGATCGGCAGCTGGTTCAGATTGGTCTGTTCCAGCGTCGCGTAAAAATCCGGGTCGGTTTCCAGCCTGCCTTGCGCCTGTTGCAGGCTGATTTCCCAAAGCGATGCGTGGCTGACGAAGAAATTATGCTCGGGATCGTTCAAAATCATGCGTAAGGCGGGGGACAGGGCCTCGTCGTCATACAGCGCCGTCAGAAGGATATGCGTATCGAGGAGGTAGTTCATGTTATGCCGCTTCCTGGAACAGGTCGATGGTCAGCGCCTCGGCGACATCGGCATCCCAGGTGTTGATCGCGTCCAGCGGCGGCACGGCGATCTTGCCCCGTGCGGATCCCAGAAAGGACGGCTTGCCGCTTTCGACATAAGGAACAAGTTTGGCCAGCGGTTTATCGGCGCGGCCGATGACGATTTCTTCGCCGTTTTCAACGCGGGCGATGAGGGCGGAAAGATGTGTTTTCGCGTGGGAGATATTGAAGATTTCCATGACAAACCGTCTTTTCGTTCAACAAGCTGGGCACTAGACCAGACTTGGTCAACCCTTGTCAATTTTCTCCCCGAAGACCTTTTGTCTCATGCCATAACCACAAAACGAACCCCAAGAAAAAGCGCCGCTTTTAAGGGCGGCGCGAAAGTTTCAAGACAGGGAGGTACTAAACGACGGTAATTACGATCTCAGGGCCGGAAAGCTGTAGGGTTGGCCGGGGGTCTGAAGAATTTCGTTATAGGTAAGGGCGGCGATGGTAAGGTTACCACCCCCGCGGATGACCGAAACAGAGCCGTCCGGCTGCGCTGAAAAGCGATTGCCGCGTCTGCCTGCGTTGTCACCGAAAGTAAGGGAAAGTGTCATTTGCGACCTGCCTGATAAGGTTTTTTCTTCTTCTTAAGGCCAGTATCACAAAAAGGGCTTAGCAAAAGGTTAAACATATTGAAAATGCTGTATAATTTACCGTAAGAGGGGCATATGAATCTGAAAATAACGCCGGAAGTGGCGCAAGGCCTTGTAAACGGGTCCCACGTGGTGGCGCTCGAGTCCACCCTGATCACCCATGGTTTTCCCTGGCCGGACAACCTTGCCATCGCGCAGGAGTCGGAGGATGCCGTCCGGGCAGGCGGCTCCATTCCCGCCACCATCGCCCTGATCAATGGTCACCCCCATGTCGGCCTTGAGGGCCCCGAACTTGAAAAACTGGCCCGGCCTGGCGCGGGCGCTGTCAAGGCATCGACCCGCGACCTGTCCGTGTGCGCAGCCCGCAGAATGACGGCGGGAACCACCGTGGCCGCCACCATGCGCATTGCCCATGCCGCCGGTATCACCCTGTTTGCCACCGGCGGGCTGGGGGGCGTTCATCGTGGCGTGGCCGACAGCTGGGATATTTCGGCCGACATGACCGAACTGTCCCGTACGCCCGTGGTCATGGTCTGCGCCGGGGCCAAGTCGCTCCTCGATCTGCCCAAAACGCTCGAGGTGCTGGAAACTCTGGGCGTGCCCGTCATCGGCTACGGTACGGACGAATTTCCGGCCTTTTACACCCGCACCTCCGGTCTGAAGCTGGATGCGCGGGTCGATACCCCGCAGGATGCTGCGGGCATCATCCGGGCGCACCGCGCCATGGGGCTTCCCGGCGGTATCGTGATCGCCCAGCCACTGGACGAAAACTTGGCCCTTCCGGGCGATGAGATGGAAAAGCATATTCAGGATGCGCTGCGCCTGGCATCCGTACAGGGCATTACAGGCAAGGCGATGACGCCCTTTATGCTCCGGCACCTCGCCACCGCTACGAATGGCGCCACGATCGAACCGAACAAGGCCCTCATCCGCGCCAACGCCAGACTGGCCGGGCAGATAGCGGCGGCGCTGTAAGTTCAACCACCAAAAAAGCCAAAACAAAACGGGCACCCGTTAAAGGCGCCCGTTTTTTTGTGTACCGGTCCCAGCGTCTTACGACGCGGCGGTCAGTTCGGTCTTGTCAGATTTTTCTTCCGACTTCTTCGTTTTCTTTTTCTCGGTGGTGGCGTGAACCATCAGGGGCTGTTTCTTGCCGTCGACGACTTCCGCGTTCACAATCACTTCTTCAATGCCTTCCATACCCGGCAGGTCGAACATGGTATCCAGCAGGATGACTTCCATGATCGAACGCAGGCCGCGTGCGCCGGTCTTGCGCTCGATAGCCTTCTTGGCGATAGCTTCCAGCGCGTCGGGTGTATAGGTGAGCTTGACGTTCTCGATCTCGAACAGCTTCTGATATTGTTTGACCAGTGCGTTTTTCGGTTCCGTCAAAATCTGGATCAGGGCCGGGACGTCAAGATCTTCGAGCGTCGCCACGACGGGCAGACGGCCGATGAATTCGGGGATCAGGCCGAAGCGCAGGAGGTCTTCGGTTTCCAGCACCTTGAGCAGTTCGCCCGTTTTCTTCTCGTCCTTGGCCTGCGGGTTCGCGCCGAAACCGATCGACGTGCCACGGCCGCGTTCGGCAATGATGCGTTCGATACCGGCGAATGCGCCGCCGCAGATGAACAGAATATTGGATGTGTCCACCTGCAGGAATTCCTGCTGCGGATGCTTGCGGCCGCCCTGCGGCGGGACGGAGGCGACCGTGCCTTCCATCAGTTTGAGCAGGGCCTGCTGCACGCCTTCGCCCGAAACGTCGCGGGTAATGGACGGGTTGTCTGATTTGCGGCTGATCTTGTCGATCTCGTCGATATAGACGATGCCGCGCTGCGCGCGTTCGACGTTGTAGTCGGCTGCCTGCAGCAGTTTCAGGACGATGTTTTCGACGTCTTCGCCCACATAGCCGGCTTCGGTCAGTGTGGTGGCATCTGACGTGGTGAAGGGGACGTCCAGCAGGCGGGCCAGCGTTTGTGCGAGCAGGGTCTTGCCCGAACCGGTGGGGCCCACCAGCAGGATGTTGGATTTCGAAATCTCGACATCGGCGCCTTTCTGGCCGTGCTCGAGACGCTTGTAGTGGTTGTGAACGGCAACCGACAGGATGCGCTTGGCGCGCGTCTGGCCGATGACGTAATCGTCGAGGACGTTCTTGATCTCAAGCGGGGTGGGAATACCGCCGCCGGTCTTGACCAGCTGGGTCTTGTCTTCCTCGCGGATGATGTCGGTGCATAATTCGACGCATTCATTGCAGATGAATACGTTCGGTCCTGCGATGAGTTTCCGCACCTCATGCTGGCTCTTACCGCAAAAGCTGCAGTAGAGGGTGTTTTTGCTGTCGCTGTCGGCGGTTTTACTCATGGGCAAGCGTCCTGCTGTAACGGGAGTCGGGTGAACGAATGAATCATTCTTACCTCCACTTTAAAGAAGCCATTCTGGCTTGCAAAGTCCCTATATGCCCACTTTCTCACGCCGGGCGTTAACAGAGTCTTAACCCTTACGCACACGCAAAACCAATGCTATGTAGGGCAAATGAGCCAACTGCCTGATTTTGACGCCATACGCGATACTTTCGCCCTTCTGGGCGGGTGGGAGGATAAGTATGCCTTCCTGATCGATATAGGGCGCCGTCTGCCCCCTTATCCAGAGGGGGCAAGGGACGAGGCGCATAAAGTCCCCGGCTGCACCTCCCAGGTCTGGATGGCCCACCGCTGGGATGGCGGAAAACTGCACATGGACCTGGATTCAGACGCCCATCTGGTCAAGGGGCTGCTGGCCCTCCTGATGGCCCTGTATGACGGCAAAACAGCCGATCAGATTATGGCTGTTCAGCCGGAACCGGCATTTGCGGCGCTGGGGCTGGAGGGGAATTTGTCTCCAAACCGCCGGAATGGTTTTTTTGCGGTAGCATCCCGGGTGCGTCAGCTGGCTGATGCAAATCGTTAAGGTCGAATATCCGCAATACGCTTAAATAAACCACATCGTCCTTGATGCTGAATGGCGCGCGGATGGTACCGCCGCCGGCACCGGCCATGGCCCCGAGAATACCGCGCGCGGTATTGGCCATGTCACGGTCGATCAATCCGTTGGACATCAGAACGCTGAGCAGCATGTCATGATTGGTGACGCTGACATCCAGCGTCCCGTTGACCGGCCCTTCGTTGAGCGGCAGGGCGATATCGCCGCGCCCTTCGATCACGGCGCCGCCAATGGCGGCGTCGATGGATTTAAGGTTGATGCTCCATGCATCCATCGGCATCCAGATATGTGGCATGGTAAAGCGCAAGGCGAACCGGCTCGCGCCAAGGCTGACCGGGCGGCCTTCGCGCAAGGTTTCAAGATGAAAGCCCTGATCGGCATAAAGCGTGACGCCGCCCGCGGGCAGGGGCCATACTTTCGCCTCCGCCATGGGCAGTGTCAGTGTGCCGTTATCGCCGGTGAACGTGACCTGCGGCCACGCGACATGGACCGCGCCCGGAAAACCGCTGACCGTGGGTTTATAGGGCGACGTGATGGAATCCGGCACAATGCGCAGGCGGTCGCGGATGGTATAGGCGACCAGTTGCCAGTATCCGAACCACACCACGAACAGGAACATCGCAAATTTGACCCAGCCCGACATGCGGCCTTTGCGGATGTCGGCGCGTTCGATCAGTTTCGCGGATTCGGGTTCGATCGCCGCCTCAAGACGTTTCAGGACCTCGGCCGCGGGCAGGCCGGCGGGAATGACGGGCAGGATCTTGAAATCCACCACGCCGCTTTTTTTCAGGAAGGAATGCTTGGGCCAGAACGCGCCGGAATTAAGGGCGACCGGCACGACGGGCAGGTTGAGCGTCTCGGCAATCTTGGCAATACCGACCTTGTATGGTTTTTCAGCCGTCGTATCGTTTGGGTGAACGCGCGTACCTTGCGGAAAAATCAGGATGGGGCGCCCCTGCGCAATCACACGTTTGCTGTTGGCAATCAGGGACGCAAGCGCCTTTTGCCGGCCGCCGCGATCGACCGCGATCATGCCCAGTTTTTTGGTGTACCAGCCCCAGAACGGAATCCACGTCAGTTCTTTTTTCATGATGATGGCGACATCGCCAAAAATGACAGGCAGTTTGAGCGTCTCGTAGGTCGAATAGTGCTTGAGCGCCAGGACATACGACCCTTCGGGCAGGTTTTCCCTGCCCGAGACGCGCCAGCGCAGGTCAAGGAACAGACGCTCGATCACCCCGATGGCGCGGAAATAAAAGAACCGCACGAACGTAAAGGCCTGCCTGCGCGGCAGCGCAAAGGAAAAGACCAGGAAAAAGCATATAAACGCCGTATAGGCGTAAAAAACGATGTTGAAGATGACGGACCGGATAAAGGCGCCCATTTTAAGAAATCCACATCAGGAATGTTTTTGAATATTCAATCAGCACGGTGCGCATGAATGCCCATGTGCGTGTGTTGGTGCTGCGGACCGGCCATGCCTCCAGCGTGGCGCCCGGCATGGCGCGCGAAAACAAAAGTTTGGCGCGCGGCATGTGGTAATCGGAAGTGACGAGGCGGATGCTCACACCCTTGGACCCGCCGTTGCGGTTGAGCCACCCGGCGGTTTCCGCCGCGTTATCTTCGGTGGTTTCGGCATTATGTTCGATGAAGATACAGCAGTGATTTTCCAGCCGCGCCCGGTCCTGCGCGCTACCCTGCCAGCGCTGGGCCAGAATGTTGCGCGACACATGGGGGTGGACGCCGGTAACCAGCATGGCACTGGCCTTGTTGGCGAGCATAAGGGAAAAACCTTCCTCGATGCGGCCCGGTCCGCCCGTCAGAACCACGACGACATCGGTGCGCTGATCGGGGTTCGCAGGCTCTTTGAAAACCACGTATCCATAAAAGGCAACGAAGCCCGCCACCCACAGCAGGACAAGCGCGGCGACGACGCTGGCCGTGATGCGAAAGGGGTGAAGGGGGGATCGTTTTTTCATAGGGTTTTAAACTAGGGCATCAAAGCCAGCGTTCGCAAGACCGTGAATCGCGCGGCCAGAAGGCTTAAACCCGTGACCAGGGCAGGGCATACGGCAAACCATAGCAGCGCCCCGAAATCCCAGCGGAAGGCGGGCAGCATGGCCGCCTGCAATTCGCCCGCGACCAGCCCGCCGGTCTTGAGTACCACAAGTCCCGCGATGGCACCCACAAGCGCAGCGCGTCCCACGCTTTTGACCACAAGGCGAACGAACTGCCCGGCGATATAATCATCGCTGGCCCCCATCACGTGCAGAAGGTCGATATCATTATGGTGCGCGGCAAGCCGCGCCTTGACCGCGCCGGTGACGGTCAGGGTGCAGCAGGCGATCGTTGCCGCCGCCATACCCAGTGTCGCCATCAACAGGACCAAAGAAAAGCGTTTGAGGTCAGAAAGCCATGCCTGATGCGTTTCAGATGTGGCGGCTGTGTCCACATTCCGTACCGTTTGCGCGATTGCATCTGTGGCCTTTTCATCGCCCGGATTTTTCATGCGCACCGCAACCAGCGCGGGCAGGGGCAGGTCGGACGACCCGGCATTGGCGCCAAGCCACGGTTTGACCAGTTGTTCGACTTCGTCGCGCGATACGATGCGCACGTCGCTGATGTCAGTGTCCTTGGCCAGCGCATCGCGCATCTGGCCCGCGATGATGGCCAGCGCATCGGCCTCGCGCACACTGCCATCCTGTGCGACGGCCGGAATTTCAATGGTGATGTGCCCGCTGACCGACGATACCCACGACGCACGCAGTTCCTTGACCACCAGCGCGCCGCCCATGGCAAGGGTGGCCAGCGCCGTCATCATGATGACCACCAGCGTCACGAATTTTGTGCCGACATCGTCTTTTTCTAGCGCCAGGTCGGCGGGTTTGCGGGACGGTGCGGCCATCAATGCGCTGCCTTGAGTTGCGCCTTGTCCGTCGGCGGCAGGACACTCAGCTGCCCTTTATCCAGCATCAGGCGCGGGTGGTTGAAATGGTCCATCATCTGCTGGTTGTGGGTCGCGATCACGATGGTGGTGCCCATGCGGTTCAACTGTTCGAACAGGCGCATGATGCGGTAACCGGTGGCATCGTCCAGCGACCCCGTCGGTTCGTCCGCCAGTAAAAGGCGCGGCTTGCCGATGACGGCGCGCGCGATGGCCACGCGCTGCTGCTGCCCGCCCGATAAAATCTCCGGCGTGGCATTCATGTAATCGGCAAGGCCCACCCATTCCAGAATGTCGCGGCAGGCGGTATTGACCTCATGCGGCTTGCGGCCCATCACACGCAGGGGCAGGGCGACATTATCGAAGGCTGACAGATGCGGTAAAAGACGGAAATCCTGAAACACGACGCCGATCCGCTGGCGGATCATCATGCGTTGGGCGCGGCTGGCCTTTGATACATCCTGTCCGAACATCTGCACGCTTCCCCGCGTGGGCAGCTGGCTTAGGTACAGCAGTTTCATAAGTGACGTCTTACCCGCACCGGACGGACCGGACAGAAAATGGAACGCGCCCTGTTCCAGTTTGAAGGTGATGTCGCTCAGGACCTCCGGCCCGATATTATAGCGCAGGCCCACATGTTCGAACGTAATCATTCCGGGGTGGCCCCGTTCAGAATATCCTGACGCTGGCCGCGGTTTTTTTCCTCCTGCGCGTGAAGGATGTTCTGCAGCGCCTGTGCGCGCTTGGCCGGGTTGTCGATCATCTGTGCCGATTGCAGGGCCGCGTCGTATTTGCCCTGTTTGACAAGAATGTCGGCAACCTTGTCGTAGGATTTGTTGCGGAAAGACGCGACATCGATCTTTGAAATGGATGCCATGGCCTTCACGACATCGCCGCGTTCGGCCTGAATTTCCGCCGTCTCACCGAATGCCTTGTGGCGCAGCGCGTCGTTCGTCATCGCGCTGGCGGTTTTCCATGCATCGTCATCCAGTCCGGCAAAGGCCTGCGCCATGGCGATGTAGGTCTGGGCGATGGCGTTGGCCGCGGGCAAGGCGATGCCGTCCGCCGTTTTGGACAGTTTGGCGAATGTCTTTTTCAGTTCCTCCGGCGCATCGCGGCCGTACAGGGCGGCGGTCATGCCGATGCCACGGATGGTCATGGCCTGCGTGTCGGGGTTGGAAATTTTCGGCACCAGTGCGATAGCGTCATCGACACGTTTGTCATAGGTCAGGGAAATGGCCAGTTCGCGCAAGGCCTGGTCCTTCCACTGCGCGTTCTCCATCTGGTCGCTGTCCGCAAGGATCTGCGCGGCCATGCAGGCGCGGTCCGCTGCGCTGGCGCATTTGGGTGCCTGCGCATGGGCCTGCCCGCCGGTCAGGGTGAAAACAAGGGCCAGGGCCATAAAGCGGGAACGAAGCAAGGTCATGATTGACCTTTATAATCTCCGGACCGCATAATGAAAATAGATGAAGATTTCTTGCCCTGAATGTTCGGCTCATTATGACCTGCCCGTTTCCCTGCTGGTAAACGCGCAGCGCATGCGCTGCGCCAAATGCGGCCATATCTGGATGCAGCAGCCCCTGCAGGAAAAACCCGTTTTTGGCGGTTATCAGCCTTCCGGAGACGATGCCGATATCGACCCGATTCCCATGTCGGTCCACCCGCAGGACATCCCGGATGACGAGGAAGAAGCCGATACCGGCCCCG
>CALBME010000195.1 GCA_937896295.1 uncultured Micavibrio sp. | reverse complement strand
CGTCGTGGCGCCGTGACCGTCCGCCTCAAAGACCTCGGACGCGTGGACGATGCGGGGGTCCCCAGCGATTCGCGGGCGAGCGTCTCGGGGACGCCGGCCGTCATCCTCTCCATCATGAAGCAGCCAGGCGCGAACACGGTTGCCGTCGTCGACGAAGTCCTCGCCCGCGTGAAGGCGGCCGACGCAACTCGCCCCGACGGCATCGAGGTGCGCGTCATCCAGGACAACAGCGCCGACATCCGCGCCTGCGTCACGCCGTCGGTGCGCACCTGCGCCAGCACCTCCACGCCGGTGAACGGCCGCGCCGAGGCATCGAGCGTGGCGCGCAGGCACGTGCAGGCGTCCGCCTCCGTGGCACCCAGCAGCGCGGCCAGTGCATCGACCGCGTGCAGCAGGTCGTCGCGCACCCGCTCCCAGAGGCCGAGCCCCTTCAGGTCGGCGACCAGGTTGCGGTTGATCTTGTACAGGCGCTCAAGCAGTTGTTCGATACGTGCATTGTTCAGATGCACCTCGTTCATGTGCTTGACCATGTCGTCTTTGCACTTCTGGTATTTCTTCTCGATGGCGGGATCGGCCTTTTTATTGGCGCCGACGGCTTCGATGCGCTTTTCCTGCGCATTGCTCATCGCCTTGTAGGTCTTTTCGATCGCGTGGAACTTTTCGAACACGCTGTCTTTAAGCTTTTGCTCCATCAGGATGAGAGAGAGACCGCCCTCGTCTTCCTCGCCGCCACCCTCGCCGCCTTCGGCGTTTTCACCTTCGGCGGGTTCTTTTTCTTCGCGTTCTTCGGGTTCTGCGCCGCCCTTGAATTCGCCTGCGGACGGATCGTCGATTTCCTGACCGTCGGGACCATTGTTATAGGTCGCCTCAAGATCGATGATTTCACGCAGAAGAATGTCACCCTTCTGCAGCGCGTGATACCACGCGATGATGGATTCAATCGCCAGAGGGCTTTCGCAGATGCCGCCGATCATCATTTCGCGGCCGGCTTCGATGCGCTTGGCAATCGCAATTTCGCCTTCGCGGCTCAGCAGTTTGACGGTGCCCATTTCGCGCAGGTACATGCGCACGGGGTCGTCGGTGCGGCCCAGGTCGTCGGAAGAAACGTTGCCGGAAATACCTTCGTCTTCGTCCTTCTCGGCCTTTTCTTCTTCGTCGTCGGCCTCGGCTTTTTCGGGCTTATCGTCGTCGCCGCCTTCGGCATCGTCGGAATCGACGATGTTCACGCCGGAATCCGAGATGGTCATCATAATATCTTCGATCTGGTCGGACGAATATTCGTCTGCGGGCAGTGCAGCGTTCAGCTGGTCGTGCGTGATGAAGCCCGACTTCTTGCCCTTTGCAATCAGGTCCTTGGCAATCTTTGCAAGATTACCTTTGGATGTTGCGGAGGCTTCGGTGCTTTCGGTCGTCGATGCGGATTTTTTCGCTTTGGTTGCTGCGCGCGCCACTTATGTATTCCCCTACCGTCATTTTAGAATCGTAGAAAGAAGAATATATAAGGGCTAAGTCCCGGATTTCAAAGCCTTATTGATTCTCTTAACGATTTTGGCCCACGGCTTCTTTCAGGCCTTCCAGCGCCTGGATGGGATCGGACACGCCCCGCGCCGATGTGCCATGCAGGCGGGCGGCCGCCATGATGGCCTTGAGATCGTCATTAAATCCTTGTGATTCAAGCTGGTGGGCCAGTTCCTCGTGCCGCATGTCGGGGTGGTTGGACAGGGTTTCCATGAGCCGCTGGCGCAGGGCGTCGAGACGACTGTCCTCGATATGCAGGCGCCCCAGAAGGTCTTCGGCATCGTGAAAAATTTCCGGAAAACTGACCACCGCGGCCAGGGCCACGCGGGCACGCTCGTTCTGCTGGCGCGCGCGCGGGTCGGGCAGACGCACCCTGTTATCCACCTTCGGCTTGGCGCCGCGGGCGACAAACGCCTTGAAGAAGCGGTCTTTCAGTTCGCGTTCATACTGTTTCTGTACAGCGCGGTCGGCGATGGTGGCCACGACCGCATCGACGGATTTCTGCAGGCCGGCCTTTGCCTCCGGCGTGTCGAAGCGTTTCCCTTCCGTCAGGGTGCGCCAGATCATCTCGACCAGCGGCACGGCCTGTTCGATCACTGTGTCGAAGGCCTCTTTCCCCTTGGCGCGGATCAGGTCGTCCGGGTCCATGCCATCGCTCAGAAAGGCAAAGCGCGCGGACACGCCACCGCGCAGAAGCGGCAGGATACGGTCCATCGCCCGCGTCGCGGCACGCTGGCCCGCGGCATCGCCGTCAAAACACAGGACGGGTTCACGCACGGCCCCGTCTTTTTCCGGGATCATCGTCCACAGGCTTTGAATCTGCGCCTCGGTCAGCGCGGTGCCAAGCGGCGCCACCGCGCCCATGAACCCGGCCTGCCACAGGGCGATGACGTCGGCATACCCCTCGCAGACGATGACCGGGTTGCCGCGGGCGGCGGCGGTACGCGCATGCGATTCGTTATAAAGGATGTGCCCTTTCTGGAAGAGCGCGGTTTCGCCGGAGTTGATGTATTTCGGCGGCTTGCCCTGCGCCGGATCGACGGGGCGCAGATGTTCGGGCAATACGCGGGCGCCGAAGGCGATGGTCTGGCCGCGGCGGTCGGTGACCGGAAACATGACGCGGTCACGGAAGAACGGGAACAGCGATCCATCGCGGTCGGATTTTTTGAAGACACCGGCTTCCAGCATTTCGGAGTCGGTGTATCCCGCCTTTTTGAGTTCCTGATACAGCGCAGGGCCTGAGGCCGGGGAATATCCAAGACGAAATGACTGGATCGTTTCCATCGACAGGCCGCGGTTGGTCAGATAGGCGAGCACGTCTTTTTGTTCAAACAGGCGGGCGGCATAGAATTTGGTGACCGTATCCATCAGTTTGATGAGCTGTTCGCGTCCGCGGGCGCGTTCGACTTCCTGCGCGCTGGGCTTGGGCACCTGCATGCCTGCCTGCTGGGCCAGATCCTCGACCGCATCCATGAAGCTGCGGTTTTCGAAACGCATGACAAAGCCGATATGGTCGCCGTGCGCCCCGCAGCCGAAGCAGTGATAGAAGCCCTTGTCGTTGTTGATATAAAAGGACGCCGATTTCTCGTTATGAAACGGACAGCATGCCTTGTATTCGCGGCCCGCATTCTGAAGCTTGACCCGTTTGCCGACTATATCGGACAGGCGCAACCGGGACCGGAGGTCATCGAGAAAGCTTTTGGGGACGAGCATGGCGTAAACGTATCGGGTTCGTGGCTCATAAAGCAAACAGGAAATTTGCGTAACATGTCATCGGTTGCTAGGCTCGGACGGCATGAGCAAAACAGACCTTTCCCTGCCCGGTCTTCAAAACACGGCCATTGCAGCGCTGGGGGTTTTCAGCCTCGCTACCGCCGCGCAGGCCCAGACCCAGACCATCACGCTTCCTGCACCGCCCCCGCCCAAGCGTCTTACTTTGAGTCATTGTCCTGACATGGCGGAGTGCTTTGCCAAAAAGGCGCCTGGCAAAGCGTTCAAAACCTTCGTGCCGCCGTTGTCCAATCCGGACAGGGTCATCAGGCCGAAGATCGAACTAAAACACAGGTTTTAAGTTAACCCACCTTTAAATGCCCGCATCGTATGGTGTAGGGGCATGCAAAAGATCAAAAACCAGTCTTACGCCGCCTTCCGTTTCGCCACCATCATCGGGGCCGGCACGGCCTTTGGCGCGCTTGCGGGCCTGTTGGCATTCGTGTTCGGCGGCCTGTCCTATGGTGCGCCGGGCGCATATATCGCGGGCGCGGCCGGGGTTTTACTGGCCAGCACCGCGTCTGCGGCTGTGGCATCCCTGCCGTTCGAACGCGCCCGGTCCTGATCAGGCCGCCAGCTTGGCCTTGACCATGCCGCTGGCCTTGCCCATGTCGATCTGACCTGCGTATTTGCTTTTCAGCGCACCGATCACCTTGCCCATATCCTTGGCCGATGTGACGCCCAGTTCGGCGATGATGGCCGTAATGGCGGCGTCGACGTCCGATTCGCTCATCTGTTTCGGCAGGTAGTTTTCGATAACCTTGATCTCCGCGTCTTCCTTGTCAGCGAGTTCCGGGCGTCCGTTTTCGCGGAAAATCTTCGAGCTTTCCTGACGCTGCTTGATCATGGTCTGCATCATGGACATCAGGGTGGCGTCATCGGCCTGGCCCTTGCCTTCGGTGTCTTTCACCTTCATGGCGGCAATGATCAGGCGGATGGTCGCGGTCGTGGCGCTGTCCCCGGCCTTCATGGCGGTTTTCATGTCATCGGTAAAACGGGTGCGTAAGTCGGTCATGATGTAAATTTTCTTTGCGGTCGTTGAATGATTGCCTGTATAACACCCACTTAGCCTACAACTCAAGAAGACCAAGGAAACCGCCGATGACGCGCGCGCCTGCCCCTACCGCTGTACTGGTTCTGAACGACGGGACCGTTTTTTACGGCTACGGCTTCGGGGCGGAAACCGAAACGGTCGGTGAAATCTGCTTCAACACCTCTATGACGGGGTATCAGGAAATCCTGACCGACCCGTCCTATGCCGGGCAGATCATCAATTTTACCTTCCCCCATATCGGGAATGTCGGGACCAACCCTGACGATATCGAAACCATCAACCCCGCCGCCCGCGGCCTGATCGTGCGCGAACGCGTGACCGACCCGGCCAGCTGGCGGGCCAACAGCCATTTCGACCAGTGGCTGAAGCACCATAACCTGCCCGGTATTGCCGGGCTGGATACCCGCGCCATCACCCGCCGCATCCGCGAACAAGGCGCCCCGAACGGTGTGATTGCGCATCGGGCGGACGGTAAATTCGATCTGGCCGACCTGAAAGCCAAGGCAAAGGCATGGCCGGGACTGGATGGGATGGACCTGGCTTTAGAAGTCTCTTGCCAACAACGTTACACGTGGAACGAATCAGGATGGCACCTGGGTACAGGTTACGGTAAACAATTGAATCCCATGTATAAAGTGGTCGCCATCGACTACGGTGCAAAACGCAATATTCTGCGCTGCCTGGCCGAGGCCGGCTGTGACGTGACCGTTGTACCCGCCCAGACCACGGCGGAGGAAATTATGGCTTTGCAGCCGGATGGTGTGTTCCTGTCCAACGGGCCGGGTGACCCGGCGGCGACGGGTCAGTACGCGGTGCCTGTCATCCGTAAATTGCTGGATGCCAAGCTGCCGGTTTTCGGCATATGCCTTGGCCACCAGATGCTGGCCCTCGCCCTTGGAGGAAAAACACAGAAAATGCATCTCGGCCACCGCGGGGCCAACCAGCCGGTCAAGGACCTGACCACCGGTAAGGTCGAAATTACCAGTCAAAACCATGGCTTCTGTGTGATTGATGAGAGTTTACCTGAGAATACTGAGGTAACTCATGTATCTTTGTTCGATGGATCGAATGAAGGGATACGCTGTACCGACCGCCCCGCTTTTTCCGTGCAATATCATCCGGAAGCAAGCCCCGGCCCACAGGATAGCCACCATCTTTTCCACCGGTTTATCAACATGATTGCGGAAAGTAAGGGCGCAAAAAAGGCCGCCTGAACCGGTTCATAGCCTCTTTTGAGACCTCCTGAAAGACAGGTTTCCTGTTCCCTCATTGCCCGGGCGTTTACAGGGGTCTGTCCCAATCCGGGAATTACCCGCGGGCGGAGGAATTTCGCTACTTTCACTTGATAGCCATAAAACGGCTCATTGACCCGAAAACGGGGTCCAACCTTAAGTAACGCATTGAAATATAATTAATTTTATCGGCGCATCAAAGGTTCACACTGGACCGTCGCGGCGCACGGCAAGCGGCTCAGCCTTCGAGTTCGGAATCCCAGTAAAGGAAGTCATGCCAGCTCTGGTGAAGAAAATTTGGCGGGAATTTCCGGCCCTGCTGCTGCAGTTCGAAGATATTCGGCCGGTGGGCTTCCTGCCGCGGATACATGTTGATCTCGTGCGGCAGGTACCTGCCCTTCGCCGTGTTGCAGGGCCGGCAGGCGGTCACGATATTGTCCCAGCTGGTGCGGCCGCCGCGTGACCGGGGAATGACATGGTCGAAGGTCAGCTGGTGCGTCTTGAATTTCTGGCCGCAATACTGGCAGTGCCACTGGTCGCGCAGGAAGACGTTAAACCGGGTAAAGGCCGGGGTATGGGCGCTGGGTACGTATTCCTTCAGGGCCAGTACGCTGGGCAGCTTCATGGCGATCGAGGGCGAATGAACCACCCGGTCATATTCGGCCAGGACCGTCACGGAATCGCGGAAAACGGCTTTCACCGCCTCCTCCCACGACCAGAGGGAAAGCGGGTAATACGACAAAGGACGGAAATCAGCGTTGAGGATCAGGGCTGGGCATGCATCGGGATGTGTGCCTGATCCGAAATTCATGGCCGGGGCCATCCCTGTGGATCGAGACAGGGCCCAAAATACGATGGGTGTGATGCAGTTCTTTGCACACACCCATTATACTTCAGATTCTAAGCTTGCGCCAATTAGCGCTGCAGCAACTCGGTCACCAGAAGAAAGGCGCCCGTGTAAAACGCGAAGAACACAGCAGCCTCGATGGGCGTGCGTTGTTTTTTGAAATTGAATAAATCCTTGAACATAAGAAATCCTCGTTCGGATGCGTTGCCTGCGGCACAACATCCATTAGCGTGAAATGGGCGGAATTCCTTGTGTTTAGGGGAATCGTGCGCAAGATGCAACGTTTTTTGGAAAATAAAAAAGAGCCGGACGATTTTGTCCGGCTCCACATCAGTGTCTTTAAAAAAGACCTAGTGGTTACTTGCCTTTGATGGTCGTCAGGTACGACACCACCAGCATGCCCAGCAGAATGCTGATCTCATACGACACGTAGACGCCGACAACCGTGAGGATGATCGACAGAAGGTCGCCCGTCAGCTTTTTATTGACGAGGATCAGGCTGGAAAGGATCAGCACGAACAACGAACCGATCATGGTGTTGACATCAACACCGGTCATAATCGTCGAGACGCCGGTGCCGACCAGGTGCAGGCCCAGAGTACCCAGGACAGACCCCAGAACGGTGGAAATACCAACCATCAGGACGGTGAAGAACACGAAGAAGCCAAGGGCTTCGCCGTTGGTACGCGAATGAGAGAAATCAGTTAGGTGACCAAACATGAAATGCCTCCGTTTGTGAAGTGGCCCAATGTTCGGTATTGACTGGTGAACCTTGGGTCCACACTTCGATTATACCGCGGAAATCCGCCATTCTCGTCATATTTCGTAATAATGTGTGACGCATAGCAGCAGCATTTTAGGGTCATCCCCGGCGCATGGCGGATTACCGCCATTTGCAGGTAACAATCTTTCTATTGCGTTGAAACAATATTGCGCGACCTAAACGGGCAATTTGGCCTTCAGGAAGGCTAAACCGTGCTGAATCCCCGCTTCGTCTATGCCATGGGCCAGACCCGGAATGACCTTGCCTTCATGGGGGACATCCAGTTCTTTCAGCGCCGCCATTCCCTGATGCCATGCGGTGATGGGGACCACGGTGTCAGCATCCCCATGAATCAGGCATGTGGGTACTTTGTGGATATTGGCGTTCTTCAGCGCCTTGGCACCGAGCATCGCGCCCGAATACCCCAGGACTGCAGCGCAAGGGTTTCTGCGCCGTGGCGCGGTATACAGGGACATCATCGTGCCCTGTGAAAAACCGACAAGTCCCATGGCCTGATCCGTGAGGCCGGTTGTCTTCAACAACTTATCCAGATAGTTATCCACAATGGGAAAGGCCTTTTCGGCACCCTTTACCATCGCCTCTTCCGTCCATTCCTGCAGAGAAAACCATTGGTGGCCCATCGGGGCCATATCACAGGGGAACGGCGCATCGGGCGACACGAACAGGGCGTTAGGCATGTCCCTCGCCCATATGGGGGCAAGGCTGATCAGGTCCTGACCGTTCGATCCCAGACCATGGAACAGGACCACCAGTTGATGCGGTTTGCCCGCGGCCAGCGGCCCGAAGCGATAGGAATGAAGATCAGGGAGAGAGGCGGTCATCGAAGCTAAAACCTAGGCGACAAAGATGGCGGTTTCAAGAACATGTCATCACAGGGTCTGGGACTGTCCCGATAATGTGGCGGGCGGGATCGACCTTCTGCTATTTTACGAAAAACAATAACAGGTGTGTGCATGCGTAAGATCTTTTTTCCAGCCTTTGTGGCCGCCAGTGCCGTTGCAGGCGTTGCCGTCTGCCAAATCCCCACCGCGCCCCGCGATCCCGATTTTGCCCGTATCGCCCTGCCCGCCAATCATGACCAGTGCCTGCCCGGCCTTTTTCGCAGCAGCGCCCGCCGCGTTCCGCCCACGGATATCCATGCGGACGCGGAAACGCGCAATGCCCGCAGACTGATGGAAAAACGCACGGAGCTGCAAAGCGCGGAAGACATCCATGTCTGGCTGGAAACGCTGGCCGATCCGTCCGCCACCCAGGTGACGCGGAATGCCGCCCTGTCCATCGCCTGCGCTTCGGCACAGGCGATCATAAGTGAATTCCCCGATCATCAGGTCTTGATGCCGCTTTCCGGTGTGCAGATGGGGGATGACTGGGCCCTGCGTTACAGGGTCAGCGAATACACCGCCGTACGCAACCGTATCCGTGGTGAAGTGGCCGCCCTTCATGCGCGCGACCTGCGCTATCGGTTCGATCGCTGGTCCATTCCCGCCACGGCCACACCGGCGCCGGCGCCCAGACCACAGCACCCAAAAAAGCCCAACAAAGCCCAGAAACGGACGCAATTGCCCATGCCGGGTTTGGTAGCCTGACGGCATCATGGCCGTCCAAAAACCGTTTCACCTGCTTCCTGTGTTTTTAAGCGCGGCGCTGCTGAGCTGTGATGACCAGACAGCGCGCCAGATGGTGGCACCCCGCGCCGATCTGGCCGACGACACGCGCATCTGCGTTCTTTTGTATGACCGGGGGCGCGATCATGGCGGGGACATGTTTGAGCCGCATCGCGACCATTCGCAGGTACACCTGGCGATTGAGTATACACGCAAGGAACTGGTAACCGCGCGCGCGGTCCAGACATGGCTTGAAACGCTTCATAATCCGGATGCACCCAGCACCCTGCGCGACGATGCATTCGACAAAGCCTGCAGCCATGGCTTCGGCCTTACGCTGGGCAGCAGCGCGGATATATTAAAACCTCTGTTCGATGCAAAAGACGGCAGGACATTGCTGGATGGTTACAACCCCGCGGCCTACCGCGCAATTGTCGAGAAAACCGTCACCCGCCTTGATGGCTGGCTGGCGATGGAGGCGGGGTACCGCCACAGCCGGAACGAAACCCCGATGGAATCCCGTCCGGCCCCGCGCGCATTTTAGCGGACGAAATGGTTGAGCGGTCCCGCCTGCGCACCCAGGTCGGGGGCATTCTTGATGGCGTCTTCCAGATACTGACGTGCGCGCGTAACGGATTCGCGCGGGGTGTTACCCTGCGCCACCAGCACGGCCGCAGCGGCGGCCAGCGTGGCCCCTGCACCATGGGTTTTCTTGGAAACAAGACGTTCCGACTGAAAAACCTGCGTCCGGCGGTCGTCCACGTAAATTTCGTAGATCTTGTCCATGCCCAGATCCGCGCCTTTCAGAAAGACGTTGCGGGGGCCGAGCGTGAGCAGCATTTCAGCCGCGTGTTCCATCGTCTGTTCGTCGCGAATGGTCATACCGGTCAGGTTTTCGGCTTCGGTGATATTCGGCATCAGCAAATCGGCATGGATCAGGATGCGGCGCTTGAGCGCATCGATATCCGGCTTGCCAAGAAAGCGTTTGCCATCGCGCGATGAAATAACCGGGTCGACGATGACCGGCACTTTCGGGTTCAGCGTATCGAGAAAATCCCCGACGGCGTCGATCGTTTCCTTGCCAGGCAAAAGCCCCAGCAGGATGCAGCCGACGTTGAAGGATGTGAATGCGGCACGGATCTGGTCGATCACGACCACGGGTGGGACGGGCCATATCCCCAGAACTGCATCCGGGGTCTGGACTGAAACGGCCGTGATGGCCGACTGGGCGTAACCATGAAATGCGTGTGATGTCTTGATCGCGGCGTTGATGCCCGTACCCCCGCTGGGGTCGGACATATCGACGCTTAAGACCACTCCGGCATTGTTATCCATGAAATCCCCCAAGGATGACCATTCTACGCGACGGATCTTATCCGTTCGCAAACATCACTTACAATTTGACGGACTTTTGCCTCGTCGTCACCCTCGGCCATCACACGTATGACAGGTTCGGTGCCGGAGGCGCGGACCAGAATACGGCCCTGTTTTTCCAGTTCCCTGCCCGCCTTGTCGATGGCGGCTTTAACCGCGCCGTCTTCCAGGGGCTTTTTACCTTCGGCGAATCGTACGCTTTCAAGAACCTGCGGTACGGGTTCGAAAGTGTGGGCAAGATCGCTCATCTTACGGCCCTCGCCGCGCAGCACGGCCAAAACCTGCAAAGCCGCAATCAGACCATCGCCGGTGGTTGTAAAGTCCGAAAGTACCATGTGGCCCGACTGTTCGCCGCCGACATTGAATTTGCCCTGGCGCATTTTTTCTACGACATAGCGGTCGCCCACGGCGGCCCGCTCCAGCGTGACGCCCATATTTTTCAGGTAACGCTCAAGGCCCAGATTGCTCATGACCGTGGCGACCACGGTGTCATTCCTGAGCATGCCCTGCTGTTTCCACGACTTGCCGATGATGGCCATCAACTGGTCGCCATCGACGCGGTTGCCTTTTTCATCGACCATGATCAGGCGGTCGGCGTCGCCGTCGAGGGCGATACCCAGATCGGCCTCGTTCTCAACGACGGTCTTCTGCAGCAGCGCCGTATCGGTGGCGCCGCATCCCAGATTGATGTTCAGGCCGTTGGGCGATACGCCCATCGGAATGACGTCGGCATGCAGTTCCCACAACACCTGCGGCGCGACGCGGTAGGCTGCGCCATGCGCGCAGTCAATTACGACGCGCAGGCCGGACAGGTTCATGCCGCGCGGGAACGTCGCCTTCACAAATTCAATGTAACGCCCGGCCGCGTCGTCCAGCCGGCTGGCACGGCCAAGGTCGGTGGGGGCGGCCAGTGTCTTTTGCGGCTGGTCGATCTTTTCCTCGATCTCGCGTTCGATGGAATCGGAAAGCTTGTATCCATCGCCCCCGAACAGCTTGATGCCGTTGTCTTCGAACGGGTTGTGCGAGGCGGAAATCATCACCCCCAGATCGGCGCGCAAGGACCGTGTCAGCATGGCAACTGCCGGTGTCGGCATGGGTCCCAGCAGAACGACGTCCATGCCCATGGCCAGAAACCCGGCCGACATCGCCTGTTCAATCATGTAGCCCGACAGGCGGGTGTCCTTGCCGATCACGACGCGGTTGTGCGGTTCGCCCGCGCCGGCGCGCAGGGTGGCACCGGCCGCCATGGCGACGCGCAATGACACGTCGGCGGTCATCGGGTGAATATTGGCACGGCCACGAATGCCGTCAGTTCCGAAATATTTCTTGTTCATGGGGCGTAGTATAGCTGCTTCGTTGAACGGGGTAAGATGGACTTATGTAACTTTAAGTTTCAGGGGGTTACGTCCTGCCGGGCCAGCCAATCGGGGGATTGCATCTCCAGCAGGCGGCTGACGGTGCGCTGCCATTCAAAGGCATTGGCATGCCCGTCATACAGGTGTTCCGGCGTGGCGGCGGCACGTACGACCAGAACGCGCCCTGCGTCATACAGGGTATCAACAAGGGTCATGAACCGGCGCGCTTCGTTGCGGTTGTCTTCGGACAAGCGTGGAACTTCATCAACAAAGATGATCCGAAAGACATGCCCAAGGGCCAGGTAATCGGACGCGCCGCGATTTTCCCGGCACAGCGTGGCAAAGCTGATCCATGCGCAGCGCTGGTCGGCACGGTCGATGGGCAGGTCGCGGCCGTCGATCTGGATGGTGGTGGGCGGTGCCGGCGCGTCATCGGTCAGCGAGGCGAACAGATTATCCATTGCCTGCCAGCTCTGATCGGTCAGCGGATAGAACCACATGCCCTTTTCCGACAGTGTGCGCAGGCGGTAATCGGTCGGCGAATCAAGGCGCACGACCTCAAGATTCTGTTTGATGATGTCGATGAACGGCAAAAACCGCGCCCGTTGCAGCCCGTCCTTGTACAGGTCATCGGGGCGGTAATTGGACGTGGCGATGATTGTCACACCCTGATCGAACAGCGCCTCGAACAATCCGCCGATGATCATGGCATCGGCAATGTCGTTGACATGCAGTTCGTCAAAGCACAGAAGCTTCGTGGTTTTTGCGATATCCTCCGCCACGCGCGGTAGGATGTCATCGGCCTGGCCCTTGTCGCGCAAGACTTTCAGGCGGGCATGAATTTCCAGCATGAAGGCGTGAAAGTGTACCCGGCGGACATCATCGGCATGAAGCGCGCCGACCAGCATATCCATCAGCATGGTTTTGCCGCGGCCAACGCCGCCATACAGGAAAATGCCTTTGACGGGCTTGCGCCCCCTGCCCTTGAGCCGGGATATCAGGCCGGCGGCGCGGGGCCTGTTCCAGCGTTCGACAAACAGATCAAACTGCAGCGCGGCATATTCCTGTGCCGGGTCGCGCGTGATTGCGCCCTGCTCGACGCGCTGCTGGTAAAGTTCAGCCAGCATGACCGGTGGCTTCGGTCTGGGCAGCGCGTTTGCTTTCCATGCGCCGGATCAGGACGATGGATACTTCAAAAAGCGCCCACAGCGGCAGGGCCAGCATGATCATGCTGACGATATCGGGCGGGGTCAGCACGGCCGCGATGGTAAAGACACCGACAACGGCGTATTTGCGCCGGCTGGACAGGTCGTGCGCGGTCAGGAAACCGGCCCGCGCCACCAGCATCAGGAAAACCGGCAACTGAAAGCACAGGCCGAAGGCATAAATGAGCGCAAGGATAAGGTCGAGATAATCGCCGATCCGCGGCTCAAGCTGGATCGGTAGATTGGTTTCCGCGCCCGATGTCTGGAATCCCAAAAAGAATTTCCACGCCATCGGCATCACGGCGAAATAAACCAACAATGCACCAATGGTGAACAGGACGGGCGTGGCAATCAGGAAGGGCAGCAACGCCCCCTGCTCGCGCCGGTACAGGCCGGGTGCCACGAACTTCCATACCTGCATCAGGATGAACGGCAGGGTGACAAACAGGGCCGTCAGAAACGAAATCTTGAGCGATGTGAAAAACGCCTCGGTCAAAGACGTATAAATCAGGCGGTGGGTGGACTCAGCGCCCATCGCGTTTTCAAGCGGCAGGATCAGGATACCGAGAATGTTGTCGCGAAGCATGTAGCAGACGGCCGTCATCGCCATCAGCACCAGAACGCACTGGATCAGGCGGCGGCGCAGTTCGATCAGGTGATCGATGACGGGGGTCTTTTCGTCAGACAGCGGGGGTGTGATGAGTTCCGTCATGGGACTCCTTCTTGTCTTCGGGCGCAGCAGGATCCGGGGGCAGCGGCGCCTGTGGATCGGGCAACGCGGTCATCAGGTGTTCGTCGGCGTCACGTTCGTCATCGGCCATCACCTCGCGCATGGCGGGTACGGTTCCCTGCGCACGGCCCTGCGCCTCAGCCTTTTCCATGAAGTCCTCGAACTGGGACGACAGGGCAAAGCGCATGTAGCGGAAGCGTCTGACGACGCGGCCGATATTGTACATGATCTTGGGAATGTCCTCGGGGCCGAACGCGAACAAGACAATGACCGCGATGACCAGAAGCTCACCCCAGCCGATGTTGAACATGAGGCGCCCTTACGACCTTAAGCGGGTTTGTTTTGGTCTTTGGGCTGGTCGTCGTCTTCGGCGAGGCCCTTCTTGAAGTTCTTCACGCCCTTGGCGAGATCGCCCATGACATTGGGCAGTTTGCCGGCGCCAAAAACGACCAGAACGACAATGACCAGCAGAATGATATGCGTGATGCTAATACCCATTACGTATTCCTTATGTCAGATCCGGACGCGGTTATCGCGCATGGATGCGGCTAAAATCAGGCAGCCTCTTCTTCATCCGCTGCGGTCGCGGTATTTTCCGTATCGGCTGCATCCTCGACGTCATCGCCGTCTTCATTGAACATGTCGGCGGTAACCGCCACGGCCGGACGGCGGTCGAGAAGGCCCGCGGCCTTCAGGTCGTCCAGACCGGGCAGGTCGACTATAGACTCAAGGCCGAAATGGTCAAGAAACTCAGGGGTCGTGACCCAGGTCAACGGGCGGCCCGGCGTCTCGCGGCGGCGGCCCGGTTTGATCCAGTTCGTTTCCAGTAGCGCATCGACGGTACCCTTGGATGTGGCGACGCCGCGAATGGCTTCGATTTCGGGACGGGTGATAGGCTGGTGATAGGCGATCACGGCCAGTGTCTCCATCGCGGAGCGCGACAGGCGGCGTTCTTCAACGCGCAGCTCGGCCAGACTTTCGGACAGATCGGGCGCGGTGCGGAAGGCGAAACCGACATCGGTTTCCTCCAGCGTAATGCCCCTTCCCTGATAATCCTGGCGCAGGCGGCCGATCAGGGCGTGCACTTCATCCGGGTTCAGATGGGCGACAAAACCCTGCAGCTTGGATGCCGGGATCGGATCGCGGCTGGCGAACAGCGCGGCTTCGAGAACGCGCAGGTCGCGCGTATCATCATGGATCAGGACAGCGTCCTGGGGTTGTTGGTCAGAGGTCATTGGCAGGCTCTTTTTCAATGTCGGATTTCTGGATGGTACTGTGCGTGCGGATATAGATGGGCGCGTAGAGGCCATCCTGTTGCAGGTCAATTTTTTCCTGTTTGACCAGTTCCAGCGCCGCGGTCAGCGTGGAGGCCAGCGCGGATTTGGTGTTCAGCGACGCATCGGAGTCATCGGGCGTGAACTGGTCCAGCGCCTGCCACAGGGATTTCCATTGCCCCGGTGGCAGAAAGCCGATCATCAGCGCAAGGCGGTTGGACGCGTCTTCCATCGACATCAGCGGCCATGTCTTGATGTCGTAGCTGGTCGGGTTCATGCGCTTGGTGATCGCGCCGAAGGCGTCGAGCATCTGGTACAGGTCGGCCTTCCACTTGATCTTGACCGGTGCTTCCACCGTCATCAGGCCAACGCGCCCGACCGGCAGGCGGTTATGGCCCAGACGCGGACGTTCAAACAGTTTCTTGGCGATGTTCTGCATCGCCTCAAGGCGTTGCAGCTGGAATTGCAGGGCTTCGGCCAGTGCCTCGCCCGAAAGCTCTTCCTCAACCTCGCCCGGCTGGCTGGGCAACAGCAGTTTCGATTTCAGATAGGCAAGCCACGCCGCCATGACCAGATAATCGGCGGCGAGTTCGATGCGCAGCTTGCGCGCCTGTTCGACGAATTTCAGATACTGCTCGGCCAGGGCGAGGATGGAGATCTGCCGCAGATCGACCTTCTGGTCGCGCGCCATGGTCAGAAGAAGGTCGATAGGGCCTTCATAACCGTCGACCGAAACGACCAGCGCGTCTTCGGGTTCGCGCGCATTCGGGTCGCGCGGTTTGTCTTCTTCAAAAGCGATGGCGGCGTTGGTTTCCATTATGGAATGTCTAGCATCCTGTCCCGTCCGGCGTCATCAATAAAACGCGGTTTTTTCACAGGGACTTACGGTGAAATGCCTTTAGAAAGGCGGCGAAAATGTGCGGGCGGAACGGTTGCGCTGTTGCAGGAACCAGTTCCGGGCCAGACGCAGGCGCGGGCCGACCTTGTTAAACCAGTCGGTCATCAGTTCGCGCAGCATCGGGAAGGAAATCGTGTTTTCACGACGTGCCAGTTTTACCAAAGGTTCGCGCAGGAAACGCGGCAGATAGCCGGCGTTATCCTTGAATTCCCGCTTTAGACTGAAGATGGGTAATGTGGCCGTTGCCATTTTGGTCCCGCTCGTATGCGCCGCCTTTATATGCGATTTCTCGCCCAATTATCAAGCCGTGCCCGCGTATCTGCCCTCATGGGCGGTAAGACCTTGATTGCATTCTCTCTTTCGGCGACCGTGCCATGACAATGCAGGGCCAGATCGTTCCCCGCCTCGACGCTCAGGGCCGCACGAGTCGGCACATCGCCCCAGGGCTGAAGGGCGTTCATGTACAGGTCGTCGGTCAGCAGCAGGCCTTCGAAACCGATGGCGCCGCGAATAACTTCAGTGATGACCGTCTTTGAAAGCGTTGCGGGAAAATCGGGGTCCAGCGCGCTGTAGATCACGTGCGCGGTCATGCCCCACAGGGCCGAGCCCTGAATATTCTGCGCCAGATGCCTGAATGGCTGCCAGTCCGCGTCCAGCACGTGGCGCGGATGGCCGACACGCGGCAGATCGTGATGGCTGTCAACCGTGGCACGGCCATGGCCCGGCATATGCTTCATCACCGGCGTCATCTTAGCGGCAATGGCCGCGCGCGCGGTCGCAAGCCCCAGCGCCGCGACGATGGCCGGGTCTGATGAAAAACAACGATCGCCGATGGCCTTGATATCGATTTCAGCGGGTACAACGTCCAGACACGGGATGCAGTTGACGTCGATGCCCATCGGCACCTGCGCATCGGCAAGGCCCTTCGTGTTGTTTTCGCACGCGGCAAGCGCAGCGGGTTCATTTACGCGAAAGATATCGCCAAAGCCGCGCGGCGCGGGAAACGCCGGCCAGTGCGGGGGTTTCAGACGCTGGACGCGCCCGCCCTCCTGATCGATCAGGATGGGCGCCTCCCAATCCACGGCGTCGCGCAGATCGTCGCACAGGCGCGTGGTCTGGTCGGGATCGATCGTGTTTTTCTGAAACAGGATAAAGCCCGCCGGTTTCACGTCGTGAAAGAACATGCGCTCGTCGGCGTTCAGGACCGGCCCTTCGCATCCGAAAATGATTGGCGCCAGATTATCGCTTGAGGACAAGGCAGCCCCCCTTGGCATCAACGGCACGCAGTTTCTGGCAACGCGCGGTTGCCTGTTCCTGCGTCAGCGGTCCCGCCTGTACGCGGATATATTCACCTTTGCCGGGAACGGTTGCCGTCTGGTACACAGGGCGCAGACCACCAAGCGCATCAGGATATCTGGACTGTAGTTTCGCCCAGAGTTTGGGCGCCTCGATCTGCGAAGGGGTCGAAGCCAGCTGCATGTAATAACCGGGCTTGCCCGATGTGGATGCCACGGTTTTTTCTCCATCCTGCACCGGCATGGGCGCGGGAATTTCGGTCCCGGCGGTTTGCGGTTTTACGGGCTCAGGCGATTTTTCTTTCGTGGCCTGTGCGGGCACAACGGGCTTGGACGGCACCATCGGTTTCACGGGCGGCGTGATGATGGCTTTTTCCTGTGCCTCCATCGCCTGCGCCGGGTTGGATGCATCTTCCAGCACGTCTTCTTTCACGTCGCCAGCCGGGATGACCGGTTCAGCGGGCACAGCGGCGGGCACGGGCGTGTTTTCAGCCTTTTTGATTTCAGGTTCCGGCGCGGGCGTTGGTGCAGGTGTCGGTGCAGGCGCAGCTTCCGTCTTTTTCACGTCAACCGGCGCTTCTTCCGCCACAGGTTCCGATGCCTGCGGAGTGACGAGCGCTTCCGGCGCAAGCCCGGAAACATAGTCGCTGGTGGTTTTGGACGGCGTGGGGCCGAACAGGTTTTCTGTTTTTTTCGGCGGCTCCGCCGGCAGGGCGAAGCCCGTTTTCAGACCTGCGAAATCCGGCACGTTTTCCGTCGCCGTGGTGGCAGTGCTGGGCATTTTCAGGTTTTCCATCGACGGGTCGTGGAGGGTGTCGGCGCCCATGGCGCTGAAAACCGTGCTGTCGGCATTCGGTAATACTTCGCCGCCCGGTTCCTCAGGAGCGATCTTGATGGGGCGCGTATCAGCCTTGATCAACGGCAGGCCGCCTGCACCCACCGCATCGCCTGACGTTCCGTTTACAAAAAACCAGATGCAGCCGCCAATGACAGCGACAATAGAGACAAGCGCGAGAACATGGCGCAGACGCATCAGGCGGCAACCTCGACTTCAGAACGCAGTTCCTGCAACGGCACGACACCGATGACACCCAGTGCAGCGGCGATGGTGACGGCGACCGAGCGCACCAGCGCAATCCGCGCCATGCTCAGGTCTTTATCCCCTTCAATCAGGAAGCGCAGCGTGCCGTCATCACGGCCCTTGTTCCACCACGCATGAAAACCGGCGGCCACGCTTTCGGCGAAATAGGCAATACGGTGCGGCTCTTCCGCTGCGGCTGCCTGTTCGACCACGCGCGGAAATGTGGCGATCAGTTTGATGAGCGCCATTTCCTCGTCCCGCTGAAGGGGTGCCAGATTTGTCCGCGCCAGAACATCATCCGGCAGCGCGCCGAACATGTTGGTAGCGTGTTTCATGACCGAACAGCAGCGCGCATGCGCGTACTGGACATAGAAATACGGATTATCCTTGGATTGTTCGGTGACGCGGGCGTAATCGAATTCCAGCGTCTGACCGGACTCGCGCGTCAGCATAATGAAACGCATGACACCTGCACCCACGCGCTCCAGCATGTCGCGCAGGGTGATGAATGTCCCTGCCCGCTTGCTCATGCGCACGGGATTACCGTTTTCCGTGACGTGAACGATGGCAACGAGGGGCATATGCAGTTCGGCCTTGCCCGCGCTCATTGCCTTTACCGCCGCCTTCGCACGCTTCACGTAACCGCCGTGATCCGCGCCGACGACGCAGGTCAG
Source organism: uncultured Micavibrio sp. (assembly GCA_937896295.1). Taxonomy (GTDB): domain Bacteria; phylum Pseudomonadota; class Alphaproteobacteria; order Micavibrionales; family UBA1664; genus UBA6145. The sequence goes on along the minus strand of CALBME010000195.1, from coordinate 8,604 downwards.
GCGCTGATAGCCGTGTTTGTACATGTGATAGAAATGCGCGATGTCGTTGGCGAAATAGGTGGAACTGCCATCCGATTTCTTCAGCGGGCGGTCCACGTCATCCCCAAACTGGGTCGAACGGAACAGGGTCTGTTCACGCGGTTCCCAGTCTTCCGGCGCCTTGCCCTTGGGCGGTTCCAGCACACCCTGATAAATCAGCCCCTGTTCTGTCAGCGCCTGCAGCGCGGATTCCACCTCACCGTCGCCCAGAATTTTGGCTTCGGAGACGAACATGTCGTGTTTCACGCCCATTTCGGCCAGATCGATCTTGATTTCGTTGATCAGGTATTCGATGGCGAATGCGCGGATTTTCTGACGGTCGCTGATATCGTTGCCGTTCTTTTCAACATAGGCTTTCGCAACGTCTTTCAGGTATTCGCCGGGGTAAAAACCGGCCGGAATTTCACCGATATTTTCGCCCTGCACTTCACGGATGCGAAGGGTGACGCTGTCGGTCAGCACCTCAACCTGCTTGCCGGAGTCATTGATGTAATATTCACGGTTCACGGCAAAGCCGGCCTTGGCCAGCAGGTTGGCAGTGGCATCACCGACAATAGCGCCGCGCGCGTGGCCCACGGTCAGCGGACCCGTCGGGTTGGCCGAAACGTATTCGATGTTCACCGGCACCTTCTGCCCCAGGTCGCTGTCACCGAAATGTCTGGCGCCCGTTTCCAGTACGTGCGGAACGATCAGTTTGAACGCCTCGGGCTTGAGGCTGATGTTGATGAATCCCGGGCCTGCGATTTCGGCGCCAGTAACACCCGGAATGTCCTTAAGCCCTTCGATCAGCATTTCGGCCACGGCGCGGGGCGGTTTACCCGCCTCTTTCGACAGGATCATCGCGGCATTGGTCGCCATGTCGCCATGGCTGGCGTCGCGCGGGGGCTCAACGCTGATGCGGGCCAGCGTGGCCTCGGTCACACTGGGGAAAACCCTGTGAACCAATTTGTGAATATCCTGATGTATCATTTTGAATATATTCATACTTTTAGTCCAAAAATGCGTTCATGTTCTGCCATGGCCATCCGGTCGGTCATGGCGGCGATATCATCGGCCACTTTACGCGCGCCTGTAAAGCCGTTGGACCCCTGTATTTCCATGCCGTGATCGAAAAGATCGCCGACAATCCGTTCGGCGCGGCCCCGCATGTCGCGCACCACCTGATGGTGGTACATGCGCGGCATCAGGAAGGCGCGCATGGCTTTGACGTGTTCGGCCATGTGGGTCGAAAAACTGACCAGTTGCCGCCCGCAGGCGCGCACATCCTCGACTGTGACCGGCTTCACCGTGGCGATGCGGGTGCGCGTTTCTTCCAGCACGTCCGTCGCCAGACGCCCCAGAATTTCGCGCACGACTTCGTGCACGCGCACATGATGGGGCAGGTTTTTATATGCGGCGCGGCTTTCATCCCACACACGCGCCACCAGCGGCACCGCCGCGGCGATATCATCCAGCGTGAACAGGTTTTCGAACAGACCGTCTTCGATGTCGTGGCTATTATAGGCGATGTCGTCGGAAATGCCCGCGACCTGCGCCTCAAGGCTGGGCCAGGTCCCCAGCATCAGGTCCCAGTGTTTTTGCGTATCGGCCAGCGTAAAGCCGGGTTTGCTGACGGGGCCGTTGTGCTTGACGATGCCCTCGATCGTCTCCCAGCTCAGGTTCAGGCCGTTCCACTTGGCGTAACGCTGTTCCAGCACGGTGACGATGCGCAGCGACTGGTCGTTATGTTCGAACCCGCCGAAATCCTTCATTTTCTCTTTCAGCTTGTCTTCGCCCATATGGGCAAAGGGCGGGTGCCCCAGATCGTGGGACAGGGCCACCGCCTCGGCCAGGTCTTCGTTGAGCATCAGGCTGCGGGCCAGGTCACGGGCCACCTGTGCCACCTCCATCGTGTGGGTCAGGCGGGTGCGGTAACGGTCCCCCTCGTGGCTGACGAACACCTGCGTCTTGCCCTTGAGGCGGCGGAACGCGGCGGAATGAATGATACGGTCCCGGTCACGCTGAAAGGCGGACCGTGTAGCGCTGTCGGCCTCCGCAATCAGGCGGCCCCGGGACTGGTCGGCCCGGCAGGCATAGGATGCAAGGGGCACGGCGCAGTAATCGTACTGGGGTTCTGTGGCTGGCAAAGACATGGGCGCAAAGATACAGTTATGCCAATAACTTGAAAAGCCTTTCAGATACGATCATCTTATAGGCATGGACCTGACACTGACCGACAGCGCCGCCGCGCGTATCAAGACCCTGTGCACCGAACATACGGCCAAGATGGTCCGCCTTTCGGTCGAGGGGGGCGGCTGTTCCGGGTTTCAGTATGTTTTCGGCTTTGCCGACGCGCCCGAGGGCGATGACCGCGTATTCGAACATGCAGGTGCGGCGCTTGTGGTCGATTCCACCTCCCTGCCCCTGATGGCTGGGTCCACGGTTGATTTCATCGACAATCTTTCGGGTGCCCATTTCAAGGTGAACAACCCGAATGCCGTTTCCGGATGCGGCTGCGGCACGTCATTTTCGATTGGCTAGGTTTTACCAGCGCCCGGATGATCCGCCGCCGCCGAATGAACCGCCGCGCCCGCGGAAGCCACCACCGCCGCCACTTCCACCACCCCAGCCACCGCCGCCCCCACGGCCGCGGCGCGGGCGTTTCACCAGTTCGGCGCCGTAGGCAGGATTGATCAGCGCATATAAAAACCGCGCGATCTGGATCAGCGGGATCAGCAGCATGGCCAGCGGGAACAGCAAACCGACCCAGTCAATGCCGATACGCGATTGCGGCGCCGGATGCAGGGCAGGATCGCCCTTGCCCGGGCGTTCTTCGGGCGGCACGCCGGCCACAAGGGTCGCAATCGCCTTCGCCCCTGCCGTCAGGCCGCCGGATAGGTCGTTTTCACGAAAACGTGGCAGTATATCGTTCTGAATGATGACACTGGACGCGGCATCGGTCAGGACACCTTCCAGCCCGTAGCCCACCTCGATCCGCACGACGCGGTCATTGGGCGCAGCGATCAGCAGGACGCCGTCATCGTGATCCTTGCGCCCGATCTGCCAGTGACGACCCAGTTGATAGCCATAGTCTTCGATCGTACGGCCCTGAAGGTCCGGCACGGTCACGGTTACCAGCTGCGCGCCGGTTTTCGATTCCAGATTTTCCGAGATCCCGGCGATGCGGGCGATGCTTTGCGCATCCAGCACGCCGGCCTGATCGACCACGCGTCCCGTCAGCACCGGGAACTGCGGTGCCTCCATCGACAGCAGGAAGGGTTGTATGAATTCCCAGACAAACAGACTGATGACAGCCAGGAACAACAACGCACCCGGCATCTGCATGCCCAGCGCCTGGCGGCGCGGGATCATATCGTTATCGGCGCCCAGCATTAAAAGCTGACGGCGGGCGCCTTATCCGCACCTTCGGTCGTGGCCGTGAACAATTCCATCGGTTTTGCATCCGGGTACATCAGCTTTGCCCACCATTTGCCGGGAATGGTTTTCAGTTCGGTATTATAGACGCGCACGGCCTCGTTATAATCGCGGCGTGCGACGGCAATGCGGTTTTCCGTGCCTTCAAGTTGGCTTTGCAGGGACAGGAAGTTCTGGTTCGACTTCAGGGTGGGATAGTTTTCTGCAATCGCCAGCAGGCGGCCAAGGCCGGTGCTCAGACGGCCTTGCGCCTCCTGAAACTGGGCGAATGCGGCCGGGTCCGTCACGGTCTGGGCGCTGATGTTCACCTGCGTCGCCTGTGCGCGGGCCTGCGTCACTTCGGTCAACACCTCTTTTTCCTGCGCCGCAAACCCCTTCACCGTGGCCACCAGGTTCGGGATCAGATCGACGCGGCGCTGATACTGCGCCTGCACGTCGGCCCATTTGGCTTTGGCCTGTTCCTCGTAAGTCGGGACATTGTTGATGCCGCAACCGGCCAGAAAAAGAACGGTGAACAATAAAGCCAAAAGACGCATGGTGTTTTCCCTTAATAAAAAGAACTGGTTCCGTCACTCATCATATCGCGGCTGGCGGCGGCGGCAAGTCCGCGAAAAGAGGCATCGGCGCACGGTGATGCCGGCCACCCAGCCGCGCCCACCAGCGTCCCTTCAGACCGGACAGGTGGTCATTATAAAGCCGGGCCGCGCCGTCATACCCCGTTTGCGCCATCACAACAGCCGCCTGCGCGGTGCGCCATTGATCCAGAACGGTCTTTAAATTCTGATTTTCGCCTGAATCCCTGTAATAGGTGGTAATCTCGATCAGCCGCGCGACGCTGCGATCCAGCCGTTCCTGCACCCGAACATAACGGGCGAACCCTTCCGGATCCTCGGACGGGTCCGGGCCCATATTGAAATGCAGCGCGGTACGCCGCGCGTCCGCAACCTCGATCAACGCGTCGTTTTCGCGTGCCGCATAGCGGCGCACGATTGCAATCATGATGGGCGCAAGGTTGGCGCGGGCATCATAACGGGCCATGACATCGCCCCAGCGCGCAGCCGCCTGTTCGCGCAACACCGGCATCTCGGCCGGTGCGCAGGCGGTTAAAAACAGGCTTAAGGCAAGCAGTATCAAAAGGCGCATGGCTATTTCCCAAACTCTGCCCTAAAAACATAGGAATGAAGATCACGACTTACAACGTCAATTCGATCCGCGCGCGCCTGAACCTGCTGATCGACTTTCTGAATGCCGAAAAGCCGGATGTCATGTGCCTTCAGGAAATCAAATGCCTCGAGGAACAGTTCCCGCTGGCCGAGATCGAGGCCGCCGGATACAGGGCCATCATCGTCGGGCAGAAAGCCTATCACGGCGTAGCCATCCTGACCCGCGCAGACGCACAACCGGTCTCGAAGACACTGGGCGACGAACAGGCGCGGTATTGTGAAGCCGATGTGCAGGGCGTGCGCGTCATCAACATCTACGCCCCGAACGGCAACCCCCTGGGGACCGAGAAATTCACCTACAAGATCGACTGGCTCAACCGGCTGTATGCACGCATGCAGACATTGCTGAACGATGAAGTCCCGTTCGTCGTATGCGGCGATTACAACATCATCCCCGAGGACATCGACGCAAAGAATCCCAAAAACTGGCTGGACGACGCGCTGTTCCAGCCTGAAAGCCGCGCCTTGTACCGGCAGTTCCTCGGCCTTGGCCTTACCGATGCGGTGCGCATGTTCAGGCCGGAGGAAGGGCTGTACACGTTCTGGGATTATTTCAATTCATGGGAACGCGATAACGGCATCCGGATCGACCATTTCCTGATGAGCCCGCAGATCGCGGACCGCTGCCGGGGTGCAACCATCCACCGCGACGAACGTGCGCGGGAAAAGGCGTCGGATCATGTGCCGGTTTCGATTGAAATTTCCATGCCGTCAAAGGCCACTTCGTAACCGTCAGGCATTTCGCGGCTGAGCACGTCGTAATCAAGCCGCGGCGTCAGGTGGGTCAGAATCACGCGGCGCGCGCCCACCGTTTCGTTCCATTCACGCACCAGTTCCAGATTGGGATGCACGACCGTGTAATCGGTGCCGTACTGGGCGCAGTCGACCAGCCATGTATCGATGCCCTTAAGCGTTTCCAGCATGCCCGGCGCGGGGGCGGATACATCGGTCGAATAGGCGAAATCGCCAAAACGGTACCCGACGGACCGGCCCGCCTTGCCATGACGCTGGCGGAAGGGCGTCACATGAATATTGCCCGCGAACTGGCGCTGGCCGTACTGGTCGTCGTTCCACGCAATGGGCGTGACCACGGCCTGATACAGGCCGTCGGCAGAGGGCGCGAACATATGCGTAAAGCGCGCCTGCAGTTCGTTCAGCGTATCGAGGTCGCCGTAGGCGCGGACCATGTCTTTCTGCACGAATTTCAGATAGCGCAGTTCGTCGATGCCGTTCACATGGTCGGAATGGGCATGGGTGTAATAGACCGCGTCGATTTTGGTGATGCCGAACTTCAGGGTCTGTTCACGGAAATCCGGCCCCGTATCCACCACGATGCAGGCCTGATCGGTGCGCACCGCGATCGACGCACGCATGCGACGGTTTTTCGGGTTGGCCGGGTCGCAGTCGCCCCAGTACCCCGTCACCAGCGGTACGCCACCCGAAGAGCCGGAGCCAAGAATTTTTACGCTGCCGCGAGCCATGTGTCCTTAGCCCGGGTGAAGAGGTTGAAGAAATTACTGGCGGTCAGCGTACCGATTTCATCGCGCGTCAGGTCGTGCAGTTCGGCCAGCACATTGGCAGTATTGATAACCAGTGCGGGTTCGTTCGTGTTCTTGCGGAACGGTTCGGGCGCAAGGTACGGCGCGTCGGTTTCGATCAGGAATTTGTCCTTCGGCGTGTTGCGCGCGATGTCGCGCAGGCTTTGCGCGTTTTTAAACGTCACGATGCCGGAAAACGACAGGTAGAACCCAAGCGCCAGCGCCTCGTCCGCCATCCACGCGCTGGACGAAAAACAGTGCATGACGCCGGTCAGATTTTTGTCGCCCGCGCCCTCCTCCTTCAGGATGCGGATGATGTCCTGATCGGCATCGCGGGCATGCACGACGATGGGCAGGCCGGTTTCGATGCAGGCGCGGATGTGTTTGCGGAAGCCTTCGGCCTGATCCTCCGGCGTCGAATGATGATAAAAATAATCGAGGCCGCATTCGCCAATGCCCACGATTTTCGGATGGCTGCGTGCCATGGCGACGATGTCGGCAGTGGTGAACGCCTTTTCCGCCTCGCTCGACGCGTCGTGCGGGTGGGTGCCCACGGTCATCCAGACATTTTTGTTCCGGTCGGTGATGGCCTTCAAGACCGGTGGCTCCTCAGCCATGCGGCAGCATATGGTGACCATGCCCGCCACGCCGGCGGCGTTGGCGCGGGCCACCAGAGCGTCCGGATCGCCCAGTTTTTCGATATTCCGGGAATTCAGGTGACAGTGCGAATCTATGAAAAAGGCCATACCCTTATATAACCGGCCCCAAAGGTTAATAAAAGGGGATGAAACTTTTTCCCGCACCGGTGCGTTGTTAGGTCCAGGGAGCTATCCCAAACACAACACACGGAGATCTAAACATGAAAAAGTTCATTCTGACTGCCCTGCTCGGCGCAAGCGCGCTGGCCATCATTCCGGGCGCCGCAATGGCCGAAGGCACTGCCGCCGTCCGCAGCGAAACCCAGTTCAACTCGGACGCGCCGGCAACGTCGGCTGACAATTCGACCGCACGCGGCGATGTCAGCGTCAACGACAATTCGATCAGCGCCACCTCGACCACCGGCACCCGCGCCGGCACGGCTTCGGGTTCTGTCGCCCTCGACAACTCGGCCAACGGCATCAACGCCGAAGGCAGCGTCGGTTACAAAGACGGCGACGATGAAGCCACCCGCGCCCATGCATCGACCAACGTCGATGCCAACGCCAAGTCCGACACGGCCCAGATCAACGAAGATCTGAACACCAAGACGGGCGTCATGAAAACCCGCGCCAAAGGCGCCTTGGGTATGCTCAGCGCCGCTGAAATCAAAACGGTTCAACAGAACCTGATTTCCGCCGGCTACAACGTCAAGGCTGACGGTGTGATGGGCAAAGGCACCAAGGAAGCCCTGAAAGAATACCAGAAATCCAAGAAGCTGAACGTGACCGGCGAAATTGACGCCGACACCCGCGCTTCGCTGGAAAACAACTAAGCGAACAGGCTTTTCCGGCCCCTTTCCCTGTCGGGGCCGGTCAAGACGTCAAGACCCGCGAGAGCCAAGGCTTTCGCGGGTTTTTGCATACCCGCACCGAAACATTTTCGCCCTTTCATGCGTAGGTGATGGCATGAAACGCACACGCCGCCTGATCCTGACCTTTGCCACCATTGCGAGCCTGCATGGGGCCGGCGCACATGCCACCGGCATGACGGCCGCCGCGACCAAGCCCACGCGCGACCAGATCGCACAGGCGCAGCAGGCGTTACGCCAGGAAGGGTTTTACGTGGCGACGGACGGCACCCTGAATTTCCACACCGTGCAGGCGTTACGCGCCTATCAGCAGAAAAACCAGCTTCCCGTTACAGGAACGCTGGACCAGACAAGCATGCAGGCGCTGGGCGTCGAAGACCCCGTATCGGCCGCACGCGAACAGGCGCAGATGCGCGCGGCTGCAGGCCGGTAAATGAAACCGCCGCTTATTTCTTTTTCTTCTGCCCTGCGCCGTACTGGCGGTCGGCGTCGTATTCCGGGTAGCTGGCATCGGGCCGGGCGTGTTTGATGCCCGTATCGCTCTGGTTCGGTTTGCGCGCGCTGTCCACATGCTCCACGCCATTTGCGAGTACTGCGCCGACACGGGCCTGAGCCGTCTTTTTACCCTTAATGGTTTTGTGTGCGTCCATTTTTGAAATCTCCTTCTCTCTTTAAAACGGCGCGGCGGGATGCGCAGTTCCCATGGAGTGATTTGGCGGTTCGCGCGTTGGCGGTATGTCACAACCCGTTAAAGGATACCGCCATGAAGCATTTTGTTCTCGCCTCCCTCTCCCTCCTCGCCTTAAGCGCGTGCACCGTACCGCAGAACGAGGCCGCCGCCGTGCGCGAACCCATCGAGCTCACCCCCGGCGCCAGCTGGTGG
>CALBME010000194.1 GCA_937896295.1 uncultured Micavibrio sp. | reverse complement strand
TGGAGTTCAGACGTGTGCTCTTCCGATCTGACTCGCCCACGCTGCGCAGCAGGTTGACGCTGGTGATCTGGTCGTTGATAAAGGCCTTGCTGCGTCCATCGGCACCAAGAACGCGGCGCAGGATGATGGATCCATCTGCGTCATGGCTTATGCCCTGCTCGTCCAGGAGCGCGAATACGGGATGCTTCTGGTCGATGGCAAAAACAGCCGACACGCTCGCCTGGTTGGCACCCTTCCGTACTAGGCCCGCATCACCGCGCGCACCAAGGGCCAGCCCCAGCGCATCAAGCAGGATAGATTTGCCCGCGCCGGTCTCACCGGTCAGGGCGGACAGGCCTGCATCCGCCTCGATATCGAGGGCGTCGATCAGCACCACATCGCGTATGGAAAGGGCCTGTAACATGCTTGATTCGTAGCACGTCACAGGCCCTGAAACAAAGGCTTATGGAACCTTTCCCGCGGTCAGGACGGCTTCAGAATCGCCTCGATCGTGCGGTCCTTGAAGCTGCGGTCTTCCATCAGTTTTTTGCGCTGCACGGGGTCCAGCAGTTTGTACGAATCGGCATACCACTTGCTGCCGGGGTAGTTGTACCCAAGAACGGCGGCCACGCGCGTGGCCTCGTCGATCAGACCCAGATGCAGGTAAGATTCCACCAGGCGGTGCAGTGCTTCCGGCACGTGGGTGGTGGTCTGGTAATCTTTCACAACCACCATGAAGCGTTTGACCGCCGCCGTATAAAACCCGCGGGTCAGGTAATAACGCCCGATATCCATCTCCTTGCCGGAAATATGATCCAGCGTCAGGTCGCGTTTAAGCTTGGCGTCGCGCGCATATTTGCTCTCGGGGAACAGGCGCAGCAGCGTGTCGAAGGATTCCAGCGCGCGCTTGGTCGTGTCCTGGTCGCGCTTGACGTCCGTAATCTGGTCGTAATCGCACAGGCCGCGCAGATAATAGGCGTAATCGATATCCTTGTGGCCGGGATGCAGGCGGATGAATTCCTCGAGTGCGATGATCGCCTCGTCATAGTTGCTGGCCTTGTACAGCGCATAGGCATGCATCAGCTGCGCCTGCGTGGCCCACTGCGAATACGGGTGCTGACGCTCGACTTCCGCGAACAGGCGCGCGGACTTGCTGAAATTGCCCGCATCCATTTCATCGGCGGCCTGGTTATAAATCGTCTCGACTGGACGATCGGCGGTGATCGACGCATCCTCCTGTTTTTTGGAGGTGCCGCACGCACTCAAGGTCAAAGCGAAAGCCAGCAGGAGGAAAAAACGCATAAGCCACCCAAATGTTTGTAAGGGTTGCAGATTATCGGGCTGGAAAGATGATGTCCAGACGCCTTAATGGGCGGTCTGACGTTCGCGCAGTTCGGCCTGCGGCACGGGGATGCCGCCGATATCATGAACAATACGCCATGCGTTTTTATCTGCGAAAAGGGCGCGCAGCAGCCTGTTGGTCAGGGCGTGCCCGCCTTTGAACGCGACATACGCCCCGTCAATCGGCATGCCGGCCAGCGCCAGGTCGCCCACCGCGTCCATGATTTTATGACGCACAGGCTCATCCGCATAACGGGCGGCGCCGCCAAACGGTGTGCCGTCCTCGTCATTCAGGACCAGCGCATTATCAAGCGAACCGCCCTTGATACGGCCGGCGGCTTTCAGCGCCTCGGCCACACTGCGCAGCGTGAAGGTGCGCGCGGCGGCGACGTCATTCACGAAGGCTTTGGCATCGGACAGGATGAACTTGCGGCGTTGTTCGCCCACACCCGGGAAGGCCACGGTAAAATCGATGCTCAAAGGTTCCTGATGGGGGCCGAGCTCGGCGAATTTATCACCCTCAGTCACGCGAACGGTTTTCAGAACCTGCAGGCGTGCGCGCGGGGCCGGCTGCGCTTTGCGGCCCACGGCCATGATGGCGTCGGTGAAGGGTTTGGCACTGCCGTCCATCAACGGCACTTCAGGACCGGAGATTTCGATCAGCGCATTGTCGATGCCGCAACCTGAAAGTGCGGCCATCAGGTGCTCCGGCGTCTGTACGACGACCCCGGCGGTGTTTTTGAGAAACGTGCAGAGATTCGAATCTTCCAGCGCAACGGCGTCATAACGGGCAGGAACATAGGTGTTCACCGAAGACAGGTCCGTCCGAACAAACAAAAGCCCCGTATCCGGCGCCGCCGGCAACATGCGCAAAGTCACCGCCGCGCCGGTGTGAAGGCCGGTGCCGGAAAGGATTTCAGTGGCGGTTTTCAGCGTATGTTGCATGTTTTTCAGGAACGTTCTGGCACTTATCTACGTTTATGCTAGGGAAATAGCCATATGCGTTGAAATCACGCCCTGTTGCGCATTGTTACAAACCCTATAAACTGTAGGACTATGAAGCACTTACTGATCACTGCCCTCCTCGCCCTAACCGTAGCCTTGACGGGGTGCGCCAGCGGCACATCCACTGGTAATTCCCTGGTCGATATCGTCCGGGCGGAAAAGGGCGAATCCATGACCGCCCCGCAGGGCTGCGTGATGCCCGAGAACGTCATCGGCAAATCCTATACCGATCTGCCCAAAATGAAGCTGGCCGGTCCCAGCCGCGTGATTTTCCCCGGCGCCGATGTGAGCAGCGATCAGGTATCCAACCGCCTGAACTTCAAGGTCGATAAAAAAGGTGTCATCAAATCCGTAACCTGCGGCTAACACGCCACTTCATCTACCAACAAAAAAGCCCGCTGTATCAGCGGGCTTTTTGATGTTCCTTACTTACAGCCTTACGAAACCTGACGACGCAGGAAGGCCGGAATTTCAAGATCGGCACCCTGTTGCTGCTGGACGGCCGGTTGCTGAACCACCGGTTGTACGACCATCTGGGGGGCCGGTTGCTGCTGCTGGATTTGCGGTTCCGGCATGACAGGCGCAGTTTGGACCTGGTTCACGCTGGGGGCCGTGCGGCGCGGGGTAAAGGCGGAAAACAAACCACCCGACGAACCCGTGTTGCCACCCTGGGCATCATCACCCTGGTCGTCATCCCCTTCCGAGAACATGCCCGCGATCTTGTCGAACAGTGACGGTTTCTTATTAGCAGAGGCACGGCCCGGAACCGGCGGATTCAGCTGAAGACCAGCCGGACGACCGGCGTTCAGGTCCGGTGCGAAGGTCTGCTCGTCTTCGAAGGCCGGGGCGGTACGGGCAGCCGCGGGGGCGGCAGCGCCAAAACCACGGCTGGTTTCCGGATCGACCGGACGCGGCGGAATGAACGCGCCCGCGTGGCGAATACCGCGATTAAGTTCGGCCGCCGATGCCGCGACCGTAGCCTGACCTGCCGACGCATAAGCCGCCGGTTGCGGGGCGTAGGAAGCGGGCTGCGGCATGATCATGCCCAGTTCCGGCTGCTGGTAGGCACTGCCGCCGGTCTCCAGCTTGCGCATGGTTGCGCCTTCCTGCTGGTAAACGGGTTGCTGGGCGACTGCCGGGGACGAAACGCGGTTGGACAGCGGCGGAACAACCAGAGGCTGCTGCATGCCGGTGGCCGAACCATACATACCTTCCATCGAACCGCCGGAGGTCGGCTGGGACGATACGAAGGACTGTTGCGCGGCAAAGGTCTGCTGCTGCGGCGCACGGTCAATCGCGGGCGCGGCCTGCTGCTGTGCACCCGCATTGGTGTTGGCACCACGGATCGGACGCTGGCGACGTGCCGCTTCTGTTTCGATGCCGGTGGCAAGAACGGTGACGCGCATAACGCCTTCCATGCTGTCGTCAAAGGTCGAACCGAAGATGATGTTGGCATCGGCATCCACTTCATCGCGGATGCGATTGCAGGCCTCGTCGACCTCAAACAGCGTCATATCATAGCCGCCGGTGATGTTGATGATGACGCCCTTGGCGCCCTTCATCGAAATATCGTCCAGCAGCGGGTTGTTGATGGCGCGTTCGGCAGCCTCGACAGCGCGACGGTCGCCCGTGGCTTCGCCCGTGCCCATCATCGCCTTGCCCATCTCCATCATCGCGCAG
>CALBME010000193.1 GCA_937896295.1 uncultured Micavibrio sp. | reverse complement strand
ACAGGGCGAGATCGGAGAGGCCCGCGTATTTATTGCCTGCGAAAAGCGGCGTCTTGCCCGCAAACATCGACTGGTGGCAGTGCATGCCCGAACCGTTGTCGCCGAAAACCGGTTTCGGCATGAACGTCGCCGTCTGGCCGTAGGCGTGGGCGGTGTTCAGAACGCCGAATTTATACAGCTGCATGTTGTCGGCGCAGTCGACGAGGGTCGAAAACTTGATGCCGAGTTCGTGCTGGGCGCTGGCCACTTCGTGGTGGTGTTTTTCAACCGGAACGCCCATCGATTTCAGGGCCGTGAGCATATCCGAGCGCAGATCCTGCGCGGAATCGACCGGTGCGGTCGGGAAATAACCGCCCTTGATGCGCGGACGGTGGCCGAGGTTGCCATCCGGATACGATGCGTTGGAGTTGGTGGGCAGTTCGGTGTGGTTGAGCGAATAGGATTGTTCGAACGGGGAGGATTTGAATTTCACGTCTTCGAAGACGAAGAATTCAGCCTCGGGACCGAAGTAAACGGCGTCCGCCTTGGATACCTTTTTCGCATATGCCTCGGCCGCCTTGGCGATGGAGCGCGGGTCGCGGTTGTAGGGTTTTTTGGTTTCCGGCTCGAGCACGTCGCAGAAAATGATCGCGGTCGGCTGTGCGGTGAAGGGATTCATCACAACCTTGTTCATGTCGGGTTTGAGCAGCATGTCGGACTGGTGAATTTCCTTCCAGCCGGCGATGGACGATCCGTCCATGTAGAGGCCTTCGGACAGGAAATCTTCGTCGATGGTCGAGATGTCGTGCGTCAGGTAGTGCGATTTGCCGCGCGGATCGACCAGCCAAAAATCAACGAACTGCACATCGTTATCGCGCAGGACCTTGGCGACGGCAGCAGGCGTTTTTGCTTTGGCGAAAATATTTTCAGACATGAAATGAATTCCCTTCGAGTGCGTGTTTTTTGTTTTCTAAAGTTCGTCCGGCGGACTGGTCGGTATTCTTGGCAGTAAACGGAGCATGCGGCACCGCGTCGCAATGTCGCAAGAGACATTTGTGCATTGCACGATATGCGCAAAATGCATGGCAGGTTTCTAAGATTATGGAAGAAGATGAAGGAGGGAGGAAATAGATGGGGCGACCGACGGGGCTTGAACCCGCGACAACCGGTACCACAAACCGGTGCTCTACCAACTGAGCTACGGCCGCCACATGTAAGACTGGCGATGTTCTACGCGCTTCGTGCTAAACAGGTCAAGAGATTGCATGGAAAACAATAATCCCACCCTCTGGAAAGACGTTTTGCCCCGGCCAAAGGCCGAGGGTCATAAATACGACCGCGGCTGGTGCGTCGTGATCGGCGGGCGGATGCTGACCGGTGCGGCGCGGCTTGCGTGCGAGGCGGCATCGCGGATCGGCGCGGGCCTGACCACGCTGATCGCGCCGGCCGATATCGCCCCGATCTATCGCGCCGCCCTGCCGGCCCACATCATGGTCGAGGACGAGACCGGCGACCGGTGCAGCCAGCTGCAGGACCCGCGGCGCAATGCGCTGGTCCTTGGTCCGGGCTATGGCCCCGATGCCGCCGGTATCAGGGGGTGGCTGGCGGCACGGGGGCCGCAAAGCATGGTTCTGGATGCGGACGGTCTCAACCACCTGCCGGACCTGTCATACCTGCGGTCCGGCGACGTGCTGACGCCGCATGCGGGGGAATTTAAACGACTGTTCGGCGAAATCACCCCGCAGGACGCCGCCCGAAAGGCGAAATGCATCGTGGTACTGAAAGGCGCGCAGACCGTCATTACAGATGGCGTGCGCAGCGTGCAAAACGATCAGGCCAGCCCATACCTGGCCAGTGCCGGTACGGGCGACGTGCTTGCCGGGATCATCGGCGGGCTGCTGGCGCAGAAAATGCCGGCGTTCGAGGCGGCGTGCGCAGCCGTGTGGATTCACGGGCAGGCGGGCAAGGCGATCGGGGCGGGGCTGGTGGCCAGCGATATACCGGATGCGATTCCTGCCGTATTGAAATCACTTGCATAAGGGGCCGGATTCTGGTCTTTTCTGCCCCGAAACGCCCGAAAATGAGCGGGTGTGGTGGAACTGGTAGACACACAAGATTTAGGTTCTTGCGGCCTAGCCGTGGGGGTTCAAGTCCCTCCACCCGCACCAGTTTCGGTTAACTTATAGGATTAAGAGAGTCATGAAAGCTGTTGAATCTAAAAAAGAAGGTCTGAACCGCGAATACAAAGTCACGGTTCCTGCGGCCGAACTTGCGACCATGTCGTCGACCCGCCTGAAAGAGCTGGCCAAGACCATGCGCATCCCCGGCTTCCGCCCCGGCAAGGCCCCGCAGAACATTCTTGAACAGCGTTATGGCGACGCCGTCATGGGCGAAATCGTCGAAAAAGCCGTGAACGACTCCACGGCTGCCGCGATCCGCGACAACAACCTGCGCCCGGCATCGCAGCCGCGCGTCGACAACGTGTCGTTCGAAAAAGGCAAAGACCTTGAATTCACCGTCGCGGTCGAAGTACTGCCGGAAGTCAAAGTCATGGACATGAAGTCCATCAAGCTGGAACGCCCGGTCGCCAAGGTCGCCGACAAGACGATCGAAGATGCGCTGAACCGCATCGCCAAGAACAACCGCAAGACCGACACGGTCACGGAAAAACGCGCCGCCAAAAAAGGCGACGTCGTCGTGATCGATTACGCCGGCAAGCTGGAAGACGGCACGTCCAAGCCGGGCATGTCCTCGGCCGGTTATCACCTGGAACTGGGTTCCAATTCGTTCATCGCTGGTTTTGAAGACCAGCTGGTCGGTAAATTCGCCGGCGACAAAACGGAAGTGAACGTTCAGTTCCCGGCCGATTACGGCGCAGCCGACCTGGCCGGTCAGAAAGCGACCTTTGCGGTCACCGTGCATGAACTGCGCGAACCCAAGGACGCCGATCTGAACGACGATTTCGCCAAAACGCTGGGTCTTGAAGACCTTGAAGCCCTGAAGAAAGCTGTGCGCGACCAGATGGAAGGCGAGTACACCCAGTACAGCCGCCAGAAGCTGAAGCGCGCGCTGTTCGACCTGCTGGACGAAAAACACTCCTTCGAACTGCCGCAGGGCATGGTGGAGGCTGAATACAAAATCTGCCTCGACCAGATCGAGCAGGAGAAGAAATACAAGAACGAAACCACGCCGATCACCGAAGAAGAAAAAGCCGAACTGCACGACATTGCCGAGCGCCGCGTGCGTCTGGGCCTGATCCTGTCGGAAGTGGGGCAGGCGAACAACGTCACCGTGTCCGACCAGGACCTGCAAAAGGCAGTCATGGAACAGGCGCGCCGTTTCCCCGGTCAGGAAGCGCAGGTGTTCGACATGTTCCGCAAGAACCAGCAGATGCTGGACAGCCTTCGCGCCCCGATCTTTGAAGACAAGGTCGTGGACTTCATCCTTGAGCTTGCTGAAGTCAAGGACAAGGAAGTCAGCCTCGAAGACCTGACCAAGGACGACGACGCGGAAGACGAAAAGGCCGAGAAAAAACCGGCCAAGAAAGCGGCCAAGAAATAAGAAAAAGCCCGGGCATCGACCCGGGCTTTTTGTTTCTGGTGTCTTTGTGGCTTAATCCTTGTGCAGGCGTTCGACCTGTTCGTTCAGGGCGCGGCGGAAGGCCAGCGGCTTGTCGATGAACCGGAAGGCGGCATGGCCGGTGCCGGTGCCGTTCACGGTCACGGTGCCGAAATCGAAAATGCGGCCCATGATCGACTGATCGACGCTGAGCGATTCTACGCGGGTCAGGTTCAGTTCCATGGTCTTGCGCACGACCAGCCCGTGCTTGGCGATCAGGCGGCGGTTGGTAAGCCCCAGTTCGGTGGCATAGCGCTGCAGCGCGGCGCTTATCAGCATGGTGGCACCAATGACGAAGCATATGACGCCGATCATGCCCATGTCAGCGCCTGGGGTGACCGCAGACAGGACCAGCAGGGCGCCGCCCGGAACGTAGATGAACCAGTGAATATTGGCCCGCCAGACCACGGTTTCGCCGGACAGGAGATTGTTATCGATATAGGACATCGGGCCTCTGAAATGGGGTTTTAACCCCCATAATCTATGCCCTTTGACCGGGGCTTGCCTAGGGCCTAGCGGGCTAGTACCTTTTACCCGTTGATTTGATCTCATCGTAACCAAAGGTTTCCCTTATGGCCCGTTTGCCCCGCTCCGAATTTTATGAAGATGTCCTGATGGATCTCGTCCCGATGGTGGTGGAAGTCACCAACCGCGGCGAGCGCGCCTATGACATTTATTCGCGCCTGCTGAAAGAGCGCATCATTTTCCTGACCGGCGGTGTCCATGACCACGTGGCCAGCCTGATCTGCGCCCAGCTTCTGTTCCTCGAGTCGGAAAACCCGACCAAGGATATCGCGTTCTACATCAACTCGCCCGGCGGCGTCGTCACGTCCGCCTTCGCCATGATGGACACGATGAACTACATCAAGTGCCCGGTCGCCACGCTGTGCGTCGGCCAGGCGGCTTCCGCCGGCAGCCTGCTGCTGACCTGCGGCGAGAAGGGCAAGCGTTTCTGCCTGCCCAACAGCCGCGTGATGGTGCACCAGCCTTCGGGCGGCGCACAGGGCATGGCGTCGGATATTGAAATCCAGGCACGCGAAATCCTGAAGCTGCGCGAAAAACTGAACAACATCTATGTCGTTCAGACCGGCCAGAAACTGTCGGCCATCGAAAAAGCCATGGACCGCGATACGTTCATGTCGGCAGAGGAATCGAAGGCTTTCGGCCTGATCGACCATGTCATTTCGAGCCGCGAAGACATGCCCAAGATTGAAGAAAAGAAGTAACGTCCTAAATGAAATAACGGGTCTTCCGGTTTGAACGCCGGGGACCCGTCCTTCACTGTCAGGGCATGCCCACAGATGCACCCCTTGATTTGTAGGCATTCAGTCCCAAGTTTACTAATTGTTCATCTTTGACTGTTGTTCTTAGGTGTCCGGACATTTCAGCCACGCAAACATCAAAAACAGTGGCAAATCAAACGATAAAGGGATGAGTATTGTGACGAACGACCCCACCACCATCATTTCTCCGCCGCACGCAGCTGAAACCATTGCCGTGCTGCCTTTGCGCGACATTGTCGTCTTTCCGCACATGATCGTTCCCCTGTTCGTGGGACGCGAACGGTCAGTCCGTGCGCTGGAAAGCGTCATGAATGCCGGCAAGCAGGTTCTGCTGCTGACGCAGAAGACACCTGCGGAAGACGATCCGGGCAAGGACGGCGTATTTTCTGTCGGTACCGTCGGTACCATTCTGCAATTGCTGAAACTGCCCGATGGCACCGTCAAAGTGCTGGTCGAGGGCGTGCGCCGCGCTAAAGTAACGGGGTTCACCGACCGCGCCGATTATCTGGAAGCGCATATCGAGATTCTGCCGACCGAAGCGGAAGGCGGCGAAGAACTGAAGGCTCTTGCCAAAACCGGCGCCGAGCAGTTCGAAGAGTATGTGAAGCTGAACAAGAAAATTCCGCCCGAAGTCATCGTGTCGGTCAACCAGATTCCCGAGCCCGACCGCATGTCGGACACGATCGCGTCGCATCTGGCCCTGAAAATCGAAGACAAGCAAAAACTGCTGGAAACCACCAGCGTTGCGGGGCGTTTCGACAAAATCCTGGGTCACATCGAAGACGAGATCGGTGTTCTTCAGGTCGAAAAACGCATCCGTGGCCGCGTGAAGCGCCAGATGGAAAAATCGCAGCGCGAGTATTACCTGAACGAACAGCTCAAGGCGATTCAGAAAGAACTGAACGAAGGCGAGGAGGGCGTCGACGAGGTCGGCGAACTCGAGAAGAAAATCGCCGATACACGGCTGTCGAAAGAAGCGCGCACAAAAGCGCAGAACGAGATCAAAAAACTCAAGCAGATGTCGCCGATGTCGGCGGAAGCCACGGTCGTGCGCAATTACCTCGACTGGCTTCTGGGCGTGCCGTGGGGCAAGAAATCCAAGGTTCTGAAAGATATCAAACGCGCCAAGCAGATCCTCGACAAAGATCATTTCGGTCTTGAGAAGGTCAAGGACCGCATTCTCGAATATCTTGCCGTGCAACAGCGCGCGGGCAAGGTGAAGGGGCCCATCTTGTGCCTCGTTGGCCCTCCGGGTGTCGGTAAAACCTCGCTGGCGTCATCCATTGCGAAGGCAACGGGCCGCAACTTCGTCCGCATGTCGCTGGGCGGCGTGCGTGATGAATCCGAAGTACGCGGCCACCGCCGCACCTATATCGGCGCATTGCCCGGTAAAGTCGTGCAGGGTATGAAAAAGGCCAAGACGGTCAACCCGCTGTTCCTTCTGGATGAGATCGACAAGCTGGGTCAGGACTGGCGCGGCGATCCGTCTTCGGCGCTGCTGGAGGTGCTGGACCCGGAGCAGAACCATAATTTCAACGATCACTACCTTGAGGTCGATTACGACCTGTCGGATGTCATGTTTATCTGCACGGCCAACAGCATGCGCATGCCGCAGCCGCTTTTGGACCGTATGGAGGTCATTCGCCTGTCCGGTTACACGGAAGACGAAAAACTGGGTATCGTGCGTCAGCATCTGCTGGACAAGCAGATCAAGGCTGCGGGTCTTAAAAAAGATGAGTTTGCCATCACCGACGATGCGATCCGCGACCTGATCCGTTATTACACGCGCGAAGCGGGTGTCCGTAACCTGGAGCGTGAACTTGCCAATCTTGCGCGCAAGGCCATCAAGGAAATCCTGATGGGCAAACGCAAGGAACTGAAACTGACGTCTTCCAACCTTGGCAAATATGCCGGCGTGCGGAAATACCGTTTCGGCGAGGCGGACGAACAGGACCGCGTGGGCGTCGTAACCGGCCTTGCATGGACGGAAACGGGCGGCGACCTGCTTTCGATCGAGGCGGTGACCATGCCCGGTAAAGACGGCAAGGTGACAATGACCGGTTCGCTGCAGGATGTGATGAAAGAATCCATCGTGGTGGCCGAAATGCTGATCAAGTCCCGCGCGGATGTATTTGGCATCGATTACGCCAAGCTGCATAAGAAGCAGATCCACGTCCACGTCCCGGACGGGGCGACGCCGAAGGACGGTCCGTCCGCCGGTGCGGCGATGACCACGGCGATCATTTCCAGCCTGACGGGCATTCCGGTGCGCCGCGACATTGCGATGACAGGTGAAATCAACCTGCGCGGCTATGTAACGGCGATTGGCGGCTTGAAAGAAAAACTGCTGGCTGCGATGCGCGGCGGGATCAAGAAAGTCCTTATTCCGGAAGAAAATGAAAAAGACCTTCAGGA
>CALBME010000192.1 GCA_937896295.1 uncultured Micavibrio sp. | reverse complement strand
CGGCGTATCGGGCAGCCAGGAATATCTGCGCCAGGTGGCGGGGCTTTCGCTTAAAGAGGTGTTATGAGCCTTTTGGCGCTGGCACGCAGGCATGAACGTTTCATCCGTTTCCTGCTGGTCGGGGGGCTCAACACCCTGTTCGGTTACGGCGTTTACGCGCTGACCCTGTTCCTTGGCGGGCATTATACGCTGGCGTCGGCGGTGGCGCTGGTCCTTGGGGTTCTTTTCAATTTCAAGACGACGGGCCGCCTTGTCTTCGGGGCGCGGGGCAATGGCCGGTTTTTGGCGTTTGTCACCGTTTATATGGCTGTCTATGCGTTTAATATCGCGGCTATATGGGTCTTGGAGCAGGCGGGGGTTGACCCCTATATTGGTGGTCTTGTGGTGATTTTACCGCAGGCGGTTTTGGCCTACGCATTGATGAGCCGGTTCGTTTTTACAAAGGCAGTTTCAGCATGACCAAGCGTATCAGTATCGTTACCCCGCTTTATAACGAGCAGGACAATGTCGAGGAGCTGTGCCAGCGCATCGCCGATGTCATGCGCGGTCTGCCGTATGAATATGAACATCTGTGCATCGACAATGCGTCGACGGATGCGACGGTGCAAAAACTGGAAGAAATCACCGCGCGGGATAAAAACGTGCGTGTCATCATCAACGCACGAAATTTCGGGTATATCCGTTCGTCGTTCCATGCGCTGCTGCAATCCAGCGGGGATGCCACCGTGCTGATCGCGTCCGACCTGCAGGACCCGCCGGAGATGATCGCGGAGTTCATTGCCAAGTGGGAAGGTGGGTTCAAGGCCGTCATGGCCGTGAAACCGGCCAGCGAGGAGTCGCGCCTGATGTTTTATGTCCGTAAACTGTATTACGGCATCATCGGCAAGATTTCGGAAGTGCCGCTGGTGCAGAATGCGACCGGCTCCGGCCTGTTCGACCGCGCGGTCATCGAGGCCCTGCGCAAGATCGACGATCCGTACCCGTATTTCCGCGGGCTGGTCTGTGAGATCGGCTACCCGATCGCGACGGTTCCGTTCACCCAGCCGCGGCGCAAGCGCGGCATCAGCAGCCAGAATTTCTATTCGCTGTATGACATGGCGATGCTGGGCATTACCAAGCATTCCAAGGTGCCGCTGCGCATGATGACGCTGGCGGGGTTCGGCATCGCCTTTTTAAGCATGCTGGTGGCGATGGGCTACCTGATCGCCAAGCTGTTGTTCTGGAATTCGTTTGATATCGGCACGGCGCCCATCCTGATCGGCATGTTCTTTTTCGGCGCGATCCAGATGATGTTCCTTGGCCTGCTGGGTGAATATATCGGCGCCATTTTGACGCAGGTGCGCCATATGCCGCATGTCACGGAATCCCGCCGGATCAATTTTTAGGTTTTAACGAAAGGCCGCCTCATGAAATTTGTAACTGCATTGTTCGCCGTATTCGTCATGGCATGCACCGTAGCGGCCCATGCCGATGACGGGCGCCATGTGGGGCAGGTCAGTACGGTGTTCAAGTTCGTAACCCCGAATGACAAGATCAAGGTGGCGGCGTTCGAAGACCCGAAAGTGCAGGGGGTGACCTGTTTCATCAGCCGCGCGGTGACGGGCGGGGTCAAGGGACTGGTCGGTATTGCCGAGGATACGTCGGATGCCAGTATCGCCTGCCGCCAGACCGGGCCGATCGTGTTCACGAAGCCGATTGAAGGCGATGACGAGGGGGAAGAGGTGTTCGACGAGCGCCGGTCCTTCCTGTTCAAGCAGCTGCATGTCACGCGGTTCTTCGACAAGATCAGCAACAGCCTTGTGTACCTGACCTGGAGCGACCGTATTATCGAGGGATCGCCCAAGAATTCCGTTTCGGCGGTGCCGCTGCAATCATGGAACGGTATCGCCGCGCAGGCCGTTCAGCTGAAGTAATATTCTTTTCCATCGATCGCGATGACATGCGCGATGACAGGCCGCACCGGAAAAGGTGCGGCTTTTTCATGCTGTCTTGGGTAAAAAGCCAGTTAGTTGTAAAAATCTGCATCTAGGCGATGTTTTTTCTTAATTTGCACTTGAAAAAACCACATTCGCACTCCATGTTACGCGTGTCTTAGGACACGTTTTTAACAACAATCTCTCAATCGAAAGAGGCCTGCCATGACCAAGTATGATCAGACAGACCCCGTGTCTGTTGTTATCCGCACCGACCACCCCGGAAACCCCCGTTTGCTTCAGCACGTATTTGAGTCGTTCGCGACCAATCCGGGCGTACGCTGCAGCGTGAAGGGCAAAAGCTCCATCTTCGCGCTGGTAACGCCGGAAGCCCGCGAAAAACTGCGCTTTGATGCCCGTATCGGCAAAATCCGCACCTTGCCCTGCCTTGCGGCTTAATCCTTAGACAAACAAACCGCGTCCCCCTTGCGGCGGACGCGGCTCTTTTTCACCCGGAGATGAAACTGGTCAGTCCTTAGGCCGCGCGTTTTTTCGGCGCGGCGCGTTTGGCTTGTTCTTCTTCGTCTTCGTCGTCTTCTCCACTGGCATTGGCGGCTTCTTCGTTAATGCCGCCTTCAGCCAGTTCGGTCAGTTTTTCGTCGGCAGCCTTTTCCTGTTCAAGGGTTTCTTCGAGCAGGTCAGCGGCCTCATCCATGCCGAGTTCGCGTGCCCATGCGATGAGGGTGCCGTAGCGGGCCATTTCGTAGTGTTCGACGGCCTGTGCGGCAGCGGCGAGACCGGCGTCGAGGACTTCCGGGGTTTCAGCCTCTTCCATGATTTCCTTGGCTTCCTCGGTGATGCCTTCGATGGCGGGGCATTTTTTGCCGCGGGCGGCCTTGCCGATCAGTTCGAAGACCTGTTCCAGGCGTTCGATCTGGCCTTCGGTTTCTTCCAGATGCGATTCGAAGGCTTCCTTCAGATCGGGAGAGGATGCCTTTTTGGCCATTTTCGGCAGGGCCTTGAGGATGGTTTTTTCGGCGTAGTAAATGTCCTTGAGCGTATCTTCAAAGAGATCTTCAAGTTTTTTCATGGTCAGCTCCTGTGTGGTGGGGATTACAGGGTGCTAACATCTGTCACCTTTATTAGTTCCTAAACATGTCGTAATTTAGGGGTATGAGCAGCGACGTCATCATCATCCAGTGCACATGCCGCGACATGAAGGAGGCCGAATTCATCGGTAAAGCCCTTCTGGAGGCGCGGCTTGTGGCCTGTGTCGAGATTACCCCCGGCGGCCAGAGCATGTTCTGGTGGAAGGGCAAGATCGAGACGACGTCCGAGGTCTATCTGGGCCTGAAGACCCGCGCGGGCAAATACTTCATGGTCGAAAAGATGATCAAACGTCTGCATTCCTATGAAGTGCCGTGCATCATTTCGCATGACATCAAGGACGGCAATGCGCCGTACCTGAACTGGGTTCGCGGCGAGACCTTTTAAGCCGTTTTTCCGCCCGGCGTCCGCCGGGACAATCCGCAGGCTAGATCGTGGCGAGGGCCTGTTCCAGATCAGCGATCAGGTCGTCGGCGTTTTCGATGCCGACCGACAGGCGGATGACATCGGGCCCGATGCCAAGCGCGACTTTCTGTTCGTCGGATAGCTGCGCATGGGTGGTGGATGCCGGGTGGACGATGAGGCTGCGCGTATCGCCGATATTGGCGACATGGCTGAACAGTTTCATGGAGGAGACGATTTTCTTGCCTTCCTCAACCCCGCCCTTGATCGCAAAGGTGAAGACAGCGCCGCCCATGCCGTTCAGGTATTTCGTTGCCAGCGCATGGTAACGGTTACCGGGCAGGCCGGCATAATTCACCGACTTCACCTTGGGGTGTTTTTCCAGCCAGCGGGCAAGCTTCATGGCGTTTTCGCAGTGACGGGGCATGCGCAGCGCCAGCGTTTCGATACCCTGCAATGTCAGGAAGGCGTTCATGGGCTGCTGCGTCATACCCAGATCGCGCAGGCCGATGGCGTGGTTGTGGACCACGAGCGCGGCCTTGCCGAAGGCATCCGCAAAGACAATGCCGTTATAGGACGGGTCGGGTTTGCCCAGCGTCGGAAACCTGTCCTTGTGTCTGACCCAGTCGAATTTGCCGCCATCGACGACCACGCCGCCCATGGCGTGACCGTGCGCGGACAGGAACTTGGTGGTCGAATGGGTGACGATATGCGCGCCGTAATCAATGGGGCGGCATAACACCGGCGTGGCCAACGTGTTGTCGACGATCAGGGGTACTTGTGCATCCTCCGCCACGCGGGCGACTTTTTCGATATCGACGACCACGCCGGTGGGGTTGGTCATGCCCTCGATGAAAATGGCCTTGGTCTTGTCGGTGATGGCCTTTTTGAAGTTATCGGTATCGTCCGGGTCGACCAGAGTCGATTGCCAGCCGAAGGTGCGCGGAAAGACGTTTTTGAGCTGGTTGACCGAGCCGCCATACAGGCGGGAAGAGGCGACGATATGATCGCCGGGCTGGAGCAGGGCGGAAAACACCAGCACCTGCGCCCCGTGGCCGGAAGCGGCACAGGTGGCGCCGATGCCCCCCTCCAGCGCGGCGAGGCGTTCCTCCAGCGCGTTGACGGTGGGGTTGGTCAGGCGGGAATAGGAATAGCCAAATTCCCGCAAAGCGAACAAATCCGCGGCGTGCGCGGCATCGCGGAAGACATAGGCGGTCGAGAAATGGACCGGCATGGAGCGCGAGCCGGTCGCGGGGTCGGGCGGGGTGCCGGCATGCAGGGCCAGTGTTTCAAAGCCTTTGAAGAGTTTGGCAGCGTCTTTGGTCAAGGAATTCCCCCGGTCTGTGATATGTGGTACATGGATACCACATCAAGAAAGCGTTGACATCCGAAGCCCGGACAGGGCATAAGAGCGGCAATTCAAACGTCAACGAAGTGAGTATACATGAAAACCTACATCGCCAAACCGGGCGAAGTGCAAGCCAAATGGCACCTGATCGACGCTGACGGCGTCGTGCTGGGCCGTCTGTCGAGCGTCGTCTCCAAGCTGCTGCGCGGCAAACACCGCCCGCAATTCACCCGCAACATCGACACGGGCGATCATGTCGTCATCATCAACGCCGAAAAAGTGAAAATCACCGGCGACAAGAAAAACCAGAGCGTTTTCTACTGGCACACCGGCCACCCCGGCGGCATCAAGGGCCGTACCCAGGGTCAGATCCTGGAAGGCAAGCACCCGGAACGCGTGCTGCAAAAAGCCATCGAGCGCATGATGCCGAAAGACTCGGCGCTGGCTGACAAGCAAATGGGCAAACTGCATGTGTATGCAGGCGCCACCCACCCGCATGAAGCGCAACAGCCGGTCAAGCTGGACGTTGCCGCCATGAACCCCAAGAACAAACGCGTATAAGGAGACGTCACAATGGCATCGAAAGACAAAAAGACCGTCACGTCCCTGGAAGACATCAAGCAAGTGGCTGACGCCGCTGCGCCTGCTGAAGCCGGTAACGTTACATCCATCAACACGCAGGCTGCCGCGCCCAAGCGCGAACAGAAGCGTGACAGCCAGGGCCGTGCATACGGCACCGGCCGTCGTAAAGACGCAACCGCACGCGTCTGGGTGAAACCGGGCCGCGGCCAGATCACCGTGAACGGCAAGTCGCAGAACGACTATTTTGCCCGCCACACGCACCGTCTGGTCATCAACCAGCCGTTCCTGGTCGGTAAATGCGTCAACCAGTTCGACGTGATCTGCACCGTTACCGGTGGTGGCCTGTCCGGTCAGGCCGGCGCTGTCCGCCATGGCATCAGCCGTGCGCTCAACAACTACGATCCGGAAACGTATCGCTCCGTGCTGAAGAAAGCCGGGTTCCTGACCCGCGACAGCCGCGTTGTCGAACGTAAAAAGGTCGGCCTGCACAAGGCCCGTCGCTCCAAGCAGTGGGCGAAGCGTTAAGGAATACAAAAGGCGCTCTTCGGAGCGCCTTTTTTTGCAAACAAAAAGGGCCGGATTTTTTCGGCCCTTGTCTTTTGCCTAGAACACGCGCGGCGGGTGTGATGTCACCTTGCTCCAGCTGTAAGGCTCGCGTTTTTTTACGTCCTTCGCCGCCGTTTCCGCAGCATCGGCCACAGCCTTCAGCACTTTTCTGACTGTGCCTTTGGGCAGGTCCAGTTTGACGCCGCCAATGGTGCCGTGATCGTTGAATTCGTTGCGCAGGCTTTCAATCTGCGTCAGCCCGTCTTTTGCGCCGGTTTCCAGGGCAAAGCCGTACAGCTCCTCAAACGGGCCTTTCCATTGTGACATCGTGATCTCCTTATTTTGAAATTTGACATATATTTCAGTCTGGCCCGCTTGGTCAAATTTGCCTGCCGGGTTACCATCCGGCATGGCACATATTCTTCCCTATAAAGGCATCCTTCCCACCATTGAGGACAGCGTGTTCGTGGCGGCCAATGCCGCCGTGATCGGCGACGTGACCATCGGGGCGCATTCGTCGGTGTGGTACAGCGTGACGATCCGCGGCGACGTCAACATCGTCCGTATCGGGGCGGGCACCAACATTCAGGACGGGGCGGTCATTCATGTCGCCACGTATGGCAAGGGCACGCATATCGGCAACAATGTCACGGTGGGGCACATGGCGCTTTTGCATGACTGCACGATCGAGGACGAGGGATATGTCGGCATGGGCGCGGTGGTGATGGACGGCGCGGTGGTGCAGTCAAAGGCGTTCGTGGCGGCCGGCGCGCTGGTGACGCCGGGCAAGGTCGTGCCGACGGGGCAGCTCTGGGCCGGGCGACCGGCGAAATATTTACGCGACCTGAATGATGATGATTACAAAATGATGGCGTGGTCCGGCCCGCATTACGTGCGCGTGGCGGCGGAACATAAAAAGGCGACATCGTGATACGTTGGATTGTTCTGTTCATCGTCTGTGTTTTGGTAAGCCTTCCCGCGCAGGCGGGTTTGATCAGGGACCGCATGGCCGCACGCGCCGCGACGCGGGATCTCAACGTTTTGCGGGATGTGGCGTATGGCGCAGACGCAGCGCAGAAGATGGATGTGTATTCGCCGCATCATCCGAAAGGCGCACCGGTCATCGTGTTTGTGCATGGCGGCGGCTGGCGCACCGGCGACAAGGCCAACCCGAATGTCATCACCAACAAGGTTCCTTACTGGGTGGGCAAGGGCGCGATTGTCGTATCGGTCAATTACCGCATGCTGCCGACCGATGTTTACAGCCAGGCCGCCGACGTGGCGCGGGCGATCGCGTTTGTGCAGAAGAACGCTGCCTCGTGGGGCGGCGACATCAGCAGGATGGCGGTCAGCGGACATTCGGCGGGCGCGCATCTGATCATGCTGGTTGCCAATGACCCGGCGCTTGCGTCGGGTATTTTGCCGTGGAGGGCCAGTGTCGTGCTGGACAGCGCGGCTTATGATGTTCCCCGCCTGATGCAGGCCCCGCATTTGCCGCTGTATGATAACGCGTTCGGTGCGGATCAGGATTTCTGGCGCAGGGTGTCGCCCCATGATGCGCTGCGCGGCAGGGTTCCGCCCGCGCTTTTGGTCTGTTCAAGCCAGCGGCGTGAATCCTGTCCTGTGGCGCAGGCCTATGCGGCCAAGGCGGGCGCGCTTGGGAACGTGGTGGAGGTTTTGCCGCAGGACATGACGCATGCAGAGATCAACGCAAACCTTGGTACGCCGGGCGCGTACACGGATGCCGTTGATGTGTTTTTAAAGGCGCAGGGATTGTTTTGATATCGTGCGTAAAGGCACGCTACGCATAGCCCGCAGTATTTAAACTTTCTTTTTGACGTATTCGCCGGGCGCGGGGCAGAGGGGTTTTAAAGGCCCTGATGCCGGATCGATCGCAGCGACCTTTTTACCGGCGTATTGTTCGACCCATTTCTGCCAGTGCGGCCACCATGAGCCCTGTTCCTGTTTGGCGTGTTCGAGCCATGCATCCGGGTTTTCCGCCGGGTGGGCCGTCCAGTAGCAGTATTTATTGGCGGCGGGCGGGTTCACGACGCCCGCGATATGGCCGGAGGCGGCGAGGGTGAAGGTGACATCGCCCGCGAAAAGTTTTGAACCCGCAAAAGTCGCCTTCCACGGCGCGATGTGATCTTCGCGGGTGGAAAGGAAATAGGCGGGCGTTTCAATAGTGCCGACATCGATGGGCACCCCGCCGAATTCAAGCTTGCCAGGCTGGCAGAGTTCGTTTTTCAGGTACATGTGGCGCAGATAGAATTCGTGCATTGCCGCCGGTAAATTCGTGGAATCGGAATTCCAGTACAGCAGGTCGAACGGGAAGGGTTCGCGCCCCATCAGGTAATTGTTGATGACGAAGGACCAGATCAGGTCGTTGGCGCGCAGCAGGTTGAACGTGGCCTTCAGCGCGTTCGCGTCCATGAAGCCCTGCTGCGCCATGCGGTCGTGCAGATTCTTCAATTGTTCTTCATCGACGAAAAGTTTTAAGTCGCCGGAATCACGGAAGTCGATCAGCGTGGTGAAGAAGGTGGCGGAGGCCACCCGGTGGTCCTGTTTCTTGTCTTTGAGCCAAGCCAGCGTCATGGTCAGCAGCGTGCCGCCAATACAATAACCGATGACGTTGGTCTGGTCGCAACCGGTCTGTTTTTCGATGGCGTCGAGCGCGGGCAGGATGCCCTTTTTCATGTAGTCGTCAAAGCGCACGTCTTTCAGATCGGCGCCGGGATTGACCCACGAAATCATGAAGACGGCATGGCCCTGCGCGGTCGCCCATTTGACGAAGGAATTATCGGGACGCAGGTCGAGGATGTAATATTTGTTGATCCATGGCGGTGCGATCAGCAGCGGTTTTTCAAAGGTTTTATCGCCTGCGGGCGCGTAATGGATCAGTTCCATCAGTTCGTTGCGGAAGACGACCTGCCCCGGCGTGGTGGCGATGTTTTCGCCCAGTTTGAACGCGCCTTCGTCGGTCATGCGCATGGAGCCGCGCTTGAGGTCCTCCAGCAGGTTTTTCATGCCGCGGGTCAGGTTTTCGCCACCGGTTTCCACCGTCGCCTGAATGACATCGGGATTGGTGAAGGGAAAATTCGTGGGGCTGAGCGCGTCGACAAAAGCGCGCGTGAAGAATTTCAGCTTTTTGGCGGCATCGGGGTCGAGCGTGCCGGTATTTTTTTCGACCAGATCGGTGAACCAGCGCGCAGAGAGCAGGTATGACTGGCGGATAAACGCAAACAGGGCGTCGTTGTGCCATGCCTCGCCCCGGAAGCGGCGGTCGGACGGATCGGCCGGGACGATGTCGTCCGATTTTTTGCCCGTCATGCGGCCAAGGGCCTGGTCCCAGAGGCCCATATAGCCGCGCCACAGGTTGAACTGCGACTGGGTGATCTTGTCCGGGGCGTTCATCATATTTTCAAAGACGCGCATCCACGCGCCCTGAAGGTTGAACGGGTCCATCATGCCGGGGGTGAAGGCGGTGGGGGCGGCCTCCGTTTTCTGGGCGAAAAGGGCGGCGAAATCGGCGCTGAGTTTGAGCATCTCGCTCCAATTACGGGCGAGCCGGTCCAAATCGTATGGATTTTCAGTGCTTTCGGGTTCAGTCTTCGCGTGCGACTTCATGGAGGTTTTTATACGCCAAAGCGTCATTTCTGTACAGCGTTTCACGCGAGCGTATTGCCAGTCAGGGCGAATTGCTCCACCATTTCCTTAAGTCAACGCCTTGGAATGATTCATGAAAAAAATTCTTTTTGCGACCGCCTGCGCCCTGGCCTTAAGCGCATGCGGAACGGCACAACCGAGCAACCAGCAGCCCGGACCGTCCGCCCGCATGGATGGCGGCCCCCAGCAGGCGCTTGCCATTGCCAACGACATTGACGCCATGCCGCGTACCGACATGCCGCAGCAGCACAACGTGCAGACCTTCGACACGGCGGGATCGTTCAAAAACCCGCTGGCCCCGACCAAGCCGCAGGGCATTCTTGAGAACACGACAAGCGGCGGTTATACCGTCTTCGACGAAAGCGTCACGGTTTACCCGCTGCCCGGCGAAGAAGCGCCCGCGTTCCTGCCCGCCTATGCGGTGCCGCCGCTGAAGGCGCAATATGGCACCGAACAGGAAGTGCCGCAGCTGCGCGAACCCGGAACGGTGGGCAAGCCCATCGGCCTTGCATCGGCGGGCATGCTGCCCCCGGTCAAGAACGTCGAGGTGGCGGAAGCCGACCCGTTTGCAAAAGCGCCGGTAAGCGGGCAGGTGCGCAGGCCCCTGACCCTGACGGCCCCTGAGCCCGTGACCATGCAGCCGCCGGTATCGGCCACCACGGCACCGCGTTCGCCGTTCGACGATATGACGGGGTCATCCACCCTGACCAAACCGCGTTACGATACATCCGCCGCGCCGGCGCCGGTCGCATCGGCTACGCCGAGCATGGTCGCAGGCCGCCGTTCGCCGTCGCTTACGGGGTATTGATTTGAAGTCGCCTTTGCGTCTTGGCCTTGCGGGGCTTGGGACTGTCGGTGCGGAAGTCGCCCGGCAGATCGTCCAGCATCAGGACATGCTGGCGGCACAGGCGGGCCGCGCCATTTCCATTGTTGCCGTATCGGCGCGGGACAAAACCAAAAACCGAAATGTTGATCTGTCAGGCGCCACATGGGTTGACGACCCTGCGGCACTGGCCACGCAGACGGGGCTGGACGCGGTTGTCGAACTGATGGGCGGCGCCAACGGCCCGGCCCATCATCTGGCATGCGCGACCCTGTCGGCGGGAAAGCCCCTGATTACGGCGAACAAGGGCATGCTGGCCGCGCACTGGCGCGAATTGTTCGATATGAGCGCGCGTTACACCGCGCCGCTGATGTTTGAGGCATCGGTATGCGGCGGCATTCCCGTCATCAAGGTCATGCGCGAGTCCCTGGCCGGCAACCGCATCACACGGATTGAAGGTATTCTGAACGGGACGTGCAACTACATCCTGTCCACGATGGATGCAAGTGGCCGCAGTTTTGCCGACGTGCTGGCCGAGGCACAGGCCAAGGGATATGCCGAAGCCGATCCGACACTGGATGTCGATGGCTGGGACGCGGCGCATAAACTGACCATTCTTGCCAAGCTGGCGCTGGACGCATCGGTGGAAACCGATGCGATCGCGGTCAGCGGTATCCGCAGCATCACAGCCGCCGACATGCAGGCGGCACGCGCGCAGGGGCAGACCATTCGCCTTGTGGCACGGGCCGAGAAGGGCGCGCAGGGGCTTACGCTTCGGGTCGGGCCGGTGCATCTTCCGCTGGATCATCCGCTGGCCAGCGTTAACGGGGCGATGAACGCGGTAACGATCAGGGCCGAGCCGGTTGATATCTGCACGCTGATCGGGCCCGGCGCGGGCGCGGGGCCGACGGCATCCGCTGTATTGTCGGATATCATCGATATCGCCTGCAAAACCTAGGTTTTTGTGGAACCTAAGGATGTTTCCGGCGTATGTTCCACCGAGCAAGGAACACGCATGGAACAGGCCGGACGGCTTACCGCATCATTCACGGAAGAAGACCGTTACCGGATCCTTGTCGATGCGATCACGGATTACGCCGTCTACATGCTGGACGAGCGCGGCATCGTCAGCAGCTGGAACACTGGCGCACGGCGTTTCAAGGGGTACGAAGCCGATGAAATCCTGGGTCAGCATTTTTCCGTTTTCTATACGCCCGATGATATTAAAGCAGGCATTCCCGCCCTTGCGCTGAAAGAGGCGGAAACCAAGGGCAAATTCGAAGCCGAAGGCTGGCGCGTGCGCAAAAACGGCACGCGGTTCTGGGCGTATGTCATCATCGACCCCATCCGCGACAATAACGGACGACTGGTTGGATTTGCCAAGGTCACGCGTGATCTGTCGGAACGCAAGGAAGCCGAGCGCAAACTGGGCGAAGCACGCGAGGCGCTTTTCCAGGCACAGAAAATGGAGGCGGTCGGACGCCTGACGGGCGGGATTGCCCATGACTTCAACAATCTTTTGATGGTTATCCTTGCGTCTCTGGACATGCTCAAGCGTAAGATGCCCAAAGATGAAAAGCTGAATGCACTTTTGGACAATGCGTTGCAGGGCGCCCAGCGGGGCGCGGCACTGACGCAGAAAATGCTATCGTTCGCGCGGCGGCAGAAACTGGATCTGCGCGCGGTCGATCTGGGTACGCTGATCCACGGTATGGCGGGTCTTCTGCAGCGTTCACTGGGTAGTGAAGTGTCGATCGAGACGCGCTTTCCGCTGAACCTGCCGCCGGTCAGGACAGATGAAAACCAGCTTGAAAACGCGCTGTTGAACCTTGTGGTCAATGCGCGTGACGCAATGCCCAATGAAACCGGCACGATCATCATTTCGGCGCGGCGCGAAGTGATCGAGGCGGATAGCCTGACGGGGCTGGTACCTGGTACATATGTGTGTCTTTCCGTTCAGGATAATGGCGTGGGCATGGATGCCGAGACGCTGATGCGGGCGACTGAGCCGTTTTTTACCACCAAGGGACCCGGCAAGGGTACTGGTCTTGGGCTTTCGATGGTGCATGGGCTGGCCCAGCAATCGGGCGGTACGCTGCGTATTGCCAGCACGCCGAAAAAGGGGACGACGATTGAAATCTGGTTTCCCGCCGCGATCAGCAACGATGCCGATATGCCCGCGCAGGGAACGTCGGGCGACGTGCCGCTGACACCGCTTAGACCCTTGAACATTCTGGTCGTGGATGACGACGCGCTGGTCCTGACCAATACCATGGCCATGCTGGAGGATCTGGGGCACAAGGCCGTGCCGATGACGTCGGCGCAGGCGGCTCTGGACCATCTGCGCCAGGGGCATGTCTATGACATGCTGATTACGGATCAGGCCATGCCCAATATGACCGGTCTGCAGCTGATAGAAAACGTCCGGAAATCATGGCCCGATATGCCCGTGGTACTGGCGACAGGGTATGCAGAGGTCAACCCGGCCGGCATAAACCTGCCCACGATCATGAAGCCGTTTTCGCAGGACCAGATCGCCGCGTTCATTGGCAAGATTTACAAGGCTTAAGCGACGACGCGTTGCGGTATTTCGTGATGCGCCCATAGTTCGACCAGCGCATCGCACAGCGCATCGACATGGTCGACCGTATGGCACGCAGTGGGAGTCAGGCGCAGGCGTTCGGTGCCTTTGGGCACGGTCGGATAATTGATCGGCTGAACGTAGATGTCATAGCGTTCGAGCAGATGGTCGGTCACGGCCTTGCAGCAATGCGCATCGCCCACGATCAGTGGCACGATATGCGAATGCCCGTCGAGGAAAGGCAGGCCGGCGGACTTCAGACGGAACTTCAGACGGTCGACGGCCATGCGCTGGTTTTCGCGTTCGGTGCGCGACGTGCGCAGGTGTTCGACGCTGGCGGCGGCGGCGGCCAGAACGGCAGGGGGCAGGGCGGTCGTGAAAATGAAGCTGGATGCAAAGCTGCGCACGACATCGACCAGCGCCCTTGAAGCCGCGATATAACCGCCGTGGACGCCGTAGGCCTTGCCGAAAGTGCCTTCGATCACGTCGATCTGGTCCATTACGCCCATCTGTTCGGCCATACCTGCACCGTGATCGCCATACAGGCCGACGGCGTGGACCTCATCCAGATAGGTGAGGGCACCGAACTGCCGCGCCAGACGCACGATGTCGCGTAAAGGGGCGACGGAGCCTTCCATCGAATAGACGCTTTCGATCGCGATGATTTTCGGACGGCCGGGTTTTTCCGCCATCAGCAGTTTTTTGAGCGCACCGAGATCGTTGTGCGGGAAAATCTTTTTCTCGCACCCAGCGATTTTCATGCCCGAGATCATGGAGGCGTGGTTGAGCGCGTCCGAGAAGATGATGGCGTCAGGTAACACACGGCCCAATACGCCCAGCGCGCCTTCGTTGGCGGTGTAGCCCGAGGTGAAAACAAGTCCCGCTTCCTTGCCGTGATGGTGTGCGATCAGGGATTCAAGCGCCACCATTTCGGCGGAGGTGCCGGCGATGTTGCGCGTACCCCCGGCACCCGCGCCGTGGTGCTGGCCCGCATTTTGCAGTGCAGCGATAACGGCGGGGTGGTGGCCCATGCCCAGATAGTCGTTGGAACACCAGACGGTCACTTCCTGTTGGCGTCCGTCGGCATGGTGGATCAGGGCGCGGGGAAAGCGGCCCATCACGCGTTCGAGGGTGCGAAAATGGCGGTAACGGCCTTCTGTTTTCAGATCGGCCAGAAGCGTGTTAAAATGGGCTGGAAAGTCGAATTGCATGATCATAGTCTTCGGATCCATCAATATAGACCTGATTATGCAGGTCAAGCACTTCCCCCAGCCGGGGGAGTCGGTCCTGACGCCCGGCTATGAATGGCTGCCGGGGGGCAAGGGCATGAGCCAGGCCATCGCCGCCGTGCGCTGCGGCGCCAAGGTGGCCATGGTGGGCCGGGTGGGCGATGACGGGTTCGGTACCCGCGCCCTGAACACCCTGCGCCGGGAGGGGGTCTTAACCTCCGGCGTGGTTGTATCCGATACGTCGCCCACGGGCTGTGCCACCGTTTTCGTGGACGAGGCGGGCGAAAACCAGACCGTCGTGGCGCTTGGCGCCAATAGCGAAGTCATCCCCGACCAGGTGCCGGACGAAATACTGGGGCCCAACCATGTCCTTTTGATGCAGATGGAAATTCGCGGTGACGTGAACTGGCCGGTGCTGGAACGCGCGTCGCGCCTTGGGGCCACCACCATCCTGAACCTTGCGCCCGCCCAGAACCTTCCGCGCGAAGCGCTGCAACATCTCGATTACCTGATCGTCAACAAGCTGGAAGCGACGGCCATTGCCGAGAAGCTGGGCCTGAAGATCGAAACCGATGCCGTGAAGCTGGCACATGCGCTGTCGCGGAACTGCGACCTGACCTGCGTCGTCACGCTAAGCGGCAAGGGGTCTGTGGCGGTGGGGAACGGTCAGGGCTGGAGCGTACCGGCATACCCGGTGGCGGAAGTGGTGGATACCAGCGGCGCCGGCGATGCCTATTGCGGGGCGTTCGCAGCCGCCATTCACGCCAAGATGAGCGTGCCGGAGGCCATGCGTCGCGCTTCGGTGGCGGGGTCGCTCGCCATTCGTGCCAAGGGCGCCCAGACGGCCATGCCGTATATCGACGACATCACCGCGGCGCTGGAATCCATGCCAGCGGCAGAGCCGATTACTTTTTAAGAATCAATCAGACGGAAATGTCGAGGTTGACGCCGCGCGTGGCGTTGCCCGATGAACTGGCGGCTTCGACAGCCTGAGCCAGGATGGTCGCGGTTTTCTGGTCCTGTTTTGCGTTCTGCTTGAGCAGGGACTGCTGAAGGCTCAGCTGGCTGAGGGCCTGTTGCTGACCAAAAAGGGCAGTGGAATTGATGTCCATGAACTCTCCGAAATGACCTATCCATCATACCGTGATTCACGGGCGTTTTCTATTTTTTCGAGAATTTCCCTAACGGGGTAATGGCCAGTGAATCCATAATCTTTGCAAGGTTTGTATCGCGGATCGTGACCCCCTTGGCGTCGTGCGAGGTCAGGCGGACAAGTACCCGGTTATAGACGTTCGTCCATGCCGGATGGTGGTTCATTTTTTCGATTTCGAAGGCGCAGCGGCTCATGAAGGACATGGCGGCGACGAAATCCACAAATTTGTATTCCTTGGTAAAAGCCGCCAGTTTTTCGTCGTATTTCCAGCCGCGAAGGCGGGCAAGGGCGTTTTTCCGGGCCCTTTCATCCAGTACATCGGCAGTGCGCGAGGCCATTGGCAATAATCCCTTTTTATGTTTAGTCTTGTCTCATTCACATTAGACCAATTGACGGGCAGGGCAAACCCCATGGCACAAGCGCTTGAGCGCCGCCGGATCATCATGAATTTTTCGACGCCGCCGGCGCCGGAGGATATGCATGCGGTCGCCATCAGCGTGCTTGAGACGTTTCCCGCCGAGCTGGAAGCGTTTATCGAAGACATGGAACTGATGGTCGATGAATTCGCCCCGCGCGAGGCGCTCGACAATCTGGAGATCGACAGCGAATACGACCTGCTGGGCCTGTACCAGGCAACGGCTGAAAAAATTCCGGGCGTGGCCAGCAAGGCCGCGAACGATTCCAAGAAACTGTTTTTATACCGCCGCCCGATCCTGGACCTGTGGTGCGACACGGGCGAAGACCTGGTGACGCTGATGCGTAATGTCATCATCTCCGAAATCGCGCAGGCCAATGGATTCTCCGACGAAGAGATCGAAACCTTCTGCGCGATGGCGGCAGAGGCTTCCACGCTTTAACCATGCATTCCGAACAATTCGACGATATCTATTTCTCGCGGCAGGACGGGCTGGCGGAGTCGCGCTATGTCTTTCAGGGCGGCAACAACCTGCCGCAGGCATGGGCGGGGCGCGATCATTTCTGCATTTTCGAAACGGGGTTTGGGACGGGGCTGAATATTCTGGCGGTATGGAAGCTGTTTGAAGAAACGACCGAGGCCCATCAGCGCCTTGACCTGATGTCGGTTGAAAAATATCCGCTGTCGCGGGACCAGATCCGCGCCGCGCTGGCGCCGTGGGATCTGCAGCCCTATCTGGACCGGTTGCTGGACCTGTACCCGTTGCGCATTCCCGGCTTTCACCGGATCAACCTGTCGGATCGTGTCACGCTGACCCTGATTTTCGATGACGTGCACGACGCGCTGCCGCAGATGAACACGGCCATCGATGCGTGGTTCCTGGACGGGTTCGCGCCGGCCAAGAACCCCGATATGTGGTCGCCCGCGCTGTTCGCGCAGATGGCGCGCCTGTCGGCGCCGGGGGCGACGCTGGCGTCCTTCACGGCGGTGGGACATGTGCGCCGCGGCCTGAAAGAGGCCGGTTTTGCGATCGAGCGGCGCAAGGGGTTCGGGTGGAAATATCACATGACGGCAGGCGTCTTTGCAGGCCCCGCGCAGGGGCGCTCCGCCAACCCCGTTCGCAGGTCAGGGACAGTGGCGGTGGTGGGCGCGGGTCTTGCGGGACTATCCGCCGCGTGGCACCTGAAACGCGCAGGTTTCGACGTTGCGGTTTATGACGATGCGGGCGTGGCGGCGGGCGCGTCCGGCAACAGCGCGGGCATCATGAACCCCAAGCTGACCGCGCAGCGCAGCGCGCAGAGCGACTGGTACGCGTTTGCGTATGATTACGCGCTGCGGTTTATCCGCGACCTGGGCGTGCCTTTGCGGGCGTGCGGTTCGCTGCACCTGCAGACATCGGACGACAAGCGGCGCAAGTTCGAAGCGTATGCCGCCAACCTGAACTGGCATGCCGATCACATGGCTTTGCTGGACGATGCGTCGGATGTGGCGGGCGTGCCTGTCCATGTGCCGTGCCTGTTTTATCCGGATGCGGCTGTAACGTCGCCACGCGCGGTGTGCGCGGCACTGGCGCGCGGGCTGGACATTCGCAAAGGGACGCCGCTGGGCGATGTCGTCGTGCTGGCAAACGGGGCAGGGGTGAAGGATTTCTGCGACCTGCCCATTGAAAGCGTGCGCGGACAGGTCAGCCGCCTGCGCGCATCGGTGCCCAATAAAACCAATCTTTGCTATGGCGGGTATTTGACCCCGGAGAACGATGACGGCACGCATATGTGCGGCGCGACGTTCCAGCCATGGGACAGGGATGCCAGCGTGCGCGATGACGACCACGCCCGCAACGTCGCCCAGCTGAAGGCGGCCATACCCGCCATCGGCGATGTGAGCGTGGTGGACGGGTGGACCGGTTTCCGCGCCGCCGCGAAGGACCGGCACCCGGTTGTGGGCGTATGCGGCGATTACGTGGTCAGCGTCGCGCATGGCAGCCACGGGCTGATTTCCGGTATTGCGGCGGGGGCGGTGGTGGCCGCGATTCTCTCCGGCCAGCCCATGCCCGCGGGCGCGGATGCCATAAACAGCCTTGATCCCGCGCGTTTTCGCAAGTGATTGCCAGAAAAGGGCGGGGGTTTTACACTTTGAGGGACAGAAACCGATTCCTACCCCTCCGGTGGTTCCCATGATGCTTTCCCAACGTCTCCTGCTGCTTGCCACCTGTGCCACGCTGGCGCTTGCGGCCTGTTCACCCGGCAAGGAAGATGGCCGCATGGCCGGTAAGCTTGCGCCGGCGGCGTCCGGCAACGTCACGCCGCCCGCCCTGCCGCTGGCGGGTGCGCACGGCCTTACGGACAGCGTGTATTTCAACGACGAACTGCAGCAGGCGCGTTCGCGCCTCGATTCCATGCGCAAGGATATGGAGATGCTGAGCGCGAAGCTTGCATCCCTGCAGACGCGCCTGAGCGGTGTGGTTTCTTCGGTGGATGCGCCTGTGCCGCCGCTGCCCCTGCCGGTTGCGGCACCCGGGCAGGAGGTCGTCACCACCACCACCACCGAAATCGTGCCTGCAACCACCACACTGGCCGAGGTTGCGGCGTCCATGCCCGTGCCTTCCGCGCCGATGCCCGCCGAGGACCCCACGCAGATGAGCGTGCCCGCCGTAGCGGCCGCACAGACGACCACCACCACAACCACGGTCAAAACGC